>DASWJN010000027.1:0-32523 GCA_036397135.1 Candidatus Methylomirabilota bacterium
CGACGATCTGACCGAGCAGGTCATGGAATCGCGCGGCCTCCGGCGCCGCGACGTCGATCCCGTGCGGCTGTCGCGCTCGATCGCCGGCGCCGTCCAGCACTTCAAGGCGACCGATCCGGTCCGCGTGGAGTCGCTCTGGCAGCGCATCCAGGCCTACCGCTCGCTCCTGGCGCAGTACCACCTGCGCGACGGGACCGTGCGCGCGCGTCGCGAGCGGCTGCCGGCCCGCCGGGGACTCGTCTACACCTGGGACGCGCTCGCCGGCCTGCCGCTGTTCGCCTACGGCGCGATCGTCAACGCGCTGCCGTACTTCGTGCCGCGGTGGCTGGCCCGCCGCCTGGCGCGCAAGGAGACCGACTACGCCACCATCCGCCTGCTGGCGAGCATCGTGGCCTTCCCGCTCTTCTGGGGGCTCGAGACCTGGCTCGTCGGCCGGCTGGCGGGGGCGTGGTGGGCGGCGGCCTTCGCGCTGTCGCTGCCGCTGGCCGGCGCCATCGCATATCGTTACCTGATCGCGGCCGGCTGGCTGCGCGCGCGGCTGCGGTTCGCGGCGCTGGCCGCCACCCAGAGCCACGCGGCCCGCCGGCTGGTCGCCGAGCGCGAGGCCATCGTCGCCGAGCTGGAGCGCGCCAGGCAGGACTACCTGGCCGCCACGAAAGGAAGCAGCTTTTGAGCGTGCATCGACTGGAGGAGATGTCCACGCCTGCGCTCGACGCGCTCGACCGCGCGCGGACCGTCGTGATCCTGACCGTGAGCCCGCTCGAGGAGCACGGCCCGCACCTGCCCGTGGGCGTGGACGCCTTCGCCGCCCGCCACTTCGCCGAGACGATCGCCGAGCGCGTGGTCGCCGGGCGCCCCGGCTGGGCGGTGGTGCTGGCGCCGACCCTGCACCTGGGCTCGTTCACCTTCGACACCGTCGGCACCATCACCGTGCGCCAGCGCGTCGTGCGCGACGCGCTGGTCGACTACGGTGACTCCCTGGCCCGCGCGGGCTTCCGGTGGATCCTGGTCGCCAACGGCCACGCCGGGCCCGGTCATCTCACCGCGCTCGACGAGGCCGCCGCGATCGTGACCCGCCGCCGCGGCGTGACCATGGCCTCCTTCACCGGCCACCTGGCCTGGGAGTTCCTGCGCGGCCGGTTCGTGGACCGCATCGAGACCGAGCTGGGCCGCCCCCTCACCGCTGCCGAGCGCGGAGCCTTCGCCGAGGACGCCCACGGCGGCTGGTGGGAGACCTCGCTGATGCTGCTGCTGCGCCCCGACCTCGTGAGCGATGCGTACCGCACGCTGCCGCCGGCGCGTTACTCGCTGGCCTCCCGCGTGGTGCCCAACTACCCGCTCAAGAACGGGGGCCAGGGCTACGTCGGCCATCCCGCGCTCGCCGACCCCGAGTTCGCCAAGGCCACCACCGAGGTGCTGATCGGCGAGGCGATGTCGATCGTCGACGGCCTCCTCGACGGGCGCCTGAGGCCCTCCGACCGCCACTCGCCGTTCTTCCAGGTTCCGTTCTTCCGCACCAACTTCTGGCCGGCGGCCGGTGTCACCGCCGCCGTCGCGGCCGTCGGGCTCGGGCTGACCGGCTGGCTGCGGCGCCGCAAGACTCCGTGAGCGACCTCGTCGTCCTGGCGCCGGTCGCCGACGGCGTCCTCCGGCTCACCCTCAACCGTCCGCAGACCCTGAACGCGCTCAACGGCGACCTCACGGCGGCGCTGGAAGCCGCCCTCGACCGCGTGATGGCGATGGACGACGCGCGGGTGCTGCTGGTGTGCGGGCAGGGCCGCGCGTTCTGCGCCGGCAACGACATCAAGGAGATGGAGACGCTCACCGGGGAGGACGCGCAGGCGCTGGCCACCCGCCACGCCCGGCTGATGGACCGCTTCACCCACCTGCCCCAGGTCACGCTGGCGGTGATCGACGGCCACGCCCTCGGCGGCGGCCTCATGCTGGCCGTCGCCCAGGATCTCCGCATCGCCTCCGATCGCGCCCGCCTGGGCCTGCCCGAGGTCACCCTCGGCTTCAACCCGGGCTACGGCATCGCCCGCTTCCTCGACGTCGCGGGCGGCGCCCACGGCCGCGACCTGCTGCTCTCCGGCCGCATCGTGCACGCCAGCGAGGCCCTGCGCCTGGGCCTCGTCAACCGCGTGGTGGCGCCGCCGACGCTGGAGGCGAGCGCGACCAGGTGGGCGAGCGAGATCGCCGCCTCGCCGCGCGAGGGCCTGGCCGCGACGAAGGCGATCGTCGCGGTCATCCGGTCGGGGACGCTCGGGCGCGAGCCGGAAGCCTACGGCGCCGCGCTGCGCACCGGCTCGGCCGCGCGCGCCCGCATCGCCGCCTTCGTCGGGCGACGGCGGCGCGGCTGAGCCGCTACGCGAACGCCGAGGGAGTGGTGACCACCGCGGCCGCCGCCTCCCGGACCGCCTCCACCACCCGCGCCGCGCGCCCCGGCGTCAACGCGTAGCCGAGCGGCAGGCAGACCCCGTGGTCGAGCCACCGCCGCGCGCCCGGGAAGGCGGCGCGGTCGAGGGCGTACTGCTCGACTCCCGGCCAGCACATCGCCTCGATGCCCCGCCGTCGCAGTCGGCGGGCCGCCTCGCCGGGATCGGCGACGTGCAGCGGCAGCATCTGCGGCACCGAGCCGACCGGCGCGACCGCGACGGGCAGGGCGATGCCGGCCACGCCGTCGAGCGCCGTCGCCAGCCGGCGGTAGACGTCCCGCCGTGCCGCAATGATCGCGGCCCAGTCGAGCCGGCGCAGCAGCGGCGCCAGCACCACCGACGGCCGCGGCGGCCTGGCGTAGTCCGGATCCGCCAGCGCGCGGCGCTGCGGCTCGTCGTGCGCGAGGTCGATCACCGGCAGCCGGTCCTTCCATCGAAGGAGGTTGCAGTCGAGCGCGGCCGCCGTGCGCTCCACGAGCGTGAGGGCCAGGCGCCCCAGCGTGCGCGCGTCGCCGAGCCCGGGCGGCGGCGGCGGCGCGATGGCCGGCCGCAGCGCGGGGTCGTTGACGACGAGGAGACCGCCGCCCGGCACCGGCGCCTGCTTGCGCAGGCTGAAGACCGCGAACGTCCCGTGCGCCCCGGCGCGGACCGGCGAAGCCGGATCGGGCACCGTGTGCGCGCAGTCCTCGACGAGCGGCAGGTCATGCTCGCGGCAGAACGCGACGACGGCGTCCATCGGCGGCAGCAGGCCGAAGTAGTGGACGACGAGGAGGCCGTCGCCGGGCGCCGGGGCGATCGTGTCGAGGCGAGGCCGGAGCCCGTCGCCCACGTCGTACGGCACCGGCTCGACGTTCGCCGCCTCCACCGCCTCCAGGACGCAGCAGCAGAGATACGCCGGGATCCAGAGCCGCCGCACGCCGCGCGTGCGCGCGAGCCCCCGCAGCCCTGCGTACAGCGCGAAGCGGCAGCGCGCGAAGAGCATGGCGTGCGGCGGGAAGAGGGCGTCCCAACAAGCCGGCTCCCGGCCGGGGGGCCGGAACCGGAGCGTCAGCGGGGGTGACGCCGGGAGCCACATGCCCGCCAGCGGAGCAATCGACGTGCCGGCTTCGGGTGAGCAACGGCCTGCACACCGGGCGCCCCGCGTCTCGCCCGGCGAGGGAGGGCGAGGGCTACGCGGACTCGCGGCGCTGCTTGTCGCGGACCTTGCGCTCGTGCATGTCGCGGTCGGCCTCGCGCAGGAATTCCTCGGCGGTGTCGGGCGGGCTGTTGCTCCAGGCGATGCCGGTCGAGCACTCGACGGAGACCGGCAGGCGGCGCTGCGCGGCCAGGCCGGCCAGCTTGTCACGCACGCGGCCGACGATGATGTCGACGTCCTTGGGCATGGCGTCGAGCAGCAGGACGGCGAACTCGTCACCGCCGTAGCGGGCCACCACGTCGGTGGTCCGGGTGGCCTCGACGAGCGCGTCGGCCACCGTGCGCAGCACCTCGTCGCCCAGCGTGTAGCCGCAGCCGTCGTTGATCGCCTTGAGGTGCAGCACGTCGAGGGCCAGCAGCAGCAGGCCGGTCTTGCGCCGGCGGGCGCCGGCGGCGGTGCGCCGGTACTGCTCGTGGAACGCGCGGCGGCTGTTGAGGCCGGTGAGCGGATCGGGCGCGTAGCGGGCCAGCTTGCGGTCGGCGTCGTAGAGCCGCGCGGCGACCACGCGCAGCAGGCCGTTGGCCAGCAGCACCGACTCGTCGAGGGCGGCGACGAAATCGGCGTGACGCAGGACCAGGCAGTGCGTCCGGTCGACGGCGATGACCGTGGCCGAGCGCGGCTGGTCGCGCAGGATGCCCAGCTCGCCGAAGACCTCGGCCTTGCCGATCTCGCCCAGCAGCATCTCGGCCTGGCCGTCGGCGGTCGCCTCGACGACGCGCACGCGGCCGGACAGGAGCACCCACAGATACTGCGGCGGCTCGCCCTGGCGCGCGATGACGTGACCGCCGGGATAGACCTGTTCGGTGGCCTGGGCCACCAGCGCGTTGAGCTGGGCCGGCATGAGGCATTTGAACAGCGGGACCGAGGCCAGCATGCTGGCCAGCAGCGTCTGGGTGGCGCCCCGGTCGTCGCGGGCGTCCTCGATGGCCACCGCCTCGTCGGAGACGACGGCCGCCGGCGTTTCGTTGAAGGCGACCAGCGTGCGGGCCAGCCACGCCCGCACCCGGGCGCGCAGCATCGGCGGACTGTACGGCCGGGCCAGGTAGTCGGTCGCCCCGATCTCGGGGCGGTGCAGGGCGGCGATCTCGGGCCGCTCGGCCAGCAGGATCACCGGGAAGTTGGCGCGGCCCATGCGGCTGCGGAGGGCGGGGACGAGGTCGGCGCCGTCACGGGGCGGCAATCGGGTGTCGACGATGGCGAGGTCGGGCAGATGCTCGGTCCCCCGCGTGAGCGCCGCGTGCATGTCGGGCACGGGCAGCGCCACCATGCCGTCCTCGGCCAGGGCCTCCTCGATCGCCGTGACCTCGGCGTCGTCGGGCGTCACGACCAGCACGCGGGCGCCGGCGATGAGCCGCCGGCGCAGCGCGGAGATCTCGGCGACCGGCACCACGCGGTTGCTGCCGCTGACCGACAGCTCGAGCCCCTCGCGCGCGGCGAAGACGTCGAGCACGCCGCCGCTGGCGGTGACGCGGGCCTGGGCCTGGGCCTCCAGGCGGCCCATCGCGGGATCGTCGTGCCCGGGATCGTGATGGAACAGGGCCAGGCGCTTGACGCCGGCGGCGAGCGCGACGTCGGTCGCGTACTCGATCGTCGAGTGGCCCCAGCCGAGGCGGTTGGTGTACTCCTCCTGCGTGTACTGGGCGTCGTGGATGACCAGATCGGCCCCGCGCATGAACGCGATGTGCCGCTGATCGCCCGGGTGGTTCAGGATGCCGTCCTCCGGGGCCCAGAAGGGCTCGTGGTCCGTCACGTAGGCCACGGTGGCGCCCCCGCTGGTCATCCGGTAGGCGATGGTGGGCGCGGTGTGGTTCAGGTACTGCGTCTCCACCAGCACGTCCCCGACCCGGAAGAAGCCTTCCTCCAGCTCGGTGAAGTGGATCCGGCTGCGCAGATCGCGCAGCTTGACCGGGAAGTAGGAGTACTCCATCTGCCCGGACATCGCCTCCTCCAGACTCTGCTGGAACCCGAGGGGGGCATAGACGTTCAGCTCGGCGCCGGGCAGGAAGGCCGGGACGAAGAAGGGGAAGCCCTGGATGTGATCCCAGTGGGTGTGGCCGATGAAGAGGTGCAGGCGCATCGGGGACGGCATCGTCCGGACGAGGTGCAGGCCCAGCTCGCGCGCGCCGGTCCCACAGTCCAGCACGATGACGGTGCCGTCCTGGGCCCGAACCTCGACGCAGGACGTGTTGCCGCCATAGCGGGTCGTGTGTTCACCGGGCGACGCGATCGAGCCCCGGGTCCCCCAGAACCGTACGTACAAGCGTGACCCTCTCCGGGTGTGGCGTGAGCGGTTCGAGAATTCTAGCACCCCCGGCCGGCGGGCGGTCAGGCTAGAATACGCCGCGCCATGAGCCCTCTCCCCATCCTGCCGACCTCGGTGATCGGCTCTCACGGCAAGCCTGGCTGGTGGTTCACGCTCGTGCGGGCCCACGAGGCCGGCGAGGCGGGGCCCGCCGACCTCGGGGAGATGTTCGACGACGCCGCCGACACGGCGATCCGGGACATGGAGCTCGCCGGCATCGATGTCATCACCGACGGCGAGGTCCGCCGGCTCGACGGCTACGTCGACTCCTACTACGCCGTCATCAAGGGCATCGCGCCGCTGCCGGTGCGGCGCAAGGTCGGCCCGTGGGGCTACGACCAGCAGACGCGCTACGAGGCCGTGGGCCGCATCGAAACCCCGCCCGGCGGCCTCGGCATCGTCAAGGAGTTCGAATACCTCCGGAGCCACACGACGCGCGCGACCAAGGCGACGTGCGCGGGGCCGCTGACGTTCGGCTCGCGCATCCATCCCGGCACGCAGTACACGGGCGTGGTCGACGTGGCCGAGCGGTTCGCCGAGGTCATCAACGCCGAGCTGAAGGCGCTGGTGGCCGCCGGCGCCGACTGGATCCAGCTCGACGAGCCCGCGCGTGGAAACGTCTCGGGCGAGGAGATGGCCCGGCTGTTCAACCTCGCCACCGCGGGCGTGAAGGCGCGCCTGGGGTTCCACATCTGCTTCGGCAACCGCTTCGGCCGCTCGCGCTTTTCGCGTTCCTACGAGCCGTACTTCCCGGGCGTGCTCCAGGCCCGGGCCGACCAGTTCGTGCTCGAGTTCGCCAGCCGCGAGATGAGCGAGGTCGACCTCTGGCACAAGCACGGCGGCGGTCGCGAGCTGGGGGCCGGCGTGGTGGACGTCAAGGGCTTCCAGGAGGAGACCGCCGAGACCGTGGCCCGGCGCATTCACCGGGTGCTGCAGGCCTGCCCGGCCGACAAGCTCACGCTCAACCCCGACTGCGGCTTCGGCTGGTCCCCGCGCTACATGTGCAACCAGAAGCTGCGGGGCCTGGCGGCCGGCGCCGCCCTCGTGCGCAAGGAGCTGACCGGGCGGTAGCCCCCGGGACCCCGGGGTCGGGGACGCGGGTTGCGCGTTCGTGCGATCCGTACTCAGCGCTTGACCAGGCCGAGGTCGAGCGCGAGGCGGACGAGGTCGGCGCGGGTGTGCAGGCCGAGCTTGTCGCTGAGGCGGGCACGGTGCGTCTCCACCGTCTTGACGCTGAGCGCCAGGCGGCTGGCGATCTCACGGTTGGTGTGGCCGTGCGCGAGCAGCTCCAGCACCTGCCGCTCGCGCGGGCTGAGCGACGGCGCCCGGCGCGGGCCGCCGCCGGCCGGGGGCGCCTCGCCTGCGTCCGGCCCCAGCGTCCGGCCGCGGTGGACCGCCCGGATCGCGGCCAGCAGCTCGGCGCTCTCGGAGTCCTTGATGACGTGGGCGGCGGCGCCGGCGGCCCGAGTCACCCGGGCATATCCCGGGTCGTCGTGCATGGTGAGCACGAGCAGGCGGGTGGCCGGCAGCTCGCGATGCAGGCGCTGCAGCGTCTCCACGCCGCTCAGGCCCGGCATCGTGAGGTCGATCACCGCGACGTCCGGATGGCAGGCGTGAGCGCGCTGCACGGCCTCTTCGCCGTCGGAGGCCTCGGCCACGACCGTCATGTCGGGCTGGGCTTCGAGCAGCATGCGGAGGCCCGCCCTCAAGATCGCGTGGTCGTCGGCCAGGAGCAGACGGATCTGCTTCACGCCCGCTCCGGACCCAGCGGGATCTCGACGGCGACCCGGGTGCCGCGCCCCGGGGCCGAATCGATGGTGAGCGCGCCCCGGAGGACGGCCGCGCGCTCCCGCATGGTGTGGATGCCGAGACCGCGGGCCGCCGTCGGCGGCGCCGGCGGCTGCCGGGGGTCGAAGCCGCGGCCGTCGTCCTCCACCGCCATCGCCACCGTCGCGGCGCGGCGCTGCAGGCGCACGCGCACGCGCCGGGCGCCGGCGTGCCGGGCCACGTTCGACAGCGCCTCCTGCATGATGCGGTACAGGGCGATCTCCACCCCGGCCGGCATGCGGCCCTCCTCGAGCCCGGCCGTCTCCAGCTCGACGGCGAGACCGCGCGTGCGGCCGAAGTCGTCGGTGTAGCGCTCGAGCGCGGCCGCGAGACCCAGGTCGTCGAGGACGCTCGGGCGCAGGCCCCAGGCCAGCCGCCGCACCTCGGCCAGGGCGCGGGTGGCCACCTGGTGGAGGTCGCGGGCCTGGCCCCGGGCCGCCTTGAGCGTGCGCGCCTCGCCCAGCGCGCTGAGGCCGAGCAAAAGGGAGGCCAGCGACTGGGCCGTCTCGTCGTGCAGCTCGCGCGCGATGCGGCGGCGCTCCTCCTCCTGCACGGTGATCACCTGGTTCAGCAGGAGCGCCCGGATCTCTTCGGCGTGCTTGCGGTCGGTGATGTCCGAATACAGCCCGTACACGTAGGTCGTGCCGTGGCCCTCGTAGGTCGCCACCGCCCGGTCGTGCACCCACGTCCAGCGGCCGCTCCGGTGGCGGATGCGGTACTCGAGGTCGAAGGTGCCTCCGCCCTCGAACAGCGCGTCGAACTGCGCGCGCACCAGCGGCCGGTCGTCGGGGTGGATGCGCCCGAACCAGCCCTCCGCTCCGCCCCGGCAGAGCTCGTCGGCCGCGTAGCCCGAGACCCGCTCGACGTTGGGGCTGATGAAGAGCGCATTGCCGCTCCGATCGAGCAGCCACGCCACGTCGGGAATGTTGGTGACCAGCGTCCGGTAGCGCTGCTCGCTGGCCCGCAGCGCCTCCTCGGCGCGCACGCGCTCGATCGCGATGCCCGCCAGCCGGGCGGCGCGCTCGATCAGCCAGCGGTCGCCGTCGCCGGCCCGGCGCGCCGTCGGGTAGGACACGGTGCAGGTGGCCAGCGGGGTGCCTGCCACGCCCAGCACGGGGACAGACCAGCCCGGATGCACGCCGGCGCCGAGCGACGAGGGGCCCTCGCGCGGCCGGTCGCCCTCCACCAGGAGCACCGCGCAGCGCATCCCGGCGTCGCCCTGCGCCTCGATCGTCCGGCACAGCACGTCGAGGACGCTCGGCAACGGCTCGCCGGCGGCGATCATCTCCAGCAGGAGCTTCTCGCCTGTCAGCAGCGCCTCCGTCCGCTTGCGCTCGGTGATGTCCACGTGCAGGCAGCGAAGCCGGGGCGGCCGGCCCGGCTCCCGCACCAGGCTGGCGCTGTCCCGCACCCACACCGAGCGCTCGTCGGCCGCCAGCATCCGGTATTCCTGCGCGTGGTCGCGGCCGGCGGCGGCCTCGGCCCGGGTGAAGGCCAGCACGCGCTCGCGGTCGTCGGGATGCACGTGGGCGAGCCAGAAGTCGGGCTCGGCCGTCCACCGCTCGAGCGGATGACCGAGCAGCGACTCGGCCCGCCGGCTCACGAACAGCACCCGCCGCGTGGCGACGTCGCATTCGATGACGACGGCGTCGATGCTCTCCACCAGCCCGCGGAAGCGGCGCTCGGCGGCCTCCGCCCCGGCCCGGGCGCTGCGCTCGGCGTCGAAGAGGCGCGCGGCGTTCAGGGCCACCGCCGCCTGATCGGCGAACGCCTCCAGCAGCCGGCCCGCCTCGTCGCCGAACACGCGACCGGGACCGGCCGCCACCCCCAGCGCGCCGATCGCCTCGCCGTTCACGAGCAGCGGCGCCGCCATGGCGGCGTGCAGGTCGAGCCGCCGCAGGCGCTCGCGCACCTCGGGCGTGCAGGTGATGCCGGGATCGGCCCGCGCGTCCCGGGTGATGAGCAGCCGCCGCTCGAGCGCCGCCCGGCCCGCCAGCCCGACGCCGCGCGGCAGCACCAGCGGCATCGTGGGTTCGGCGGGCGGGCCGGCGAACGCCAGCGACACCAGGGCGCCGGTGTCCGGCTCCAGCCGGAACACCACGGCGCTCCGCGCGCCCAGCAGCGCGATGACGGAGTCGGCGATGAGCTGGGACACCTGGCCCGGATCGAGCGAGTGGGCGAGCGCCTGGCTCACCGCCGCCAGCGCCTCGGCCTGCCGGCGCCGCCGCTCGCGGTCGGCGTCGAGGCGCGCGATCTCGACGGCGAGGGCGACCTGGGCCGCCAGCGCGCCGAGCGCGTCCAGGGCCTCCCCGTCCAGCGGCGCCGCGCGGCTGAAGACGCCGAGCACGCCCTGGAGCGCGTACCAGCCCGACAGCGGGACGCCGACGAACCACCGCACGCGTTCGGCGAGCAGGAGGTCCCGCTGGGCGGCGCGCGGGTCCCGGCCGGGATCCTCGACGATCAAGGGCTGCCGGGTGCGAGCGATCAGGCCCGGCAAGCCCTCGCCGAAGGTGACGCTCAGCGGCACGGCCGACTGCATCGTCTCCAGGCTCCCGGCGGCCGCCCGGAGCTCGAGCCGGTCCTCCCGGACGAGCCAGATGAGCGCGAAGCAGTCCGGGCCGAGGTCCGCCGCCGCGCGGGCCGCGGCGACCAGGGCGTCGCCGAGGCTCAGCGAGGCCGTCATCGCGCGGGCGAGGCGGGGCAGCAGGGCGCGGTCGAGGAGCGGACCGACCGGCGGCATCCTGGCCGCAGGGTCACCGATTGCGGCCTGCCGCGTCAAGGCCATCGGCCCCGGTGGTAGACTCCAGCCGTGGCGCTCCCCCTCGACGGACTCGTCGTCGTCGACCTCACTCAGAACGTGGCGGGGCCGTTCTGCACGCAGATCCTCGGCGACATGGGCGCCGAGATCGTCAAGGTGGAACGGCCCGGGCGCGGCGACGACGCCCGCGCCTGGGCGCCTCCGTGGTGGGGGGAGGAGAGCGCCGTGTTCATGGCCTTCAACCGCAACAAGCGCAGCCTCGCCCTCGACCTCAAGCGCGACGGCGGCCTCGAGGTCCTCCGCCGCCTGGTCGGGCGCGCCGACGTCTTCGTGCAGAGTCTGCGGGCCGGCGCCATCGCCGAGCTGGGGCTCGACTTCCCGGCGGCCCGCGCGCTCAATCCGCGGCTCGTGTACTGTTCGATCACCGCCTACGGGTCCCGCGGCCCCCTGGCCGATCGGCCCGGGTACGATCCCCTCATGCAGGCCTACGCCGGTCTGATGTCCGTGAACGGCCACCCCGGGCAGGAGCCGGCGCGCGTCGGCACGTCGATCGTCGACATGGGGACCGGGATGTGGGCCGCGCTCGGCATCCTGGCGGCCCTGCGCCGGCGTGACGCCACCGGTCGCGCGGTCGAGGTGACGACCGCGCTGTTCGACACCACGCTCATGTGGGTCTCGTATCACGCCATGGGGTACCTCGGGAGCGGCCAGGTGCCGCAACCGCAGGGCTCGGGCACCGCGATGATCGCCCCCTATCAGGCCTTCCCGACCGCCGACGGCTACGCGATGATCGGTGCCGCCTCCGACGCGCTCTTCACGCGCCTGGCGGGCGCCCTCGGCGCGCCGGAGCTGCTGGACGACTCCCGCTTCGCCGACAACCCGGCCCGCGTGCGGCATCGCGCCGACCTGGTCGAGGCCGTGTCGGCCCGGACCCGCGCGCTCAAGACCGCCGACCTGCTCGAGCGGCTGCGCGCCGCCGGGGTGCCGGGCGCGCCGATCCAGACGATGGATCAGGTCCTGAGAGAGCCGCAGACCGAGGCCAGCGAGATGCTGGTCGGCGCGCCCCACCCACGGCTGCCCGACTACCGCTCGCTCGGGCTGCCGATCCGGTGGGACGGCCGCCGGCCCGGCGTGCGCCGGGTGCCGCCGCTGCTCGGCGAGCACAGCGCCGACGTCCTCACCTGGCTCGGCTACACCCTCGACGACGTGAGAACCCTGAGAAGCCAGGGCCTCGTGCAGTGAGAGACGACAAAGGGAGCCCGACAACACTCCCCGTGTATCGCCACCTGCTCCTGGCGCGCTCGGACGACCGCCACGTCGTCACCGTCACGCTCGACCGCCCGGACCAGCACAACGCCATGAACACCGCGATGGGCAAGGACCTGCTGGCCTGCTTCGGGGCGCTCGCCGCCGACCCCGACGCCCGCGCCGTCGTGTTCACCGGAAGCGGCGAGAAGGCCTTCTGCGCGGGGGGCGACCTCAAGGAGCGCAACGAGATGACCGACGAGCAGTGGCGCGCCCAGCACGTGATCTTCGAGCAGGGCGCGATGCGCCTGCTGCGCTGTCCGATCCCGGTGATCGCCGCCGTGGAGGGCTTCGCGCTGGCGGGCGGCTGCGAGCTGGCCCTGCTCTCGGATTTCATCGTGGCGAGCGAGACCGCGGTCTTCGGGGTGCCGGAGACGACGCTCGGGATCTTCCCGGGCATCGGCGGCACCCAGCTGCTGCCGCGCATCATCGGCGCGCCGCTGGCCAAGGAGCTGATCTTCACGGGGCGCCGCATGAAGGCGGACGAGGCCAGGGCCGTCGGGCTCGTCAACCACCTGGTGCCGGCCGGGCACGCGAAGACGCGCGCCACCGAGCTGGCCGCCACGATCGCGCGCAACGGCCCCGTCGCGGTGCGCCAGGCCAAGAAGGCGATCGCCTACGGCAGCGAGACGGACCTCGAGACCGCGATGATCCTGGCCATCGAGGCCTACAACGCGACCGTCGTCACCGACGACCGGCGGGAGGGCGTGCGGGCCTTCAACGAGAAGCGCCGGCCCCGGTTCCAGGGCCGCTGACCCCGGAGGACGGACATGGCTGCCATCGACCTCGCCCTGACCGACGAGCAACGGGCGCTGAAGGCGGGCGTCACCGAGATCTGCAAGCGCTACCCCGGCGAGTACTGGCGCGATCTCGACAGCCGGCGCGAGTACCCCGAGAAGTTCGTCAACGAGCTGACCGAAGCCGGCTACCTGGCCTGCCTCATCCCCCAGGAATTCGGCGGTGCCGGCCTCGGCATGCGCGAGGGCGGGCTCATCCTCGAGACGATCCACGCCAACGGCGGCAGCGCCTCGGCCTGTCACGCCCAGATGTACATCATGGGCACGCTCCTGCGGCACGGCAGCGAGGCGCAGAAGCAGGCGTACCTGCCGAAGATCGCCGCCGGGGAGCTGCGCCTGCAGGCCTTCGGCGTGACCGAGCCGGACGCCGGCTCCGACACCACGCAGCTGAAGACCACGGCCGTGCGGAAGGGCGGCGCCTACCTCGTCAACGGCCGCAAGATGTTCATCTCCCGGGCGATGCAGACCGACCTGATGCTGCTGCTGGCGCGCACGACGCCGGTGGAGCAGGTCAGGCGCCGCACCGACGGCCTCAGCGTGTTCCTCGTCGACATCCGCGGCATCACGGGGCTGGAGATCCGGCCGCTGCGCATGATGATGAACCACTCCACCAACGCGCTCTTCTTCGACGACATGGAGATCCCCGCCGGCAGCCTGATCGGCGAGGAGGGCCAGGGCTTCTCCTACATCCTGTCCGGCATGAACGCCGAGCGCATCCTGGTCGCCTCGGAGTCGATCGGCGACGGCCGCTGGTTCACCGACAAGGCGGTCGCCTATTCGGGCCAGCGCGTGATCTTCGGCAAGCCGATCGGCGCCAACCAGGGCGTGCAGTTCCCCATCGCGCGAGCGCACACGGCGGTGGAGGCGGCCGCGCTCATGCGCGACAAGGCGGCCGCCCTGTTCGACGCCGGCGAGCCCTGCGGCCCCGAGGCCAACATGGCCAAGTACCTGGCCGCCGAGGCGGCCTGGGAGGCCGGCAACGCCTGCATCGACTGCCATGGCGGCTACGGCTACGCCGAGGAGTACGACGTCGAGCGCAAGTTCCGGGAGTGCCGGCTCTACAAGACGGCTCCCGTGAACAACAACCTGGTGCTGGCCTACGTCGGCGAGCACGTGCTGGGGATGCCCCGCTCGTACTGACCGCCCGCCATGCTCTACTTCGAGGACTTCCCGCCCGGCGACGTGCGCGAGTCGCCGGCCCGGACGGTGACGCGCGAGGAGATGCTCGCCTTCGCGCGGGAGTTCGATCCCCAGCCCTTCCACACCGACGAGGACGCGGCGAGCGCGACCATCTACGGCGGCCTGATCGCCAGCGGCTGGCACACCGTGGCCATCTCCATGCGGCTGATGTGGGACGCGTTCCTCGCCGACGCCGCATCGCTTGGCTCTCCCGGCGTGGACGAGGTACGCTGGCTCAAGCCGGTGCGGCCCGGCGACACGTTGCGGGCGCGCTTCACCGTGGTCGAGGCGGTGCCGTCGCGGAGCAAGCCGGACCGCGGGGTGGTGCGCTCGTTCTCGCAGGTGTTCAACCAGTACGGGGAGGTCGTCATGAGCCTGCGCGGGCTCGGGCTCTTCGCCCGCCGGCCGGCCTGAGATGCGGGCGCTGATGCTCGCGCTCGTCGTCCTGCTGGGGCTGCCGCCGGCCGCCGCCGCCGAGCCGCAACGGCTGATCGTCCCGACCCTCCTCGGCGAGTATCACCTGCTCTTCGACGACCGGCGCGTGACCGAGGCCCAGCTCCGGGCCCTGGTGGTCCTCTCACCGCACCTGGCCGGCTGGACCAGCCTCGCCGTGGCGCCGCGCCTGGAGCGCTGCGTGGTGGGCGATTCCGCCTACCTCGATTGCGGCAACCGCTCGGTGCGCTCGCACACGTTCCTGTGGAACGCGCGCGTCAACCTCGAGCGGGGCCGCGACGCCCTGACGCACGTGCGAGGGCTGCGGGTGCCGGCCGAGCTGGAGCCGGTCTCCACCTGGCTCCAGCGCTCCCTCGCCTTCAGCCTGTGGCTCGAGGAGACGAAGCTGGAGTTCTTTCGCACGGCAGACGTCGGGGTGCTGCGCCGGCGCTACGAGGACCTCGACCCGGGGCGGGAGTGCGCGGCGGTGCTGGGCGAGGTCGCCCGGGCCACCTCCGCCGACGCCCAGTTCGACATGGTGGTCCTGCCGTGGCACAACTGCGCCAACGCCCAGTTCCGCCGCCGGCTCGGCGACTACCCGATGGCGGCCTGGCTGCGCTTCCTGTCGGCCTGGCGGATCACCGAGCGCCTGGTCGAGATGTTGCCGAAGGAAGTCGAGCGGCGGTAGCGCCCTACCCCAGGAACGACCGGAGCATCCAGGCCGCCTTCTCGTGCTCCTCCAGGAGCCCGGTGAGGAAATCGGCGGTGCCGACGTCCTGGTACCGCTCGGTGACGGCGGTGATGTCCTCGCGCAGCGTGCGAATGAGCGCCTCGTGGTCGGTTAGCAGCGCGGCGAGCATGTCGCGGGCGGCCGGCACCGCACCGGGCTTCTCCCCCAGCCGCGCGCTCGAGCGGAACTCCTCCAGCGTGCCGAAGGCGCGGCCGCCCAGCGCACGCGCGCGCTCGGCCACCTCGTCGATGGTCTCGTCGAGCGCCTCGTACTGCGACTCGAAGAACTTGTGCAGGTCGTTGAACTGCGGGCCGGTCACGTTCCAGTGGAAGTTGCGCGTCTTGGTGTAGAGCAGGAACTCGTCGGCCAGCAGGGTGTTGAGGATCGCGATCACCCGCTGGCGGCTGTCGTCGGGAATGCCGATGTTGACGGTCATGGCGATCTCCTCCTTGCTTGGGATGCCCGGCTTCCGGCCAGGGGTTCGGCCCCCGTGCTAGAGTGAGCCGGCGGGAGGGGCCATGCAAGTACCGGAATCCGTGACGATCTGCGAGGTCGGGACCCGCGATGGGTTCCAGATCGAGGCCGAGTTCATCCCCACCGAGCGGAAGATCGAGGCGGTTGACCTCTTGACCGCGGCCGGGCTGCCGCGCATCGAGGTCACCTCGTTCGTGCATCCCCGGGTGGTGCCCCAGCTGCGCGACGCCGAGGCGGTCATGGCCGCCATCTGCCGCCGGCCGGGCACGCGGTACGCCGCGCTGGTCCCCAACGACAAGGGCGCGGTCCGCGCGGTCGACGCCGGCGTGGACGCCCTCCACACCGTGCTCTCGGCCAGCGAGAGCCACAACCTCGCGAACGTCAACATGACGATCGCCGAGTCGATCGACCGGCTGCGCGCGGTGGCCCGCATCGCGGACCGGGCCGGCGTTCCCATGCAGTGCGGGATCTCCACGTCGTTCGGGTGCCCCTTCGAGGGCGACGTGCCGATCGACCGGCTCGAGAGCGTGGTGGCGCGGCTCGTGGACCTCGGCGCCCGCGGTATCGGCCTGGCCGACACCACGGGCATGGCCAACCCGCGCCAGGTGTCGGCGGTCCTGGCCCGCCTGGTGCCGCGCTTTGCCGGCATCGAGTGGACGCTGCACACCCACGACACGCGGGCGATGGCCATCCCGAACATCCTGGCCGCGATGGAGCACGGCGTGACGCACTTCGACGCCTCCATCGGCGGCCTTGGCGGCTGCCCGTTCGCGCCCGGCGCCTCCGGCAACGTCTGCACCGAGGACCTGGTCCATTGCCTGCACGCCATGGGGGTGGCGACCGGCATCGACCTCGACCGGTTGATCGCCGCGTCCCGCCGCGTGGAGCAGATGCTCGGCCGCCCGCTGCCCGGGCAGATCATCAAGGCCGGCCCCTCGACGCGCCGCTACCCGGTCCCCGACTCGGTCGCCGAGCGGCTCACGGCCCCGTGACCAGGAAAGCGCGGCGGATGCTGGCGGCCATGGACCGGATCACGGCGCTCTGGCACATCCCCAACATCGGCCGCGTCAAGGGGCGCGTGATCCGGCGGCTCATCGAGCGCCACCGTCCCACCCGCGCGCTCGAGATCGGCTCGCTCCTCGGCTACTCGGCCATCCTCATCGCGGGCGCGCTGCCGCCCGGCGGCCGCCTCACCTGCCTGGAGGCCAACGACTTCCTGGCGGCGCTCGTCGAGAGCAACGTCGAAGAGGCCGGTCTGGCGCGACGGGTGAAAGTGGTGGTGGGCGACGCGCTGCGCGTCATCCCACTGCTGCCGGGCCGCTTCGACTTCGTGCTGATCGACGCCCGCAAGGAGGACTACCGCGACTACCTGCGCCAGCTCGAGCCCAAGCTCCTCCCGGGCGCCGTCGTGGTGGCCGACAACACCGGCGCGTTCCGGCGCGCGGTGGCGCCCTACCTGGGCTACGTGCGCGACCCGCGCGGGCCGTGGCAATCGCGCGAGCACGACTTCGGCGACGACGCGATGGAAGTCAGTGTGCGCCGGAGCCTGTAGACTGGCGGCATGAGACTGGCGGCGTACATCTCTCCCGGTGGTGACCTGCGGGCCGGCATCGACCTCGCCCGGCTCGCCGAAACGCTCGGGTACGACAGCGTGTGGGTCACGCACGGACTCGGGCGTGACTCCTTCCTGGTCCTGGCGGCCTACGGCGCCGCCACCACGCGGCTCGGCCTCGGCAACGGGGTCGTGCCCATCTATCCGCGCCATCCGGTGGCGATGGCGCAGGCGGCGCTGACTCTGGCCGAGGTCTCCGGCGGGCGCTTCCGGCTCGGCGTCGGCGTGAGTCACCGGGCCTCGATGGAGGCGATGCTCGGCCTCGCGATCGTCGAGCCACTGGCCGTGATGCGCGAATACGTCGCCGTGCTGCGCGGCGCGCTGGGCGCCGGCGCCGCCTTCGAGGGCAAGCACTATCGCGTGCGCTGGAGCCTGGCGCTGCCCTCGCGCCCGGCCCCGCCGCCGATCTACCTGGCCGCGCTCGGGCCGAAGATGTGCGAGCTGGCCGGCGAGATCGCCGACGGCGCGATCCTCTGGCTCTGCCCGCCGGACTACGTGCGCGACGTCGCCCGGCCGGCGATCGAGCGCGGGCGGCGGCGCGCCGGCAAGACGCTCGAGGGCTTCGATCTCGTGGCCGCCGTCCCGCTGGCCGTCACCGACGACCCGGCGCCGGCGCGGGCCGCGTTCCGCAACGAGCTGTCCCGCTACGCCTCGTTGCCGTTCTACCGCGCGATGATGGAGGCGAGCGGGCTCGGCGAGGGCCTGCGCGCATTCGACCGTGACGGTGCCGTGCCGGAATCGATGGCGGCCGCCCTCGGCGCCGTCGGCGACGCGGCCACCGCCCGGGCCTATCTGCAGGCCTACCGGCAGGCCGGCGTGACGCTGCCCGCCGTGCGGCCGATCACCTTCCCCGACGCGCCCTGGTTCCGGCGCACCCTCGAGGCCATGGCGTCGTGCTGAAGCTCGCGCTGGTCGTGGCGGCGGCGCTGGCCGTCGCGTGCGCCGGCGGCCGGGGCGAGCGCGCGCGGACGCTGCCGCTGGATCCCGGGGTGCCGGTGCTCTACGTGGCGCTGGGCGACAGCATCGTCGAGGGCGTCGGCGCCAGCAGCCCGGCCGCCAATTACGTCTCCCGGCTGCACGCCCGCCTGCGGGCCGTCTACCCGCGGGCGAGCGTCACCAACCTGGGGCTCGGGGGCGCCACGTCGGCCGACGTGGTCGCCGGCCAGCTCGAGCGCGCGGTGCTGCTCCGGCCCCACCTGGTGACGTTGTCGATCGGCCCCAACGACATCACCGGCCACGTGCCGTTGCCCGAGTACGAGCGCAACGTGGAGACGATCTTCCGCCGGCTCACCCGGGAGACGGGGGCGGTCGTCGTGGCCAACCTCCTCCCGGACCTCGCCATCACGCCGAGGTTCCGGGGACGCGAGGTGGCGCCGGCCGTCGGCGGGCTCACGGTCAGGTTCAACGAGGCCCTGGGCCGGCTGGCGCGGCGGGACGGCATCGAGGTGGTCGATCTCTACGAGGCGAGCCGCGTCGAGCTGCCGCGCCGCCCGGAGCTGATCGCGACCGACGGCTACCACCCCTCCGACCTGGGTCACGCGCGGTGGGCCGAGCTGCTGTGGGCCGGCGTCGAGCGGCGCCTCGCCGCCCGCTGAATACTCGCGCGCGGGGAGGCGTCCAACCGGGCGCACGAGGCCGTTCAGGCCCGGGGAGGTCCCGCATGCGGCTGGTCAGGCTCCTGGCGCTCACGCTGCTGGCACTGACGCTTCCGTGGCTCACCGCATTGCCCGCCGACGCCGCCGGCGTGCGCGCCGGCGCCGCGACCGTCCTCCGGATCGGGGACCGGAAGCACGACCGCGACGACGACCGCCGGCGGGGGCACGTCCGGCACGGCCATCATCGCCACCAGGCGCATCGGCCGACCGTCGTGTTCGTGACGCCCGGCCGGTGCTGGCAGGCCGGCTACTGGACGTATCAGTGGGTGCCGCAGGCGTACACGTACAGCGCATGGGTGGCCGGCCAGTGGTCGCCCGACGGCCGGTGGATCGACGGCCACTACGCGCCCGTCCAGTACCACTCGGGCTACTACCACCCGCTCTGGGTCGAAGGCTACTGGACCGGCTGCTCATGACTCTCGTGGAATCCGGCGACGCCGGGGGCCGGGCGCAGGGGTCGGGGGCGCGCCGGCATGGCTCGCCTGTCGCCGTAACTCGCTCCGGGCACGGCTCGCTCGAGCCCCCCATCCCCCAGCTGACATACGGCCACACTTGACACCGCGGGGGGCCGTATGCGATGTAAGGAGGCGTGTGGCTCTGCGGTCAGTGGTTTGGACCTGACATCGTGCAGCGGGTCACGGCCACGGTGAGCGAGGAGCCGGCGATTTCGCGCCGGGAGTTGTCCCGGCGGGTCTGCGACTGGCTGGGCTGGCGTAGTCCCAAGAATCGCCGCTGCGAGCTGAGCTGTCGCAAAGCGTTGGCCGAGTTGGAGCGGCGCGGGCTGGTGCAACTGCCGGCGGCCGCGAAGGTGCTGAGTTTGAGTCAGCGCCGGAGGGCGGCCGCGCCGCCGGTGGCCACGATTCGTGGGGAGTTGGCCGAGCTGGGCGAGATTACCGTCCTGCCCGTCGCGAGCCGCTACAGTGAGCTCGCCCAGGTGTGGAACGGCTTGCTGGAGACGTATCACTACCTGGGGCGCGGCCCTCTGTGCGGTGCCCAGCTCCGGTACGTGCTCCGCAGCGCGCGATATGGCTGGGTGGGGGCGCTGAGCTTCAGTGCAGCCACGTTCCAGTTGGCGCCGCGCGATCGCTGGATCGGGTGGAGCGCCAAAGCGCGGCGGGCGAACCTCGCGCAGGTGGTGAACAACAGCCGGTTTCTGATCGTGCCGAGCGTCACGGTGCCCAACCTGGCCTCGCACGTCTTGGCGCTGAGCCTGGCCCGCTTGGCGAGCGACTGGCAAGACCGGTATGGCTACGCGCCGGTCTTGGTGGAGACGTTCGTGGATGCGCAGCGCTACGCCGGGACGTGCTATCGCGCGGCCAATTGGCACCATCTGGGCGAGACGGCCGCGCGCCCCGCCGGGTTCCGCAACGGTACCGTGTCGACGGGGACGAAAGCGATCTTCGGGCGGCCCCTGCGCGCCGACTGGCGGACAATCCTGTGCCAGGAGCCGGCCGAGCGGCTGGCGTGGCGCCCGTGGGCCGGGAGCCCCGGGGACTGGGTGGAAGAGGAGTTCGGCAGTGCGCGGATCTTCGATGCGCGCGTGCGGCGGCGGCTGTATCAGGTGGCGGGCGATCTCTGCGCGCAGCCCGGTGTGCCGATTCCCCAAGCCTGCGGGGGGTCGAAGGTGAAGAGCAAGGCGGCCTATCGCCTCTTGCAGAACGCGCGCCTCGACTTGGCGGCCGTCCTCATGGGCCACCGGGAGGCGACGGCCCGTCGGGTGGCGCAGCACGCCGTGGTCTTGGCCGTGCAGGACACGACGACGCTGAACTATACGACACATCCGGCGACGGAGGGCTTGGGGCCGATTGGGACGCAGCCGGACAAGACCCTCGGACTGCTCGTGCATGACACGCTGGCGTTTAGCACGGCGGGCACCCCGCTGGGGGTGGTGGACTTGCAGTGCTGGGCGCGGGATCCGGCGGCGGCGGGAAAGAAGGCCACTCGAAAGCGCCGACCGATCGAGGAGAAGGAGAGCTGTAAGTGGCTGACGAGCTACCGGGCCGTCGCCGAACTGCAGCCGCTGTGCCCGTCGACCCTGCTGGTGTGCGTGGCCGATCGCGAAGGAGACCTGCACGAGCTGTTCCAGGAAGCGCTGCAGACTCGCGGCGGGCCCAAGCTGCTGGTGCGGTCCGAACGCAGTCGCCTGCGCAAGGTCGAGGAGGACTTGCTGTGGAGCACGCTGCGGGCGCGGCCCGTGGCGGGCCATTTCGAGGTGCTCATCCCCCGGCGGAACACCCGCCCGGCGCGGACGGCGCGGCTCGAGGTGCGCCACGCCGCGGTCACCTTGCAGCCGCCCAAGCATTCGCGGGGGGATTCCCCGCGTCCCGCCGTGCCGGTCTGGGCCGTCTATGCGCGGGAGATCGACGTCGGCGGGGCGGGCCCCGCGCCCCTGGAGTGGATGCTCCTCACGACGGTGGAGGTCGCCAGCTTCGCGGACGCGCTGGAACGGCTGCGGTGGTACACGCTGCGCTGGGGGATCGAGGTCTACCACCGCACGCTGAAGAGTGCCTGCCACGTCGAGGATCGCAAGCTGGCCGCGGCGGGCCGCTTGGAGACCTGCTTGGCGATCGATGTGGTCGCGGCTTGGCGGATCTTCGCCTTGGCCAAGCAGAGCCGCGAGACGCCTCATGTGTCGTGTGACCTCTTCCTCGACGAAGAAGAGTGGCAGGTCTTGCACGCCGCCGTGCACCACACTCCTCCCCCAGCCACCCCGCTCTCGCTCCGCGACGCAGTCCGCATGATTGGCGCCCTGGGCGGGTATCTTGGCAGCAAGCGGTACCCCGATCCGGGCACGATCACCTTGTGGCGCGGCTTGCTCCGCCTCGAAGCCATGGTGGCAGGCTACAGGCTTGCCCAGCTCCTCCACCGGCAGCGCGATGGCCCCTAACCCACGGTGTCGTTTGTGGGGAGTTGTCAGCTGGGGGATGGGGGGACCGCGCTCGCCGAGCCCGGAGCGAGTTACGGCGACAGGCGAGTCAGCGTGGCGCGGCGGGGGACCTCCACGCCGGCCCGCTCGGCGCGGTGCGTCCACGCCTGGTCGGGCTGCTGATGCCGGGGGAGCGCGCTACGGCCGCGGCGCCGCCAGCGCCTCCGCCGTGTCGAACTCGTTGGCGGCAAGCTGCTTGAGGCCGGTGCGGTCGTAGACGTGGCCGAGCAGCAGGTGCAGCGTCGCCTCCTCGGGTGAGGCGGCGATGGCCTGCACCAGCTCGCGCCGGGCGTGGGCGTAGAGCGTCTCCTGGAACAGCAGGCCCGCCCGCATCAGCGCCAGCGTGGCCGGCGGATAGTTGCCGGCGCCGGCCGGCGTGAGCACCGCCAGCGCGTCCTTCACGCGGGCGGCGTCGGCCGCCGGGGCGACGTCGAACGACGCCCGCTGCACGCCGTGCTCGCGGGTCGCCAGCTCCCACGTGTAGCGCGCGCCCGGCGTGAGGGCCGGCCCGTTCGACGGGTACGCCACCGCCCGCCGCTCGAGGTCGGCCTGCTCCCAGACGACCGTGCCCTGGGGCCCCAGCAGCCGCACCTGGTACTTCAGGCGGTCGGAGCCCGCCCACTCGAACGCCAGCGCGCCCGGCAGCACGCGGGTCTCGCGCGGAGCCAGGATGAGCGGCGGCTGGGCGCGCACGCTGCGGACGGACAGCGACTGGTAGGTGCGCTCCCGCTGCTGGCCGAGCAGGAAGCTGGTGACGCTGCCGAGCACCGCCCGCGCGCGGTCGCCGGCGCCCTCGGACGGCCCCGCCTGCACGGTGAACGGCGAGTTCGACTTCGTGACGACCTGGCTGCCGCGGCCGCCGGTGAAGACCAGCACCGCGCGCCCCTCGCCCGCCACCCGCACCTGGTCGCCGGTCCGCAAGGAGAGCAGCGGCTTGGGCGCCTGCCAGTCCGGTTGGCCGGCCGGCTTCACCTCCACCTTGCCCTGCTTGAGCTGGATCTCGGTGAGCACCGCGAGCGGCTCCTGGGCCCAGGCCAGCGTCGCTGCGAGCGCCAGCACGCCGACGATCACTCCACCCCGCACTGCGTTCATGAGTCGCTCCTCCCGCCAATCAAGACTTCGAACACGCGAACCTTCTCCACGCGTCCCTTGACGGCCTGCGGGCCGCAGTCGCGCACGCGGACGCGGTCGCCGGCCGCCGCCAGCGTCTCCTCGGTCACGAGGATCGTCGTGCCGAGGTCCTTGTTCAAGCCCTCCACGCGGGACGCCACGTTCACCGGATCGCCGATCACCGTGTACTTGATCCGGTCGCGCCCACCGACGTTGCCGGCGAAGACCGGCCCCGTGTGGATGCCGATGCCCATGCGCAGACGCGGCAGCCCGGCCGCCTCCCACCGCCGGTTGAGGGCGTCCAGCGCGCGGTCCATGGCGACGGCGCTCTGGACGGCGTGCCAGGCGTGCTCGGAGTCGCCGACGGGGGCGCCGAACACGGCCATCACGGCGTCACCCACGAAGTCATTGATCATACCGTGGTGGGCAAAGATGGCCCTCGTCATCTCGTCGAAGTACTCGTTCAGGTGGGCGGCGATCTTCTCGGGCTCCATCTGCTCGGACAGCGTGGTGAAGCCGCGCAGGTCGGAGAAGAGGATCGACACCTCCCGGTGCTCGCCGCGCAGGCTGGGCGCGTCGGTGAGCACCCGGGCCATGACGTCGCGCGACAGGTAGCGGGCGAACGAGTCGCGGAAGCGGCGGCGGTCGAGCGCGTCGCTGCCGAGGCCCATCAACGAGGTGGCGGCCACCGGCAGCACGAAGTCGATCCAGTAGCCGCCGCGGTCGAAGGCGAGCAGGGCGGCCGGCACGCCGACGACGAGCGAGCCGAGCACGCACACCAGCGTGCCCGTCACCGGCCGCAGCGCCAGCAGCACGACGCCGGCCACCAGCACCACCGCGGCGTTGATCCCGAAGCCGGTCAGCCAGTTCGAGGGCTGGATGAACCGGCGCGTGTTCAGCATGTGGACCACGCTGGCGTGGACCTCCACCCCCGCCATGAGGCCGTGGGGCGTGGGATAGAAGTCGCGACTGTCCGCGAACGTGCCGCCGATGAGCACGGCGCGTCCCCGCAGCGGGTTGTCGGTGGCCGGGTCCCCCTCGGCGTCGCCGACGGCGGCCATCACGTCGCTGGGAATGGTGAGGAAGCTGCCGGCGGGGCCCACGTAGTTGATGGGCCACTCCAGGCCGGCGCGCGCGACGACGGGCCGCGCCTGGTCGGGCGCCAGCGCGCCGCTCGAGTGCAACCGCGCCAGCGCCAGCGGACGGCCGGTCGCCAGCGCCTCGCCGAGCGCCGGCCCGTCGAGCCCGGCGAGGCGCGCGGCGATCGCGAGCCCGAGCGTCGGCGCCGGTCGTCCCCCTGGACCGGAAAGCACGGGGTCGATACGCCGGATGAAGCCGTCGTCGTCCGCCGGCACCGAGGGCGAGGCGAGCACCACGTGCGGCCCCAGCGTCGCCTCGCCGAGCGGGCCCGCTCCCGGCGCCAGCGGCCCCAGCAGCACGACGCGACTGAGGCCGCTGTCGGCGAAGTCACGGATCGCCGCCGCCAGCGCCGCGTCGGCCTCGGGCGTGGTCGGGGCGGCGAACGTGATGTCGATGCCGACCGCGGCGGCCCCGCTCTTGGCCACGCCACGCACGACGCGGGCGAGGTAGTCGCGCGCGATGGGCTGGCGGCGGCCGAGGCCCGCGAAGGCGGCCTCGTCGATCCCCACGAGGACGACGTCGTGCGGGAGGCGGCGGCCTTGCAGGCGCTGCAGCAGGTCGAGGGCCCGCGCCTGCCAGCCCTCCAGGTAGCCGAGCGAGGAGGCGGCGGAGACCAGCGTGCTGGCCAGCAGCCCCACCGCCCACATCTGGAGCAGGCGCCGGCGCCGCAGGCGCCACCACGCGCGCAGGCGATTGATCGCCGTCTCCTACCGGGCCCGCACCCTGGTGAGGGGCAGAATGCCTTCCAGCTCCCCCTTCATCATCGGATGCTGGTTGCCGCCGACGGCGCGCGACTTGCGCACCACCTGCTGCTCGACGTACTCGTACAGCTCTTGAAGACTGACGATGCCGTCGCGATTGAGGTCGCCGGCCCCCCGCAGCCCCTCGGTGAGGTAGTAGGTGAAGATCCCGTGGCCCAGCTCGGGCAGCTCCACCGATACCTCGGCCGGCTTCGATGCGGTCACGATGGCGCGCCCCCGTGAGCGCGTCAGCCGCTCCAGGAACAGGTCGTCCACGGCGGTGGCGCGGGTCCGGCGGGCCGCGAACGTGCGGCCGCCGGCCGCGCCGCTGTAGCAGGCGTCGAGGAACACCACCACCCGCTCGGCCTCGATCCGCCCGAAGATCGTCTGTAAATCATCCATCGGCAGCGCCGTCGAGAACAGGTCGTCGGGGTCGGCGTCGGTGGGGATCAGGTACTTGGCCAGGCCGTCGCGCTCGATCCCGCGGGGGTCCACCTCGGGGGCGCCGTGGCCGGCGAAGAAGACCACCACCGTGTCGTTCTTGTGGGCGGCGCGGGCCAGGAAGGTCCCGAGCGCGTGCTTGATGTTCCGCAGGGTCGGCTTGCGGTCGCTGCGGTCGGTCAGCAGGAGCACGTTGTCCTTCTTGAATTCCCCGGACTCGGTCAGGACCTTGTACATCGCCTCGGCGTCGGCCACCGAGTAGCGCAGCGGCGGGATGCCGACGTTGTCGTAGCGGCCGACGCCGATGATGACCGCGTAGCCGTCGCGGCTCGGCGGCCGCGCCGCCGCCGGCGCCGGGGCGGCCGCCGGGCGCTCGAGCGTGACCGTGCGCACCTCCTGGCGGATGGTGCCGCCGGCCTCGCGGGCGGTCAGCACGATCGTGTTGGCCCCCTCGCGCAGGCTCACCGGGGCCGTCACGACCACCGACGGCGGCGGCCTGGACTCGGCCTGGCGGAGCACCTCGGTGCCGTTGAGGGTGATGGTCACGCTGCCGACACCGCGGCTGGACGTCACCACCGCTGCCACCACCGTCTGCTCCTCGCTCACGCGCACGCCGTCGGCCGGATGGCGGATGCTGATCGTCAGCGGGGTGGCCTGGCCATAGTGGACCGTGCGCACCTCCTGCCGGATGGTGCCGTCGGCGTCAGTGGCGGCGATCACGAGCAGGTTGGCGCCCTCGCGCAGTGTGAGCGAGGCGCTGAGCGAGACGGCCGGCCGGGGGGCCTCCTCCTCCACCACCGTCACCTCGGCGCCGTTCAGCGTCACCACCACGCGGGCGACCCCGCGCGGGCTCGTGACGAGGCCGGCCAGCGGGATCGTGTCGCGATCCACGCGGGCCTGGTCGGCGGGGCTCGACACGCTGATCGCCAGCGCCGCCGCCGGCGGCGACGGTCGTGGGGGCGCGACGACCACGGGCTTCGGCGCCGATTCCGCCTTCGGCGGCGGCGCCGGTGCAGCCGGCTTCGCCGCCGGCGGCGGGGATGCCGGTGGCTGGGCGGCGATGGACGGCTCGCCGGCCATCTCGAAATTCAGCAGCGGCTTGCTCGACACGGCCTTGACGAGCCGCTGGACCTCCGGGGCGTACCAGACGGTGTAGTCGAACCGGGCGGCCCGCGCGATGGGACCGTACTGCTGGTACGGGTTCGAGGAAAACCGGCCGGGGATCTCGGGCTCGAACGTGTAGAGGATGCGGAACGCCGGCAGCTTCCGGCCGGCCACCTCCACGTCCTCCCAGCCCATGACGCGCCAGGTCGCGTAGACCTCGACCTCGCCGCTGTCCTCGCCCTGCAGCCGGACGAGCACGACTCCGACGCCGCGGCGGCCGACGTCCAGCGGCCATCCGGGGCCCGGCGCCGGGTCGATCTCGATCGATTCCTGGCCGCGCCGCACGTACCGGAGCGTCAGGTCGCGGCTGAGCCAGATCTCGCGGTTCCCGGCGGTGAAGACGAAACCGCTTCGGTCGACGCGGGCCAGCCGGTAGGTGGCGTCGGTCAGCGCCCAGGAATCCCCCACGCCGTAGGGCGGCCGCTCCGCCCGCGGCCTCTGGGCGCCGGCCCCGAGCGGCAGCGCCACGAGCGCCAGCACCGTGACGACGAGCGCAGCCCGGCGCCGCCGCGACGTCACCGGGCGCGCACTTTGGCCAGGGGAAGGTCCTCGACCAGCACCGACGTCGATCGGAGCGTCTCCACGAAGCGTCCTCCCTGGGGCGTCCGCTCGGACCGGCCGGGACGGCCGGGCGGAAGAGCGACCCGCCCAGCATAGGTGGGCGCGCGACGATTGGTCAATCGAGTTGTGCGGTTCTACAATCCGCGGTGGGAGGCGACATGAGGATCGATCGCAAGCGGCTGGAGCAGACCATCGAGGAGCTGGGACGGGTGGGCGCGACCGAGCGAGGCGGGCTCACCCGCCTGGCGCTGAGCGACGAGGACAGGCGGGGGCGGGACCTGATGGTCGAGTGGATGCGGCAGGCCGGTCTCCGGGTGAGCGTGGACCAGATGGGCAACATCTTCGGCGAGCGGCCCGGGCAGCCCGGCCACCCGCCGGTGATGCTGGGCTCGCACGTCGACTCGGTGCCGACCGGTGGCAAGTACGACGGGCAGCTCGGCGTGCTGTGCGCGCTGGAGACGATCCGCACGCTGAACGACCACCGGGTCTCCACGCGCCACCCGGTGACGCTGGTGATCTTCACCAACGAGGAGGGCGCGCGCTTCCAGCCGGCGATGCTCGCCAGCGGGGTCATGGCCGGCAAGATCGCCCTCGAGGACGCCTACAACGCCCGCGACAAGGACGGCCTCCGGCTCGTGGACGAGCTGGAGCGCATCGGCTACCTCGGCCCCGAGCCGTGCGTGCCCCGCCCGCTGCGCGCCTATCTCGAGCTGCACATCGAGCAGGGCCCGGTCCTGGAGGAGGAGGGGCTCGCGGTCGGCGTGGTCGAGGGCATCGTGGCGATCGCGTGGTCGCGGCTGACGCTCCATGGCGTGCAGGACCACGCGGGGCCCACGCCGATGCGCATCCGCCACGACGCGCTGGTGGCCGCCGCCGAGGTCGTCAGCGGGGTCCGGGGCATCGCGCGCGAGATCGGCGGCGACCTCGTCACGACGGTCGGCAACCTCACCGTGGCCCCCAACATCGTCAACGCCATCCCCGGCCGCGTGACGCTGTCCATCGACATGCGCGATCCGAAGGACGCGACGCTCGACCGCGCGCTGCCCATGCTCGACCGCGTGGTGCGCCAGGCCTGCGAGCGCGAGGGCGTGACCTACCAGCTCGAGCACTACTGGCGCGTGCCGTCCACGCCGTTCGACCGCGAGGTGGTGGACGCCGTCGAGCGCGCCGCCCGGGCGGCCGGCGCCCGCCACCGCCGCATCCGCTCGGGCGCCGGCCACGACGCCCAGTACATGGCGGCCATCGGGCCGGCCGGCATGGTGTTCGTGCCCTCGCGCGACGGCCGCAGCCACTGCGAGGAAGAGTTCACGCCGCTGGAGGACATCGAGCACGGCGCCAACACGCTGCTGGGCGCCGCCCTCGCGCTGGCCGGCCAACCCTGAAGACCACGGGGGCGCTCGTGCAATACGCCAGGTCCGCGGCGACAGCAAGGACCACCTCAAGGAGTCGTTCGACGACACCGCCCGCGATCTGGCCAAGTTCCTGGTCAGGCTCCGTCACGGGGAGGCGCCGCGGCCGTAGAGGGCCCCACCGGCGGGATTGACGGAACGCCGGGGCGCGCCGACAATCGAGCCGCGAGACTCCGCAGCCCGGCGCGGCCGGTCGTCCAGCGCCGCGCAACCCGTGACAGCCTCGATTCCCGAGCGATGACGAGCCCCCACCAGGGCGAGGAGGCACGATGGCGGTTGCCCAGCCGGCGATGCCCGAATGGGTCGAGCGAGTCAGTGACGTCCTGGCCGGCGCCGTCGGGCCGTGGATCACGCACGACGCGTTCCTCGGCGTCCGCTGGATGACGCTGATCGCCGCCCTGACGGCGCTGGCGCTCGCGGGCCTGGCGGATGCGATCCTGCGCGCGGTGGTCCGGCGGCGGATCCGCCACGACGAGGCGGAGGCGCAGCGGGCTCCCGAGACCGAGCGGGAGGCGCGCTACTGGCTCGACCGCGGGCTGGAGGCGGCCATCCCTCCGCTCGGGCTGCTCGTGTGGGTCCACGGCGGGTCGGCGGCGGTCTCGGTGCTGCTCCTCGATCTCCGGTACCGCGACGTGGCCGAGGTGGCGTTCAACGCGGTGACCGCCGCCCGGGGCGTGGGCACGCTGGTGAGCGTCTTCTGGCTGCTCTACCGGGTGAGCCGCGTCGTCGAGCTGCGGCTCTCCGCCCTGTCGCTGCGGACGGGGAGCACCTGGGACCGGGTGCTGGTCCCCCTGGCCGGCAAGACGATCCGGCTCACGCTGCCGCTGGTGGCGCTCATCCTCGGACTGCCGGCGCTGCCCGTCTCCCCCGAGGTGCAGCTGCTGTTCAAGAACGGCGTCAGCCTCGTCGTCATCGGCGCGGTCGCCCTCGTGCTCGTCCAGCTCGTGCAGGCGGCCGAGGCGCTGCTGCTGGCGCAGTACCGCCTCGACGTGAGCGACAATCTCCAGGCCCGGAAGATCTACACGCAGGTGACCGTGCTCAAGAAGGTGGCGATGGTCATCATCGGGGTCTTCACGCTGGCCTCGATGCTGATGGTCTTCGAGTCCGTCAGGCAGTTCGGCACCAGCATCCTCGCCTCGGCCGGCATCGCGGGCATCATCATCGGCTTCGCCGCCCAGCGCAGTATCGCGACGCTGCTGGCCGGCTTCCAGATCGCGCTCACGCAGCCCATCCGCCTCGACGACGTCGTCATCGTGGAGAACGAGTGGGGGCGGATCGAGGACATCACGCTGACCTACGTCATCGTGCGCATCTGGGACCTGCGCCGGCTGATCGTGCCCATCACGTACTTCATCGAGCGGCCGTTCCAGAACTGGACCCGCGCCTCGGCCGAGATCCTGGGCAGCGTCTTCCTGTACGTCGACTACACGATGCCGCTGCGGCCGCTCCGCGAGGAGCTCGACCGGATCCTCGACGGCTCTGCGCACTGGGACCGCAAGGTGAAGGGGCTCCAGGTGACCGACGCCACCGAGCACACGCTGCAGCTGCGGGCGCTGGCCAGCGCCCGCGACGCTTCCTCCGCCTGGGACCTGCGGTGCGAGATCCGCGAGAAGCTGATCCACTTCATCCAGTCGAACTATCCCGGGAGCCTGCCCCGCTTCCGGGCCGAGCGGCCGGCCTCCGGCGGGCCGGAGGCGCCGGCCCGGGCGCACCGCTGAGGCGCGAGGGCGCCCGGCATGCACCACCGCGAGCGGGCCCATCGTGAGGGAGCCCGGTACGCCGGGGCCCTGCGACGGCGGGGCGACCGCGCTCAGCGCAGCAGGGCCAGCAGGGTGACCGCGACGGCTGCGTTGTTCACGACGTGGGCGGTCATGCAGGGCAGCAAGCTGCCCGTGCGCTCGTAGAAGTAGGCCCAGACGACACCCGAAAGGACGACGCTCAGGAAGCCTGTGATCCCGTAGCCGTGGGCGAAGCCGAACACGACGGCGCTGCCGGCGGCGGCCACGGGCCAGCTGAAGCGTGATCGTAGGGAGCTGTAGAGAAGTCCCCGGAAGATCAGCTCTTCGAACATTGGTGCGAACACCACGGCGCCAAGCACGGCCATGGCGACCTCGGCCGGCCCGCCCCAGGCCAGGCTGGCGTCGAACCACTCCGACCAGTGCGGGGCCAAGTCCAGCCAGACGCCGAGCACGCCCAGGCCGACGTCGATCACGAGGCCGGCGGCGACCAGGACGACCGACGCCCGCACGCAGGGCCCCCAGCCATCGGGCCGCGGGCGGAGGCCGAAGGCGGACGCGAAGCCGAGGCCGGCCGGCGCCAGCAGCGAGCGCCAGGCGAGGATGAGCACCGGCAGGTACATGATCGGCTGATCGAGCGCCCCGATCAGGAGCGACTGCTCGGCCAGCCAGGGACCGGCGACGAGCATGAGCAGCAGGAGCACGGCCGCCAGCGCGGCGCCGCGCACGAGCGCCGCGACCCCGGCGCCCGCCGTCCACGGCGGCGGCAGCGGCGCGTCGGCCACCACCGGCCGCCGGAGCAGCGGGCGCAGGGCCAGGGCGCCGAGCACCAGCAGGAATGCGTCGAGCGCCGCGAGCGCACGCAGCCGCCCGAGGAGCGCCGCGCCGCGGGCGCCGATCGCCTCGCGCGCGCGTCGGGCGAGCGCGGGCTCGCCCACGGGAGCGGCCAGCCGCAGCGCCAGCACGTCGGCGAACCAGCCGCGCCCCAGCGGAGCGAGCGTCTCATGGACGGCGCCGGCGTCGGTCTCGCGACCGGCGAGATACGCCCCCTCGACCACGCCGGCGTAGGTCGCGAGCGGCTCGCCGCGGTCCCTCCACTGCTCCACCACACGTTGCAGGCGCTCGCGCCGGCCCGCCTCGCCGAGCAGGATGGCCAGTCGCAGATCGATGCCCGGCACCAGCGACCAGGCCGCCAGCTCCTCGTACCAGGCGATGGCCTGGTCGATCTCGTCGCCGGTGTCGGTGAGCGTGAGCGCGTAGAGCCGGCGCTCCCAGGCGGGCGCCTCGGCGAGCGCGGCGTGCACGTCCAGCGTGCGGCCGACGATCAGCTCCAGCGCCCGCTCGGGCTGCTCCACGGCGGCCAGCGGGGGCTCGCCCGCGTTCAGCCGCACCAGCACCGCGATCAGGGCGAGCAGCACCAGCGCCGAGGCGGCGGTGACGGCGCGCCCGAGCGGGCGGCGAACGGCCGCCGCCGCGGGCGACGGCGTGGGCTCGGCGGGCGGCAGGTCCGTGGCGGCCGCTACTCGGCCGGCGGCAGCGCGTCGCCGGTGACGTAGGGCACGGGACGGGCGCGCGGGCGCACGCGGACGCGGGCGACGACCGGCAGGTGGTCGGAGGCGACACGGGCTACGCGGCTGACGTGGACGTGGAACTCCTCACCCTGCAGCTCGACGTCCCAGTAGATGCGATCCAGCCGGAACAGGGGGAACATCGCGGGATGCGTGCGGCGCAGCCGGCGCATCGGCGAGGAGAACTCGCGGCGCAGGCCGCGGGTGACGGGGCCCCGGTGCCACTCGTTGAAGTCGCCCAGCAGCAGCCGGGGCCCCTCGCAGTCGGCCGCGCGCAGGAAGGCGTGCAGCAGGTCGATCTGCGCGCGGCGCTCGCGGAAGGCCAGGCCGAAGTGACAGTTGAAGACGTGCAGGGCGGTGTCGTCCACGCCGAGGTCCACCCGCAGGCAGCCGCGCGGCTCCCGCGCGCCGAACGAGAGGTCGCACCGCAGCGAGGAGAGCACCGGCAGCCGCGTGAGCACGGCGTTGCCGAAGGTGCCGTCCCCGAAGGCCCGTGTCTCCCCCATGACCACCGCCATCCCCAGCGCGCCGGCCAGGTACTCCGCCTGGTCGGCGTGGGCCACGCCGTTCTCGCGCACGACCTCCTGCAGGCCGATCACGTCGGGCCGGATCTCGCCGATGACGCGGGCGATCCGGTCGAGGTCGCGGCGACGGTCGAGCCCGACCCCGCGATGGATGTTGTAGCTGGCCACCACCAGCGGCGTCACGCCGCCTCCTGGTAGCGCACGAAGGCCGGGTAGAGCTGCAGCGGGTGCGTGATCGGCGCCGCCAGCGTCACCCCGGGCGGCGTCACCAGGAACGTCTGCATCTCGTCCGCGGTCGGGCCGGCGTGGGCGCCGATCTCGGCGACGAACGACACGTGACCGCCGGCCGCCTCCAGACCGTAGAGGACCAGATCGCCGGCGCTCGGCATCGCCATCAGGTCCCGGATCCCCGCCACGACCAGGTCGAGGTCGGCCCGGCCGGCGAACGGCCCCTCGCAGTCGGCGGCGCGCAGGAAGGCGTGCAGCAGGTCGATCTGGGCGCG
>DASWJN010000028.1:0-16764 GCA_036397135.1 Candidatus Methylomirabilota bacterium
TGCCGTGGGGGCCGAAGTGGATCGACGAGATCGAGTTCCGGACCGTCAAGGAAGACAACACGCGCGTGCTCGGCATGATCAAGGGGGACTACCAGGGCACCGGCGGCTACCTGCCCAACGACCAGGTCAAGCGCCTGCGCGAGGCGGCGAACGTGAAGATCGTCGAGCAGGAGTCGATGCGGATCAAGATGTTCCAGATCAACAACCAGCGGCCCCCGCTCAACGACGTGCACGTGCGGCGCGCCATCAGCTACGCGTTCGACTACGACGGCTTCAACAAGGACATCCTCGGCGGCTCCGTCGAGCGCAACCCGGTGCCGATCCCCAACAACATGTGGGGCGTGCCCCGCGACGTGAAGGGCTACACCTACGACCTCGACAAGGCGAAGGCCGAGCTGGCGCTGGCCAAGGCCAAGGTCGACCGGCCGATCACCATCGGCTACCTCCAGGGCTTCAGCCAGACCGAGCAGGCGGCCACCGTCATGGCCAACGGCCTGCGCAAGCTCGGCCTCGACACCAAGCTCACCAGCGAGGTGTGGCCGACGATGGTCGAGCGCATGAAGAAGTCGGAGACGTCGCCCGACCTCGTCGTGTACTGGATCAGCACGTACTATGCGGACCCCAACAACTGGATCGGCGAGATGTTCCACTCCGGCCAGTGGGGCACCTTCAAGGCCTCGAGCTTCTACAAGAACCCCAAGGTCGACGAGCTGCTCGACGCCGCCCTCAAGTCCACCGACCGCAAGGTGCGCGAGAAGGCCTATCAGGACGCCGCCCGCATCGTGGTGGACGACGCCGCGGGCATCTGGATCTACAACACGAAGTACTTCGGGCCGTGGGCCAAGAACCTCGAGGGCATCCGCTTCAGCCCCATCGGCAACGGGCAGGAGATCCGCTGGGTCTACTACGCGAAGTGACCCGGAGGGGGGCTTCGCCCCCCTTCCGACGGTCGGCAGCGCGCCTCGCGGAGCGCTGCTCGACCTGCCTCCCCCCAGGATTCGATAGCGCCGGCAAAGCCGGCGCTCGAAGCGTCCATACTCTGGCTAATGAGTCTCGTGAAACGTGGTGACGCCAGGGGACGGGTGCGGGGCCGCGGGCGCGCCATCATGGCGAGCCGTCGTCGCCGTTCGAGCGCAGGGCGCGGCGAGCGAGCCTCGCACGATTCGACCGGGCTGCGCCCCAGCCCCCTCTGGGGGATGGGGGGACCGAGCGAGCCATGCCGGCGCGCCCGCGGCCCCCGCACCCGTCCCCTGGCGTCACCGGATTCCACGAGAGTCATTAGGCGATGAGGCTGCTGGCGCTCGCGCTGCGTCGGCTCGCGTGGTTCGTGCCCACGCTGCTGGGACTGCTCGTCCTCACCTTCGTGATCTCGCGGGTCATCCCGGCCGACCCGGTGGCGCTGGTGGCGGGAGAGACGGCGACCCCCGCCCAGGTCGAGGCGCTCCGGCGCCAGCTCGGCTACGACCGGCCGCTCCCGGTCCAGTTCGTCGGCTATGTCGCGCGGCTGGCGCAAGGGGACATGGGCACCAGCATCTTCACCCGTCGTCCGATCGTGCAAGACCTCGCCCACCGCCTGCCGGCCACGATCGAGTTGACCGTGGTGGCCATGGTCGTCTCGGTGCTGGCCGGCGTCCCGCTTGGCGTCGTCTCCGCGCTCTGGCGCAACTCGGTACTGGACCACGCCGTCCGGGTGGTGACCGTGTCCGGCCTCGCCATCGCCAGCTTCTGGCTCGGGATCATGCTGCAGCTCCTGTTCGCGATGCGGCTGGGCTGGACGCCGCTCAACGGCCGCCTGCAGGGGTTCCCACCCGAGGCCATCACCGGCTTCTACCTCGTGGACGCCGCCCTCACCGGCGACGGGCCGGCGTTCGGCGCCGCGCTGCGCCACCTGGCGCTGCCCGCTGCCACGCTCGCCTTCCCGGCCCTGGCCACCCTCGTGCGGTTCACGCGGGCGGGCGTGCTCGACGTGATGCAGTCGAACTTCGTCCTCTACGAGCGGGCCATGGGGCTCCCCCGGCCCGTCATCGTCTGGAAGTACACGCTCCGGTCCGCGCTCACCTCGACGGTGACCCAGATCGGCCTCCTGTTCGGCATCCTGCTGGCAGGCGCGGTGGTGACGGAGGCCGTGTTCGACTGGCCCGGGATCGGCACCTACGCGGTGAGCTCGATCCTCCAGTCCGACTACAACGCCGTCATGGGGTTCACGATCTGGGCCGGGACGATCTTCATCGTCGTCAACCTGCTCGTCGACGTCGTGCAGACGCTGGTCGACCCGCGCGAGCGCGCCACGTGAGAGAGCATCGAAGGGGGCCACGACGGCCCCCTCCGAGCCTCCCCCAGGATTCGATTGCGCCGGCAACGCCGGCGCTCGAACGGGAGGTCGAGTGAGCGCGGCGTGGTTCGTGGTGAGGCGGCTGGCGCGGGACCGGTCGGCGCTGGTGGGGCTGATCCTCATCGGCGCGCTGCTGCTGGCGGCGCTGTTGGCGCCGGTGCTGGCCACGCATCCCGACGACGTGTTCGAGCTGCACCCGGCCCAGCGCCTGCAGGCGCCGAGCGGGAACCACTGGCTCGGCACCGACCGGATGGGGGCCGACGTCTACAGCCGCCTGCTGTTCGGCGCCCGCATCACGATCCTCATCGGCGTGATCGCGGTGGGCGCCTCGCTGCTGGTCGGCGTGCCGGTCGGCCTGGTGGCCGGCCACTTCCACGGCTGGTTCAGCGACCTGCTCATGCGCGTCTCCGACATCTTCCTGGCCGTCCCCCAGGTGGTGCTGGCCATCGCGATCGCCCAGACGCTCGGCCCCTCGCTGCCCAACGTCATCCTGGCCCTGTCGGCCACCTACTGGCCGTGGTTCGCCCGGGTCGTCTACGCCGAGACGCGCGTCGTTCAGAAAGAGATCTTCGTGGAGAGCACGGTGGCGCTCGGCGCCTCGCCCTGGCGGCTGACGGCGCTGCACGTCCTGCCGAACATCGCCTCGCCCATCATCGTGCGGGCGTCGATCGGCATGGGGTTCACGATCTTGACGGCCGCCGCGCTGGGCTTCCTGGGGCTGGGGCCGCCGCCGCCCACGCCGGAATGGGGCCGCACCATCGCGGAGTCGCGCGAGTTCCTGCCCGACGCCTGGTGGTACGCCGCGGCGCCGGGGCTCGCCATCTTCCTCACCGTCATGGGATTCAACCTGCTCGGCGACGGCCTCCGCGACGTCCTCGACCCCCGGCTGCGCCGGGGCCGTACCCCGCGCGATGACTGAGCTGCTGTCGGTGCGGGGCCTGCGCGTGGACTTCGTCACCGACGGCGGTGTGGCCCAGGTGCTCGACGGCATCAACCTCGACGTCGGGCCCGGCGAGGTCGTCGGCCTGGTCGGCGAGAGCGGCTGCGGCAAGACGACGCTGGCCCGCGCGATCCTGGGCATCCTGCCGGCCGGGGCCGCCCGCGTCCGCGGCGGCGAGGTGCGCTTCAGGGGCGCCGACCTCCTGCGCCAGGACCCCGCCGTGGTCAACGCGCGGGTGCGAGGGAAGGCCATCACGTTCATTCCCCAGGACCCCTCCACGTCGTTCAGCCCGTTGTTTCCCGTCCAGACGCAGATCATGGACCTGATGAAGTGGAAGTCCCCCCGTGCGGGGGACGGCGGCGCCCGCTGGCCGCTGTGGCGCTATCCCCGCGGGCGCTACCGGGCCGACCGCGAGGCCGTGCTGGAGACGCTGCGGGCGGTGCAGATCCCCGAGCCGGCCCGCGCGCTCCGCCGGCTGCCCCACGAGTTCTCGGGCGGCCAGCGCCAGCGGCTCATGATCGCGATGGCGCTGCTCCCCCAGCCCGACCTGATCATCGCCGACGAGCCGACCACCGCCCTCGACGTCACCATCCAGGCCCAGATCCTCCGGCTCCTGCGCGAGCTGGTGAAGGCGCGCGGCGTCTCCGTGCTGTTCACCACGCACGACCTCGGCACCGCCCACGAGATCTGCGACCGCGTCGTCGTCATGTACGCGGGCCAGGAGATGGAGGCCGCACCCACCGACGCCTTCTTCGCGCGGCCGGCCCACCCCTACACGCGCCGGCTGCTCGCCAGCGTGCCGCGCTCCGACGGCGAGATCCGTGACATCCCGGGTGACGTCCCCAGCCTGGTGGCCCCGCCCCCGGGCTGTCGCTTCCACCCGCGCTGTGACCACGCCACCCCCGAGTGCCAGGCGCGGCCGGCCCTGCGCGCGCTCGCCCCCGACCACGGCGTGCGCTGTCACCATCCGGTGGACGGGCCCGTCGGGGCCGGCGCGTGAGCGGCCAGCCCCCGCTCCTCGAGCTCGTGGAGCTCGTCCGCCACTTCCCTGTCCGCAACGCCTTCGGTCGTCGCACCGGCTGGATCCGCGCCGTCGACGGTGTGTCGCTGGCGGTGTACCCGGGCGAGACCATCGGCCTGGTCGGCGAGAGCGGCTGCGGAAAGTCCACGCTCGGCAAGACGGTGATGGGCATCCACGCGCCGACGGCCGGGGACATCCGCTTCGCGGGCCGCGAGATCGGGCGCCTGCCCCCGCGCCAGCGGCGGGCCATCGCCCGGGACCTCCAGTACGTCTACCAGGACCCCGGCGCCTCGCTCGACCCGCGCTGGAAGGTGCTCCACTCGCTGCACGAGCCGCTCAAGATCCACACGCGGCTGTCGCACGCCGAGCGCGAGCAGCAGGTGCGCGCGATCCTGGCCGCGGTGGGGCTGCCCGACGCCCACCTGGACCACTACCCGCACGAGCTGAGCGGCGGCCAGCAGCGCCGGGTGGGACTGGCCCGCATCCTGACCCTGCGGCCGCGGATGGTGATCCTCGACGAGCCGACCTCCGGGCTCGACGTGTCGGTGCAGGCCAGCGTGCTGAAGCTCGTCCGGGCCCTGCAAGAGACCTTCGCGCTGACCTACGTCTTCATCTCGCACGACCTGGCCGTCGTGCGGGCCATGTGCGCGCGCATCGCGGTGATGTACCTGGGCAAGCTCGTCGAGGTCGGCGACACGGCCCTCGTGTTCGAGGCGCCCCGCCATCCGTACACGCGCTCGCTGCTGGCGGCGGTGCCGCGCATCGGGGGCCGCCGCGTCACGCTCGACTTCGCGCTGGAGGGCGAGCCCCCCAACCCGCGCGACGTCCCCAGCGGCTGCCGGTTCCGGACGCGCTGCCCGCTCGTGCAGGACCGCTGCGCGGCGGAAGAGCCGCCGCTGCGCGAGGTCGACGGGCGGCGCGTGGCTTGCCACTTCGCCTGAAGCCGCCCATCCCTCCAGGCGCCTCCTTTCTCATGTCTCTGGTTTTGTCTGACAGAACAGAGTATCCTCTCGAGGCAGGTGATCATTCGGTGGGCGCGGTCGGGCAACTAGGCACCGGGTAACCCGGGAACGCAGCCGGCACGTGATCGAGCACTGTGGGCTCCTGTTCCGAGTGCCTCCACCATCGAGCCGGGGGGATGAGCGGCTCCTCTATCTTGGTGACGACGCCAATGGCATTCCGCTGGAAGTGATGGCCGTCGAGTTGCATGGCGGCGAGCTCTTCGTCGTTCACGCCATGCCGCTTCGCGCGAAGTATCGCCTGCACTACGAGGAGGCGAAGAAGTGGCGACTCTGAAGACCAAGACGGGCACCCGGCTCACCGGGCGACGAGTTCGCGATCTGGCGGCTGAGGCCGAGCTGGGTTATGACCTCTCCCGGGCAAAGCGTGAGAGGATTCGAGGAGGCCGACCATCCCTCGGAGAGGGAGTGTCCCCTCAGATCAGCTACCGCGTGGGAGAGCGCCTCTACCGGAAAGCTCGGGCCAGAGCCAAAGCACAGGGCTGCACGGTGAGCCAGATCGCGCGAGAAGCTCTGGAGCGGTACATCAGCCGGTAGTCCTCCATCGTCTGCGCGCCCGCCGCGGCCGCGGGCGAGCGGACAACGGGCATCATGGGCCCGGTCGAGACCCGACCTCGAACTCGGCCGCCCAGCGGTCGAGGAAGAGCGCGAGCATCTTCGTGCGCTCGAGCAGCGTGGCCACCTCGATGAACTCCTCCGCGCTGTGGGCCCGGTTGCCCCGCGGGCCCATCCCGTCCAGCGTGGGGGCGATGGCGGAGGTGTGGTTGCCGTCCGAGCCGCCCCCGGTCTTGATGGCGCGGACGTTCACGCCGAGGTCGCTGCCGGTGGCGCGCATGATCTCCAGCAGCCGCTCGGTCCCGGGCAGGCCGGGCGGCCAGGGCGGGAAGCTGACCTCGCCCCAGAAGCGCGCGGACGTGCCCCGGACGTGCGGCCGGGCGCAGATGTCGCGCATCGTCGCGATCGCCGCCTCGGCCTCGGCCCCACTCCAGGCGCGCAGGTCGATCTCGGCGAACGCCCGGTCGGCGACCACGTTGGGCCGCTCGCCGCCGCGCACGGTGCCGACGTTGACCGTCGTGCCCGTCTCTAGATTCGTGAGGGCGTGCAGCGCGGCCACCTTCTGGGCGAGGTCCCAGATGGCGCTGGCCCCCAGCTCGGGCTGAAGCCCCGCGTGGGCGGCGATGCCGGTCACCTCCAGGTAGAAGGTCCCCGCCCCCTTGCGGGCCATCACGTACTCGCCGCCGGGGCGGGCGGGCTCCAGGATGCCCACGCTGTGGGCCCGGCGCGCCTCGGCGCCGATGACCTCGCGCGAGGTGGGCGACAGCCGCTCCTCGTCGGCGTTGAACACGACGCTCACGCTCGTCTCCGCCCACGCGCGCGTGCGCGCCTCCTGGTGGGCGCGCAGCGCGTAGAGCAGTGCGGCCAGCCCGCCCTTCATGTCGTAGACGCCGGGGCCCCAGGCGCGGCCCTGGTCGTCGATGCGGAACGGGCGGGCCTTGGCCGTGCCCGACGGGAACACGGTGTCGTAGTGGCCGACGAAGAGGAAGCGCTTGGGGCCGGTGCCCGGCTTGTCGCCGACCAGGTGGTCGCCGAAGCGGTCGTTGGCGACGCGGCGCACGGTGAAGCCGAGGCGCTCGAGCCGCTCGGCCAGGATCGCCCCGACCCGGTTGACGTCCAGCACGTCGTCGGTGCCGCTGTCGTGGTTCACCAGGCGCGCCAGGAACTCGATCTGCTCGTCGCGCCAGCCATCGAGGCGGTCCAGGAGGTCGCGCATCGCGCTATGGTACCCTGACCGCGCCCAAGGAGGACCACGGTGCAGATCGGCGTCGACATCGGCGGCACCTTCACCGACATCGTGGCCCTCGACGGGACGGGCCGGTTGGCGCTCACGAAGGTGCCGAGCACGCCCAAGGACCTGCTCGAGGGCATCGCGGCCGCGGTCACCCAGGTGCTGGCCCTGGCCGGCGCCCGCCCCGCCGACGTCGAGCGCTTCATCCACGGGACCACCGTCGCCACCAACGCCATCCTCGAGCAGAAGGGCGCCGTGACCGCCGTCCTCACCACCGAGGGCTTCGAGGACGTGCTCGAGCTGGGACGGATGAAGCGCTCGCGCATGTACGACCTGAGCATGGATCCGGAGGTGCCGACGTTCCTGGCCCCGCGCCGGCGCCGCGTGGGCATCCGCGAGCGGCTCGATGCACGGGGCCACGTCCTGGTCCCGCTGGACGAGGACAGCGTGCGCAGCGCGGTCGAGGCGCTCCGCGCGCAGGCGGTGCAGGCCGTCGCGGTGTGCTACCTGTTCTCGTTCGTCAATCCCGCCCACGAGCGGCGGACGCGCGAGATCCTCGCCGAGCTGGCCCCCGAGCTCAGCGTCTCGCTCTCGTCGGAGGTCGACCCGACCTTCCGCGAGTACGAGCGCCTGTGCGTGACCGCCTTCGACGCCTACCTCGGCCCCGTCGTGAAGCGCTACCTGGCGGGTCTCGCCGACACGCTGGGCCGGCTCGGCGTGCCCGGCGTCCCGCTGATCATGCGCTCACGGGGCGGCATCGTGTCGGCGGCGCTGGCGGCGCAGCAGCCCGTCACGCTCTTCCTGTCGGGGCCGGCGGGCGGCGTGATCGGCGCCGGCTTCGCGGCCGAGCGCTCCGGCGTGCGGGACTTCGTCTCGCTCGACATGGGAGGCACCAGCAACGACGTCGCGCTGGTCCGGGACGGCAAGCCCCTCCTCGCGAGCGAGGGCTCGATCGGCCCCTATCCCGTGCGCACGCCGATGGTGGACGTGAACACGATCGGCGCCGGCGGCGGGAGCATCGCCTGGATCGACGCGGCCGGGGGGCTGCGGGTGGGCCCGCGCAGTGCCGGCGCCGAGCCCGGCCCCGCCTGCTACGGCCGCGGCGGCGACGAGGCGACGGTGACCGACGCCAGCGTGGTGCTCGGCTACCTGAACCCCGCGCGCTTCGCCGGGGGCGCGCTGGCGCTCGACGTCGCCGCCGCCGAGCGCGCGGTGGCCGCCGTCGGCCGCCGGCTCGGCGTGGACGCGGTCACGGCCGCCGCCGGCATCCATCGCGTGGTGAACGCGCGCATGGCCGACCAGATCCGGCTGGTCACGATCAAGCGCGGCTACGACCCGCGGCAGTTCGCGCTGGTCGTGCTGGGGGGCGCCGGGCCGGTGCACGGCGCCGCGCTCGCCGCCGAGATGGGAATGCCGGAGGTGCTGGTGCCGGAGGCGCCCGGCGTGCTCGCCGCGTTCGGTCTGCTGGCGGCCGCCATCGAGCACCACCACGCGCGCACGCTGCAGGCGCGCACCGACGCGGCGGAGCTGGGGGCCGTCAACCACTGTCTCGAGGAGCTGGACGCCGCCGGGCGCAGTCGCATGCGCGAGGAGGGCGTGCCGGCCCCGGAGGTGCGCGTGGCGTACGCCGCCGACATGCGCTACGTCGGTCAGGCCTACGAGCTGGAGGTGCCGATCCCGGTGCCGGTCACCCGCGAGCGGATGCCGGAGATCCTGGCCGCGTTCCACGCGGTGCACGAGCGCGTGTACGGGTACGCGCGCGCGCAGCAGCCGGTGGAGTTCGTGAACCTCCGGGCGGTCCACACGTACCCGCTGCCGCGGCCGGTGGTGACGCCGGCGGCCCGCGCGACTGGAACGCTGGACGACGCCCGCCTCGGCGAGCGCCCCGCGTCCTTCGGCGGCTTCGTGCCCACCGCCATCTACGAGCGGGCGCGGCTGCCGCGGGGCGCGCGCCTGGCCGGGCCGGCCATCGTCGAGCAGAGCGACACCACCACCGTGATCCCGCCCGGTGTGACGGCCCTCGTGGACGAGGCCGGCAACCTGCGCCTACGGAGGGCCTGATGGCCATCGACCCGATCCTGCTCGAGGTGCTGCGCAACCGGCTCGACGCCATCGCCGACGAGATGGAACTGACGCTGCTCAAGAGCGCGGCCTCGCCGATCGTCAAGGAGGGCCTCGACGCCTCGGCCGCCCTGTTCAACACCGGCGGCGAGACCATCGCCCAGGCGGCCGCCATTCCCATCCACCTCGGCGCGCTGCAGTTCGCCGCCCAGCGCCTCGTGCGCGCGTTTCCCCCGGCGCGCATGCGGGACGGCGACGCCTTCCTGCTCAACGACCCCTACGACGGCGGCACCCACCTGCCCGACATCACGCTGGCGGTGCCGGTGTTCGCCGACGGCCGGGTCGTGGCGATGGCGTGCACGATGTGCCACCACCAGGACGTGGGCGGCCGCACGCCCGGCAGCGTGCCGACGGACGCCACCGAGCTCTACCAGGAAGGCGTCATCATCCCGCCCACCCAGCTCTTCCGCGCGGGCGCGCTGGACGACAACCTCTTCCGCCTGCTCACGCGCAACGTGCGCCTGCCCGACGTGTTCACCGGCGATCTCATGGCCCAGCTGGCGGCCGGGCGGCTCGGCGGGCTCCGACTCCAAGAACTGTTCGCCGCCCACGGCCCGCCGACGGTGCTCGCGTACATCGACGAGCTGCTGGCGCGGGCCGAGCGCCTCACCCGCGCCCAGATCGCCGACATCCCCGACGGCGACTACGCGTTCGAGGACTGGCTGGACGACGACGGCGTGAACATCGGGCAGCCGGTGAAGATCGCGGTGACGCTGCGCGTGCGGGGCTCCGCGATGACCTTCGACTTCACGGGCAGCGACCCCCAGGTGCGCGGGCCCTTCAACTCGGTGCCGGCCTCGACCATGTCGGCGGTGTACTACGCGGTGCGCGCGATCTCGGACGCCTCGATCCCGAACAACGGCGGCTGCTTCCGGGCGGTGGACGCGGTGCTCCCCGAGGGGACCATCGTCAATCCGCGGCCGCCGGCGCCGGTGAGCTGCCGGACGGCCACGATCAAGCGCATCGCCGACACGATCCTGGGCGCGCTGGTGCGCGCGCTGCCCGGCCGCATGCCGGCGGCCAATTCGGGCACCTTGCTGGTGATGGCGCTCGGCGGCCGCGACCCCGAGACCGGCCGGCCGTTCGTGGCCAGCGAGCTGGCCGCCGGCGGCATGGGGGCGCGGCCCGACAAGGACGGCATCGACGTCATCGAGACGGACGTGTCCAACTGCATGAACATCCCGGTCGAGTCGGTGGAGATGAACTTCCCGCTCCGCATCCCGCGCGCGCGGCTGTGGACGGGCTCGGGCGGCGCCGGGCGCTTCCGCGGCGGCCTCGGGCTGGAGAAGGTCTTCGAGGCGACGGCGACGGACGTGATGGTGTCCCACCGCGGGGAGCGCTTCGCGTCCTCGCCGTGGGGCCTGGAGGGTGGTGCGCCGGGCGCCCGCGCGCGGGCGTTCATCGTGCGCAAGGACGGCACCCGCGAGGACCTGCCGTCGAAGAAGATGATCGTCCTGCACCCTGGCGACCAGCTGTGGGAGTACATCGCCGGCGGCGCCGGCTACGGCGATCCGCTGGACCGCGACCCGGCCGCGGTGCTGGCCGACCTGCTGGACGGCAAGATCCCGGCGGCCAGCGCGGACGCGGACTACGGCGTCGTGCTGACGCTCGACGGCAACGGGGTCGACGAGGTGAAGACGAAGGAGCGCCGCGCGGCGCTGCGCCAGACGCGGGGGCGCTCGGTCTAGCGCCCAGGGTTTGGTCGGAGGGAACGTGTCACAGGACATTGCAGAGGAGGCGCGCTCATGAGGACGGACGGCATCCGCGGGCTGGCGCTGGTGATGGTCGGGCTGCTCACGCTGGCGGGGATGGCGGCGGCGCCCGCCGGCGCCCAGGACTGCCCGCGCGGGGAGCTGGACAAGCGGTTCTGCGACCGGAACGGCGACCTCGTCGCCGATCCGCCGGCCGACGCCAAGCAGCTCGTCGACCCCCCGACGCTCATCTTCGCCTACACCCCGGTGGAGGACCCCGAGGTCTACCGCAAGGTGTGGGACGGCTTCCTCCTGCACATGCAGAAGATCACCGGCAAGAAGGTCGTGTTCTTCCCCGTCCAGTCCAACGCCGCCCAGATCGAGGCCATGCGGGCCGGGCGCCTGCACATCGGCGGCTTCAACACCGGCTCCAACCCGATCGCGGTGAACTGCGCGGGCTTCGTGCCGTTCGCGATGATGGCGGCCCAGGACGGCTCCTACGGGTACGAGATGGAGATCATCACCCACGTGGACTCCGGCATCACCAAGATCGAGCAGCTCAAGGGCAAGAAGCTGGCGTTCACCCAGCCCACCTCGAACTCCGGCTACAAGGCCCCGTCCGCGCTCCTCAAGGGCGAGTTCGGCCTGGTCGCCGAGCGCGACTTCAAGCCCGCCTTCTCGGGCAAGCACGACAACTCCATCCTGGGCGTCGCCGCCAGGGACTACGACGCGGCCGCCATCGCGAACTCGATCATGGTGCGGATGGTCGCCCGCAAGGCGGTCGACGGCGCCAAGATCCGCTCCCTCTACAAGTCGCAGACGTTCCCCACCACCGGTTACGGCCACGCGCACAACCTGAAGCCGGAGCTGGCCGAGAAGGTGAAGGAGGCGTTCTTCAGCTTCCCGTGGGCGGGCTCCGAGCTGAAGAAGGAGTTCAAGAAGGAGGACAAGTTCGTCCCCATCACCTACAAGGAGCACTGGGACGTCATCCGCAAGATCGACAAGGCCAACGACGTGAGCTACGCCTGCAAGTAGCGGTGGCCGGGGCGGACGCGGACGGGCTGCTCCGGCTCGAAGGGCTCGCCAAGCGCTACCCCACCGGCGACGAGGCGCTCCGGGGGGTGGATCTGAGCGTCCCCGCCGGGCAGGTCATGGCGCTCATCGGCCCCTCGGGCGCCGGGAAGAGCACGCTGATCCGCTGCGTGAACCGGCTGGTCGAGCCCACCCGCGGCCGGGTGTTCCTGGCCGGCGAGGAGGTCACCGGCCTCGGCGCCGCCGCCCTCCGCCGCGCGCGGCGGCGGATGGGGATGATCTTCCAGGAGTTCGCGCTCGTGGAGCGCCTCACCGTCATGGAGAACGTCCTCTCCGGCCGGCTCGGCTACGTCGGCTTCTGGGCGAGCTGGCTCCGCCGCTTCCCGCCGGGCGACGTCGAGGCCGCCTTCCGGCTGCTGGAGCGGGTCGGCCTCGTCGAGTTCGTGGACAAGCGCGCCGACGAGCTCTCCGGCGGCCAGCGCCAGCGGGTGGGCATCGCCCGGGCGCTCGTGCAGGAGCCGCAGATCCTCCTGATCGACGAGCCGACGGCGAGCCTCGACCCCAAGACCTCGCGGCAGATCATGCGGCTCATCTGCGAGCTCTGCGAGGAGCGGCGGCTGGCCGCCATCATCAACATCCACGACGTCGGCCTCGCCCAGATGTTCGCCCAGCGGGTGGTCGGCCTCCGCCAGGGGAAGGTGGTGTACGACGGCCCGCCGGCCGGCCTCACCCCCGAGGTGCTGACCACGATCTACGGCGAAGAGGACTGGGCGCAGACCATCCGCAAGGACGACGACGAGGGCCCGGCCGGGCCCCGGGCGGCCGACGAGGAGCGGATGGCCGGGCTGCGATGAGCGTGATCGCCGGGACGGGGCGGCGCTGGTCGCCGCCGCCGTTCATCCCGAACCCGTGGCTGCGCCACGGGCTGACGGTGGGCGCGGCCGTCTACCTGGCGCTCGCTCTCGGCAGCCTCGAGGTCAACTGGACCCGGGTGGTCGAGGGGCTCGGGCGCGGCTGGCACTTCGTCCTGGCGTTCGCGCCGCCCGACTTCGTCTCCCGCCGCGCCGAGATCGTCGAGGGCCTCGCCGAGAGCCTGGTGATGACGGTGACGTCCACCGTCATCGGCATCGCGATCTCGATCCCCATCGGGCTGGGGGCGGCCCGCAACCTGGCGCCCCTGCCCGTCTACCTCCTCTGCCGCGGGATCGTGGCCGTCGCGCGCACGCTGCAGGAGATCATCGTGGCCATCCTGTTCGTGGCCATGGTGGGCTTCGGCCCGCTGGCCGGGATGCTCACGCTGTCCTTCGCCACCATCGGGTTCCTCTCGAAGCTCCTGGCCGAGGACATCGAGGACACCGATCCCGGCCAGCTGGAGGCCATCCGCGCCACCGGCGCCTCCTGGCTCCAGCTCCTCAACTACGGGGTGCAGCCCCAGGTGATGCCCCGCCTCATCGGACTGTCGCTCTACCGCTTCGACATCAACTTCCGCGAGTCGGCGGTGATCGGCATCGTGGGGGCGGGAGGCATCGGCGCCACCCTCAACACCGCCTTCGACCGCTACGAGTACGACACCGCGGCCGCGATTCTCCTGGCCATCATCGTCATCGTGATGGCCGCGGAGTACCTGTCCGGCATCATCCGGCGCCGGGTGCAGTGATGCCGGTGCGGACCGCGGGCGGGACCACGCAGTGGCAGCGCCGGGAGCGGAGGCGGCAGCTGCTGATCTGGCTCGGCTGGCTGGCCGGCACCGCCGTGTTCGTCTTCTGCTGGGAGGTGATCTCCCGCGACACCATGTGGGTTTTCGTCTGGGACGCGCCGACCCAGGGGGCGGATCTCCTGGGGCGCATGGTGCCTCCGCGCTGGTCGTACCTGCCCAGCCTGTGGCGCCCGCTGTGGGACACCATGAACATCGCCACGCTGGGGACGGCGCTGGCGATCGTGCTCGCGGTGCCGGTGGCTTTCATGGCGGCGCGGAACACCACGCCCAGCGTGGCCGTGGTGCGCCCGCTGGCCCTGTTCGTCATCGTGGCCTCGCGGTCCATCAACGCGCTCATCTGGGCCCTGCTCCTCGTCTCCATCATCGGCCCGGGGATCCTGGCCGGTATCCTGGCCATCATGCTCCGCTCGATCGGCTTCATCGCCAAGCTCCTCTACGAGGCCATCGAGGAGATCGACCGGGCGCCGGTGGAGGCGGTCACCGCGGCCGGGGCCGGCCGCGCCCAGGTGGTGGCCTACGGGATCGTGCCCCAGGTGACGCCGGCCTTCGCCGGCATCTCGGTCTTCCGCTGGGACATCAACATCCGCGAGTCCACCGTGCTGGGGCTGGTGGGCGCGGGGGGCATCGGGCTCCAGCTCCAATCGTCCGTCAACGTGCTCGCCTGGAACCAGGTCACCATGATCTTCATCGTGATCTTCGCCACCGTGCTGCTCAGCGAGTGGGTCTCGGCCCGGGTGCGGCACGCGATCATCTGATCGGGGCCAGCCTTGACTGGGTAGCTTCTGGAAGCTACCTTGTAGGCATGCGATCGGTCGGCCTGAAGGTCCTCAAGAACAAGCTCAGCGAGTACGTTCGGCTGGCCGCCGGCGGCGAGATCGTCCTGGTCACCGACAGGGATCGGGTCGTGGCCGAGCTCGTGCCGCCCCGGGAAGGGCGGAGTCCCCTCCTGGCGGATGCGATGCTCGCGGACGCCGTCCGGCGCGGCTGGATCACGCCGGCCGCGTTAGGTCCCGGGGCGCCCCCACCCCGCGCGCCGATCGCGAAGCTCGCCGAGATCCTCGCCGAGCTGGAGGACGACCGCACCGACCGATGATCTACCTCGACACCTCGGTGGCGCTCGCCCAGATCCTCGCCGAGGACCGAGTGCCCCCGGAGGCCATCTGGCAAGAGCCTCTCGTGTCGAGCCGTCTCCTCGAGTACGAGATCTGGGCGCGCATTCACGCCCGACGGCTGGGAGCCTCGCGCGGGGACGAGGTGCGGGCCCTCCTTGCCCGGGTATCGTTCATCGAGATGGCGCCCCCGGTCCTGGCTCGGGCCCTCGAGCCTTTCCCGACCCCGGTGCGCACGCTGGACGCGCTGCACCTGGCGTCCATGGACTTCCTGAGGGCCAATGGCCAGGCGGTCCGGCTGGCCAGCTACGACCGAAGGCTGGTCGCCGCCGCCCAGGGCATGAAGCTCGCGATTCTGTCGCTCGGCTGATTCAGGCGTACCCGTCACGCCACGTCGGCCGTCGACTCCACCAGCAGCGATGAGTCGGCCTGGTGCACCACGCCGGCGCGCAGGCAGAGCTCGGGGCGCAGCCGCTCCGGGATCTCGATCGTGGCGCCCAGGCAGTCCGTCACGCGCCACGAGCCCTGATCGCGCGCGAGCACGGTCACGTCGGCCACTCGGCCGGGGGCCAGCGAGCCCAGCTCGTCGGTGAGACGCAGGGCCTCGGCGGCGTTCCGGGTCGCCATGGCGATCACCTCGGCCAGCGGGAAGCCGAGCGCGAGCAGCTCGTTCATGACCTGGGCCAGGCTGAACACCACCGGCCCTCCCAGCATCGTGGCGGCCTCCCCGCGGCTCGCCCGCCCGCTCTCGTCGAAGTAGCCGGCGTCCCAGGCCGCGTCGAGCGGCCGCTTGATGGTGTAGCCGTGGACGTCGGCGCCGATGGTGAAGGGCCGGATGCCGGCCTCGAGCACGGCCCGGGCCGCCGCGAAGCTGGTGTGACCGCCCCGCCCGATGTCGATGCGCACCCCGCGCGCGAGGGCCTCGAAGATCAGCGGGTGGACCTTGCCCTCGCCGGACACGAAGGCGCCGGGGTTCCTGGTGAACGGATGGGCCAGCACGTCGCCCGGATCGAGCAGGGGCACCACCTCGGCCAGCACGGCCTCGGGGTCGATGTGGGTGCCGTCCTCCTCGGCCCACAGCCGCCCGAGGTGGATGTAGACCGGCACCTTCGCCTCGCGCGCCGCCTGCTTGGCGAGCCGCAGCGTCTCGATACCCCAGCGCGAATAACCGCCGACCTCGGCGTGGCACTTGATGCCCTTGACGAGGTCGCGGTTGCGCTCGATCGCCCTGACGGTCTCGCCGACGTGGATGCCGTCGGGCCCGTACAGCCTGACGTACCGGTGCCCCACCAGCCCGCCCGCCAGGTAGTTCGAGATGAACGCGTACACGCGCGTCGCGGCGGGCTCGGCGATGAACTTCCGGAAGCCGTCGATCGTGAGCGGGCTGGCCCCGCCCTGATCGATCACGGTCGTCACCCCCGACCGGACGCCCACGAGGTCCGGGTTCATGCCGAAGGAGCCCGTGACGTACTGGTAGACGTGGGCGTGGGTGTCGATCAGGCCGGGCACGACCAGGCGCCCGCGGACGTCGATGATGCGAGCGCCCGGCCCGGCCACGATCGCCGGGGCCACGGCGGCGATGGTGCCGCCGCGCACGGCCACGTCGAGCAACCCGTCGACGTCACGGGCGGGGTCGATCACTCGACCGCCGCGCAGCACGAGATCGTAGCGCGGCGCCGGCCCGGCCGGCCGCGCCGTCCGCCCCTGCCTGCGCCTCAGCGTGCCGGCCTTCGCCATGGTCCGTCCTCCTCCGGCCCGATCACCTGAAATCGACCGTACTGGCGGAAGTGGCGGTCGAACGTGAACGCCGTCCGGGCGCCTCTGGAGTCGAGCACGGCGAAGGAGATCGCGTCGCACAGGCTCCAGTCCCTGTCGCGGTGGCTCGCGAGGATCGCCTTGGCGCGTTCCTCCTCCTCCGGTCGAGCAGGGCGTGCTTGGCCCGGGCGCCAGGCGCCCGGCCTCCACCGCGTCCGGCCCCGACCAGCCGAAAGATCGG
>DASWJN010000029.1:0-31582 GCA_036397135.1 Candidatus Methylomirabilota bacterium
CCACACCCCCCAGACGCTCGGGCCGCCCCGGCGGAGCCGTGGCGGCCCTCGATCACCGGCGAGGGCCGCGTGGTGGCCTCGGACCGGCGGCGGGTGGCGGCCCTCGATCACCGGCGAGGGCCGCGTGGTGGCCTCGGACCGGCGGCGGGTGGCGGCCCCCGATCACCGGCGAGGGCCTCGTGGTGGCCTCGTATCCGTAGCGCTCTCGCCGGTGGAGCGTGACGGGACTCGATCACCGGCGAGGGGTCCTGGTTTCCCGCAGCGGCTGGCGGTGCGCCGGCGACTGCTGATCGATTGGGCGTCGGGGTGCGGGCGTTGACTTGGTGGGGGCTTGCGTGTTTAGTGATGCCAACGTCTGTCGGTCAGGAGGAGATCCGATGCCGGTGACCGTGCGCATTCCGACGCCGTTGCGGGCCGTGACCAAGGGCAACGCCGACGTCCAGGCCAAGGGCGACACCGTCGACGATCTGATCGGCGACCTCGAGCGCCAGTTCCCCGGCCTGCGCGAGCGGCTCGTGGACGAGACCGGTGAGCTGCGGCGCTTCGTCAACATCTACGTCAACCAGGAGGACATCCGCTTCCTGGACAACCGGGCGACCGCCCTCAAGGACGGCGACGAGGTCGCCATCGTTCCTGCCATCGCCGGAGGGCGCTGAGCCCCGGCGCGCCGGCGGCAGCCCCGTGCGGCTCTCGGATCGGGTCCAGGGGTTCACCGAGTCCGTCATCCGCGAGATGACGCGGGTGGTGAGCCAGCACGGGGGCGTGAACCTCGCCCAGGGCATGCCCAACTTCCCGCCGCCGGCCGCGCTCGTCGAGGCCGCGCACCGGGCGCTGGACGGCGACTTCCACCAGTACGCGATCACCTGGGGCGCCGCGAGCCTGCGGCAAGCCATCGCCGACAAGTACCGGCGGTTCTACGGCATGGCGATCGACCCCGAGCGCCACGTCACCGTCTGCTGCGGCTCGACGGAGACGATGCTGTCGACCCTGCTGGCCGTGCTGAACCCCGGCGACGAGGTCATCGTGTTCGAGCCGTTCTACGAGAACTACGGGCCGGGCTGCATCATCTCGGGGGCGGTCCCCATCTGGGTGCCGCTGGAGCCGCCCGGCTTCTCGTTCGATCCCGACCGGCTCGCGCGGGCGGTGACGCCGCGCACGAAGGCCATCGTCTTCAACAGCCCCAACAATCCCTCGGGCAAGGTCTTCGCGCGGGCCGATCTGCAGGCGATCGCCGACCTGTGCCTGCGCCACGACCTGCTCGCGATCACCGACGAGATCTACGAGCACATCGTCTACGACGGCCTCGGCCACACGCCCATCGCCACGCTGCCGGGCATGGCCGAGCGCACGGTCACCATCTCGGGGGCGTCCAAGTCGTACTCGGTCACCGGCTGGCGGGTGGGCTGGGCGGTGGCGCCGGAGGAGATCAGCGCCGGCATTCGCCGCGCCCACGACTTCGTGACGGTGGGCGCCCCGCATCCGCTGCAGGAGGCGGCGGTGACCGCGCTCACGCTGCCGGACTCCTACTACGTCGCGCTCCGCGACGGCTACCAGGCCCGGCGCGACCTGCTGTTCGGCTACCTCGAGCGGGCGGGGTTCACGGCCTGGAAGCCGCGCGGCGCCTACTACATCCTGACCGACGCCGCCCACTTCCTCGAAGCGCTGCGGCTCGAGGACGACTCGGCCTTCGCCATGTGGCTCATCAAGGAGTGCGGCGTGGCGACCGTGCCCGGCTCCTCGTTCTACGCCCATCCCGAGCTGGGACGGACGAAGATCCGCTTCTGCTTCCCCAAGACCGACGAGGTCCTCACGGACGCCGGCGAGCGGCTGCAGAAGCTTCGCACGCTTGCCGGCTGACGCCCGCCGGGCCGCGGAGGCCATCTGGCGGGCGGCGCTGGCCGCCGGCGACGTCGAGCCGCTCGTCCGCCGGCACCTCCGCATCGACGGAACGCGCCTGCTGGCGGGTCGGCTCGACCTCGACCTCGGCCGTGTGCGGCGCGTGCTGGTGCTGGGGGCGGGCAAGGCGGGGGCCTCGATGGCGCGGGCGGTGGAGGGGATCGTCGGGGCGCGCGTGAGCGAGGGCTTCGTGGTGGTCAAGGACGGCTATCGGCTGCCGGCGGCGCGCGTCGAGATCGCCGAGGCCGGTCATCCGGTGCCCGACGCGCGCGGCCTGGCCGCGTCGTCGCGCCTGCTGGCGCTGGCCGAGTCGGTCACCGCGGACGACCTCGTGATCTTCGTGGTCTCCGGCGGCGGCTCGGCGCTGACGCCGGCACCGGCGCCGCCGGTCACGCTGGAGGACAAGCAGGCGGTCACCCGGCTGCTGCTGGCCGCCGGCGCCGCGATCGACGAGCTGAACGCGGTGCGCAAGCACCTCTCGCGCTTCAAGGGCGGCCTGCTGGCGCGCGCCGCCTGGCCGGCCACGGTGGTGACGCTGGCCCTCTCCGACGTCATCGGCGACCCGCTCGACGTGATCGCCTCCGGGCCGACCGCGCCCGACCCGACCACGTACGCCGATGCGCTCGCCGTGCTGGAGCGTCGCGGCGTCCTCGCCGCGGCGCCGCGCGCGGTCGTGGAGCGGCTGCGCGCGGGCGCGGCCGGCAGCCTCCCGGAGACGCCCAAGCCCGGCGACCGGGCCTTCGAGCGCGTGACGAACGTGATCGTCGGCAACAACGCGCTCGTCGTCGAGGCGGCCGCGGCCGAGGCCGAGCGGCAGGGTTATCGCGCGCACGTGTTCACGCGCTCGCTCCAGGGCGAGGCGCGCGAGGCCGCGCGCGACCTCGTGGCCCGGGCGCGCGCGCTGCCGGGCCCCGCCTGTCTCATCGCGGCCGGCGAGACCACGGTGACGGTGCGGGGCCGCGGCCGCGGCGGGCGCTGCCAGGAGTTCGCGCTGGCGGCGGCGCTGGAGCTGCGAGAAGGCGAGCCCACGGTGGTCCTGGCGGCGGGGACCGACGGCACCGACGGGCCGACCGACGCCGCCGGCGGGATCGTGGATGCGGGCACGGTGGGGCGAGGGCGAGCGGTGGGCCGCGACGCCGCCCGTGATCTGGCCGACAACGACACGGGCGCCTTCCTCGGCGCGATTGGCGATGCCGTCGTGACCGGGCCGACCAACACCAACCTCCTCGACCTCCATCTCATCTTGCGGACGTAAGTACCTATGTCGACGATCGTTTCTCATGCTCTAGCGGGCGCGGCGCTCGGCACGGTGTTCGCGCTGCCAGCCCGGCCCGCCCGCTACTGGCTGGCCGGCGCTCTCTGTGCCGTGATCCCGGACGCCGACGTCGTGGCGTTCTGGTTCGGCGTGCCCTGGGGCCACGTGCTCGGGCATCGCGGGATCACGCACTCACTGTCTTTCGCAGCCGTCCTGGCTGCGGTGGTCGTGGGCTCGGCATTTCGCGGGTGGACGTGGGAGGGCCGGCGCGGGACGGTCTGGCTGTTCCTGTTCCTGGCGACAGCCTCGCACGGCGTCCTCGACGCGATGACGGACGGCGGGCCCGGGGTGGCGTTCTTGGCGCCGTTCGACGATGCCCGCTACGTCCTGCCCTGGCAACCCATCCCGGTGTCGCCGATCAGCCTCGAGCGCTTCGTCAGCGCGCGGGGCCGCAGGGTCCTCGAGGCCGAGGCGCTCTGGATCGGGCTGCCGGCGGCGGTCCTGGCCGTGGCCGGCACCGCGCTCCGGGCCCGGCGGCGAAGACGCCGATGAGCCCGCCTGTGCTGCTCTTCGACCTCGACGGGACCCTGACGGATTCCCGCCTGGGGATCGTACGGTGCATGCGCTATGCGCTCGAGCGGCTGGCGGCCCCGTGTCCGAGTGACGAGGCCCTCGCGGTCCACATCGGCGGCTCGCTGCGGACGACGTTCGCCACGCTGCTGGCCGCGCCGGACCCGCCCCTCGTCGAGCGCGCGCTCACCCTGTACCGCGAGCGGTACGCCGGCATCGGCCTCTACGAGAACGAGGTCTACCCCGGAATCCCGGAAGCGCTCGAGCGCCTGGCCGGCCAGGCCCGCCTGATGGTGGCGACGCAGAAGGACACGCGCTACGCCGAGACGATCGTCGAGCACTTCGGGCTGACACGCTACCTCGCCGGCGTCTACGGCACCGACTTCGACGGGCGCCTGGACGACAAGCGCGAGGTGATCGCCCACCTGCTGACGGCCGAGCGCGCGGCCCCGGCGGAGGCGCTCATGATCGGCGACCGCGCCCACGACGTCCTCGCGGCGCGCGTGAACGGGGTCCGCACGCTCGGGGTGCTGTGGGGCTACGGCTCGCGGGAGGAGCTGGTGGACGCGGGCGCCGACGCCCTGTGCGAGTCGCCGGCCGGCCTGGCGGCGTGTCTCGCGCAGCTACGCTGAGCGCGGACGTGGCCAGCGGCCGGTCGCGCGCAGCGCCTCGAACACGCGCGACGGGGTCACCGGCAGCCGGTCGATCCGCACGCCGTGGTCGGCGAGCGCGTCCTCCACGGCGCCCGCGATCATGGCGCCGGGGGCGATGACGCCGCTCTCGCCCACGCCCTTGATGCCCAGCTCGTTGACGGTGGACGGGAACTCGACGTGGACGACATCGAGCGCCGGGAAGTCGGCCGCGCGCGGCAGCGCGTAGTCCATCAGCGAGCCCGTCAGGAGCTGGCCCTGGCCGTCGTGGACGACCTCCTCCAGCAGCGCGCTGCCCATGCCCTGGGCGGTGCCGCCGTGCACCTGGCCCTCGACGACCATCGGGTTGATCGCGCGGCCGGCGTCGTGGACGACGGCGTGACGCACGACCGCCAGGGTGCAGGCCTCGAGATCGACCTCGACGACGGCGGCCTGGGCGCCGAACGCCCACGTGACGCTGGCGGGATAGAAGAACACGCACGCTCCGAGGCCGGGCCGCCCCGTCTCGACCAGCGCGCGGCTGCGGACGGCGGCGCGCGCCACCTGGCCGAGCGACAGGCGGCGGCCCGGCGTGCCGGCGACCCAGACGTCGCCCTCGGCGACGACGACGTCGTCGGCCGCGCACTCGAACATCTCGGCGGCGACCAGCCGCGCCTTGCGGGCCACCTCCCGCGCCGAGCGGGCGATGGCCGGCCCGGCCACCGCGGCCACGCGGCTGGCGATCGTCCCCATGCCGAAGCCCACGCGGTCGGTGTCGCCGCCGCGCACGACCACGCGCTCGAGCGGCACGCCCAGCTCGGCGGCGGCGATCTGGGCCAGCGTGGTCTCGTGGGCCTGGCCCTGGGCGCCGACCCCCACGTCGACGAAGACCACGCCACCCGGATCGACACTGACGTCGGCGCCCTCGAACGGCCCGATCCCGGTGCCCTCGACGTAGGCCGAGATCCCGAGACCGAGCGGGCGGGCGCCGCCGCGGCGGGCGGCCTGCTCCGTGCGCCAGGCTGCGTAGTCCAGGCGCGCCAGCAGCGCGTCGAAGGCGGCGACGTAGTCGGCGGGGTCGTAGGTGATCGCCACGCCGTCGCGATAGGTGAGACCGGTGCGGTACGGCATCTCCGCGCGGGGGATCAGATTGCGCCGGCGGAAGTCCGCCGGGTCCATGCCCAGGCTCCGCGCCGCGCGATCGAGCAGGCGGTCGAGCACCAGCGCCGCCTCCGGCCGGCCGGCGCCCCGGTAGGCGGCGGCGAACGACTTGTGCGTCACGAGGTTGTCGCCGCGCGCGCGGTAGTTCGGTATCCGGTAGGGGCCGACGAGGTGATTCATGGTGTTGGCCGTCATCGCGCCGCCGAGCGTGGGGAACGCGCCGTGATCCCGCGTGAACGTCGTCTCCAGCGCGGTGATCGTCCCGTCGCGCCGCACGCCCAGGCGGGCGGCGTGGGCCTGGTCGCGGTCGCCGGAGGCGGTGAGGAAGTGCTCGCGGCGCGTCTCCACCCACTTCACGGGGCGTCCGAGGCGCCAGGCGACCGCGGGGACGAGCACGTCCTCCGGATAGACGTGGCCCTTGATGCCGAAGCCGCCGCCCACGTCGGGCGCGATCACGCGGATCGTGGCCTCCGGCAGGCCGAGCGCGGCGGCCACGGCCGCGCGCACGTTGAAGGGCACCTGGGTCGAGGACCATACGGTCACGTGTCCGCGCTCGCGGTCGGGGGCGGCCAGGACCGCGCGGCCCTCGATCGGCACGCCGGTGACCCGCGGGTAGATCAGGTGCACCTCGGCGACGACCTCGGCCTCGGCGAAGCCGCGGGCGACGTCGCCGGCGCCGGCCTCCTGGCGCCCGGCCCGGTTGTCGTGCCAGCCCTCGTGGACGAGCCCGGGCGCCGGCACGGCCGGCACCGCCGCGACCGGCAGCGGCTCGTACTCCACGACCACCGCCTCCACGCCGTCGGCGGCGCGATAGGCATCGTCGGCCACGACCACGGCCACGGCCTCGCCGACGTGACGGACGCGCCCGGCCGCCATCAGGGGATGCGCGTAGGCCGGCCACCCCGGCTCCGTGATCAGCGGTGGCACCGAGGCCGCCAGCTCCGGCGCCTCGCGAACGGTGAGGACCGCGACGACGCCCGGCTGCTTCAGCGCGCGCCGGGTGTCGACGCGCACCACCCGGGCGTGAGCATGCGGGCTGCGCACCAGCGCCGCGTGCAGCGTGCCGGGCAGGTGGAGGTCGTCGACGAAGCGACCGCCGCCGGTGACGAGGCGCAGATCCTCCTTGCGCCTGACCGCGCGGCCGATCACGCGTGAGTCGTCCGCGTTCGAGCGCCCGCGTTGCCGGCGCCTTCGGTCCCGGGGGAGGCCGAACGGAGGTGTTCGTCGCGCCGGGCCTGCAGACCGGTGTCGGAGTACGACATCAGCTCCGGGCGTCCCTTGCCGAGCATCACCTGGAGATAGGCGGGCTCGAGGCCGACGTTGTCGTAGCCGTGGATCACGTTGGCCGGGCACGACACGCAGTCCCACTCGCCGAGCACGGCCTCCACGCGGTGGCCGGCCTCGTCCTCGAAGAACACGCGCACCTTGCCGCGCAGGATGAAGAAGATCTCCTCCACCTCGTGGGTGTGGGCGGCGTTGCCCTGGCCCGGCGGCACGTACATCACGCTCAGCGTGAAGTGCTCGGCCGGGATGTAGCGGCCGTCGGCCTTGCCGGAGGCGCCGTAGCCGATGAATCGATGCTGGGCGCGCCGGTAGCCTTCCACGCGCGCGTCGGCGAACGCGTCCCAGTCTCCGATTCGGTCAGTCCAACGCGCGACCTGTTGCTCGAGTAATTTCGACAGCGGCTCCCCCATGGCGACACCTCCGGCGAATTCTATCAGAGGGGGGTCTGCTCAAGAGCCGGGCGACCCGGTCTAAATAGCAGGAGTTCCGCGCGCTCGCCGTGGTCGTCCACCGGCTTATCCACGGCTCACGCACAGCGTCGGTGGAAAAGTCACCGTGTTATCCTTGCCACCGATGTCGCGCGCCAACCTGATGGGACTCCTTTCTGGTGAGCTCGAAGACCTCGCCGTGACGCTCGGCGCCTCGCGCTATCGGGGCCGGCAGCTGGCGACCTGGATGTACCGCAAGGGCGTGATCGACCTGGAAGCGATGACGGATCTGCCCCGGGACTTTCGCGCGCGGCTGGCCGAGAGGCACGAGATCACGGTGCCGGAGGTGGAGCGGGCGACGCCCTCCCAGGATGGCAGCTGCAAGCTGGTCTTCCGGCTGAGCGACGGCGGCCGGGTGAGCGCCGTCCTCATGCCGGACGACGGGCGGATCACGCTCTGCCTGTCGACCCAGGTCGGCTGCGGCTTCGGCTGCGCCTTCTGCCTCACCGGAACGATGGGGCTCGAGCGCAACCTCACCGCCGCCGAGATCGTCGGCCAGCTCATGGCCGCCAACGCGCGGCTCGAGGGCGGCGAGCGGGTGACCCACATCGTGTTCATGGGCATGGGCGAGCCGCTGGCGAACTACGCCAACCTCGTCGCCGCGCTGCGGATCTTCACCGACGCCCGGCTCGGGATCGGGTACTCGCCGCGCCGGATCACGGTGTCCACCGTCGGCCTCGTCGCCGGGATCGACCGGCTGGGCCGCGAGGACCTCAAGGTCAACCTGGCGATCTCGCTGCACGGCGCCTCCGACGAGGTGCGCGGCCGTCTCATGCCCGTGAACCGCTCCTGGAACCTGGAGGCCCTCATGGCCGCCGTGCGCCGCTATCCGCTGGCGGCGCGGCAGCGGGTCTTCTTCGAGTACGTGATGCTGGAGGACGTCAACGACGCCGCCGAGGAGGCCCACCGGTTGGCGCGCCTGCTGCGCGGCCTCCGCGCCAAGGTGAACCTGATCCCGTTCAACGACTGGGACGGCTCGGGCTTCCGGCGGCCGCCGCTGCCGCGCATCCTCGCCTTCCAGGCGATCCTGCTCCACGCCGGCATCACGACCACCGTGCGCTGGAGCAAGGGCGAGGACATCGGCGCCGCCTGCGGCCAGCTCAAGGAAGCGGTGGGCGCATGACCCCCACCGTCGCCTTCACGACGCTGGGGTGCCGGCTCAACCAGGTGGACAGCCAGCAGCTGCAGGCGAGGCTGGAGGCGCGCGGCTTCCACACGGTGCCCGTGGAGGCGCACCCCGACGTCGTGGTCGTCAACACGTGCACGGTGACGGCGCGCGCCGAGCGGTCCGACCGCCGGGCGATCCGGCGTGCCACCCGGCTCAATCCCGGCGCGCGCCTCGTCGTCACCGGCTGCTGGGCGCAGACGAGCGCCGCCGAGGTCGCCGCGCTGGGCGGCGTGGACCTCGTCGTCGGCAACGCCGACAAGGGGCGGCTGCCCGATCTGCTCACCGGCCTGCTCGATGGGGGCCGGCGCGCTCCCCGGGTGGAGGTGAGCGACGTCGCGGGCGCCCGGCTCGAACCCGTCGCGCCGCGGCCGCACGTCAGCGGCCGCTCGCGCGCCTTCCTCAAGATCCAGGACGGCTGCCAGCACCGCTGCGCGTTCTGCATCGTCCCCTTCGCCCGCGGGAACAGCCGCAGCCTGGCGCCGGCGGAGGTGGAGGCGCAGGCGCGGCGCCTGGTGGCGGCCGGGCATCCCGAGATCGTGCTGACAGGCGTCGACCTGGGTCACTACGGCGCCGACCTGACTCCGCGCGCGACCCTGGCCACGCTGCTGGCCCGGCTGACCCGGGTGGACGGGCTTCGGTGGCTGCGGCTGTCGTCGATGCTGCCGGCCTACTTCACCGACGACCTGCTCAAGATCCTCGGCGCCTCACCGGTGATCGCGCCTCACTTCCACGTGCCGCTGCAGAGCGGCAGCGACCGCGTGCTGCGCGCGATGCGGCGGCCGTACACGACGGCCGGGTACCGGCGCGTGGTGGAGCGGCTGGCGACGGCGATCCCCCGGCTCGGCCTGGGCGCCGACGTCATCGTCGGATTCCCCGGCGAGACCGACGCCGATTTCGCCGCCACCGTGGACCTCGTCGAGACGCTGCCGTTCTCCTACCTGCACGTCTTCCCGTACTCGGCGCGACGGGGGACGGAAGCGGCCGGGCGGCCGGGACGGCTGGACCCGGCCACGGTCGCCGGCCGCGCCCGGCGGCTGCGGGCGGTGGCGGGGGCGCTCGGCCGGCGCTTCCGCGAGACACTGGTCGGGCGAACGGAGGACGTGCTGGTGCTGGAGACGCGCGACCGCGCCAGCGGCGACCTGGTGGGGCTGACCGGCAACTACGTGGAGTTGACCTTCCCGGGGCCGGACGGCCTGCGGCGGCGGATGGCGCGCGTGCGCGTGACGGCCGTCGAGGCGGCGGCGACCCGGGGCGTCCTGGAGGCCGAGTGACCGGCCCCGCCATCGGCGTCATCGGCGGCAGCGGGCTCTACGAGCTGGAGGGCGTGCAGGACGTCCGCTGGCGGCGGGTGCGCACCCCGTTCGGCGATCCGTCCGACGAGTTCTGCACGGGCACCTTCGAGGGCCGCCCCGTGATCTTCCTGCCGCGCCATGGCCGCGGCCATCGTTTCACCCCGAGCGAGCTGAACTTCCGGGCCAACATCTGGGGGCTCAAGTCGCTCGGCGCCGAGTGGGTGGTCTCGGTCTCCGCCGTCGGCAGCATGAAGGAGACGATCCATCCGCTCGACCTGGTGATCCCCTCGCAGTTCTACGACGCGACCCGCCGGCGCGGGTCCACGTTCTTCGGCGACGGCATCGTGGCCCACGTGGGCATGGCCGAGCCCATCTGTCCCGCGCTGGCCGGCGCCCTTGCCAAGGCGGCCGGCGCCACCGGCGCCGCCGTCCACCGCGGCGGCACCTACATCTGCATCGAGGGGCCGCAGTTCTCGACCCGGGCGGAATCGCGCATCTACCGCGGCTGGGGGGTGGACGTCATCGGCATGACGAACATGCCCGAGGCCAAGCTGGCCCGCGAGGCCGAGCTGTGCTACGCGACGCTGGCCCTGGTCACCGACTACGACGTCTGGCACGACAGCCAGGAGACGGTGACGGTGGAGGCCGTGATCCAGAACCTCCTGAAGAACGTCGCCACGGCCAAGGACGTCCTGCGCCGGGTCATCCCCGCCATCGGCGGCGCGCGAACGTGCCCGTGCCCCGGACTGCTGCGCGACGCCGTGATCACGCCGCCCGCGAAGTTCCCGCTGGCGACGCGCCGCCGCCTCGACCTGCTGCTCGGGAAATACTTTCCGGTCGAAGGCAGGAAGAAGGGCCGCCGTGGCTGACGGGCCGGCGGCCGGCGAGCTGGACGTGATCGGCGTTGGTAACGCGCTCGTGGACGTCCTGAGCCAGGAGAGCGAGGAGTTCCTCGCGGGCCACGGGCTCGTCAAGGGCGCGATGCAGCTCGTCGACGAGGCCCGCGCCCGACAGCTCTACGAGGCCATGGGGCCGGGGATCGAGGTCTCGGGCGGGTCCGCCGCCAACACGATCGTCGGGGTGGCCTCGTTCGGCGGACGCGCGCACTACGTCGGCAAGGTGCGCGACGATCAGCTCGGCGAGGTGTTCGCCCACGACCTCCGCTCGACCGGGGTGGGGTACACGACGCCGCCGGCCACCAGCGGACCGGCGACCGGCCGTTGCCTGGTCGTGGTGACGCCCGATGCCCAGCGGACGCTCAGCACGTACCTGGGCGCCGCCGTGCAGCTGGGCCCGGCCGACATCGACACCCGGCTGATCACCCGGGGGCGGATCCTCTATCTGGAGGGCTACCTCTTCGACCCGCCGGCCGCCCAGCAGGCGTTCCGGGTGGCCGCCGCCTGCGCGCACGCGGCCGGCCGCAGGGTCGCGCTGACGCTGTCGGATCCGTTCTGCGTGGACCGTCACCGCGCGGCGTTCCTCGACCTCGTCGAGCACCACGTGGACGTGCTGGTCGCCAACGAGGCCGAGATCCGGAGCCTCTACCAGGTCCGCGACTTCGACGAAGCGCTCGGCCGGGTCCAGCGCCATTGCGAGCTGGCCGCGCTGACCCGCAGCGAGCGCGGCTCGGTCCTCGTCGCCGGCGACGAGGTGCACGTCGTGCCGGCTCATCCCGTCGATTCCGTCGTCGACACCACCGGCGCCGGCGACCTCTACGCGGCCGGCTTCCTCATCGGCCTCAGCCGCGGCCTGAGGCCGGCCGATTGCGGCCGGCTGGGATCCCTGGCGGCGGCCGAGGTCATCTCGCACGTCGGCGCCCGCCCGCGAACGCCGCTCGGCGACCTCGCCGGGGCGCTGTTGAGGTGAGCCCGTGAACGTGAACGCGGACCTCGAGGCCAAGTACGGGCGCCTGCTCGAGGTGCTGCGCGAGCTGGAGGGCGTGGTGGTGGCGTTCTCGGGCGGCGTGGACTCCACGCTGCTGGCGCGCGCGGCGGCGGATGCGCTGGGGGCGCGCGCGGTCCTCGTCACCGCGGACTCGGAGACCTATCCCGCCGCCGAGCTGGCCGAGGCCCGGCGGCTGGCGGCGCTGATCGGCGCCCGGCACGTGGTCGTGCGCACCGAGGAGCTGGCCAACCCCGAGTACGCGCGCAACGGCGCCAACCGCTGCTTCTTCTGCAAGGAGGAGCTGTTCGCGCGGCTGGCCCCCGTCGCCGAGCAGGAGGGGCTCCGCGCGCTCGTCTACGGCGCCAACGTCGACGACCTCGGCGACCATCGCCCCGGCATGAAGTCGGCCACCGCGCGCGGTGTGCGGGCGCCGCTGATCGAGGCCGGCCTCACCAAGCGCGAGATCCGCGAGCTGTCGCGGGCGCTGGGCCTGCCGACCTGGGACAAGCCCTCGTTCGCCTGCCTGTCCTCGCGCTTCCAGTACGGTGATCGCATCACGGCCGACAAGCTGCGGCAGGTGGACGAGGCCGAGGCCTTCGTGCGCGGGCTCGGTTTCCGCCAGTTCCGCGTCCGTCACCACGACCGGCTGGCGCGGCTGGAGATCCCGCTCGACGAGATCCCCCGGCTGTGGCAGGACGGTCGCCACGCGGCGATCGTGACCCGCTTCCGCGAGCTGGGTTACGTCTACGTCACCGTCGACCTCGCCGGGTTCCAGTCCGGCAGCGCGAACCTCCTGCTCGCCATGAAGGAGCGGGCATGACGCCGGAGACCGCCCGCCAGCTGCTCGAGGATGTCCGGGCCGGGCGCCTGAGCGTGGAGGCCGCCGCCGGGCGGCTGGCCGGCCTGCCCTTCGAGGACCTGGGTTTCGCCAGGGTGGATCACCACCGGGCGCTGCGGGCGGGCGGGCCGGAGGCGGTCTTCTGCCCCGGCAAATCGCCCGAGCAGGTGATCGCCATCGTCGCCCGGCTCGCCGCCCATCACCCCAACGTCCTGGCCACCCGCTGCGAGCCGGCGGTGGCCGCCGCGGTCGAGGCCGCCGGCCTGCCCTGCGCCTATCACGCGCTCGCGCGGCTGCTCGTCGTGCGGCCGGAGGCGGCCGACGGCATCGGGCTCGTCGTCGTCGCCGCCGCCGGCACCGCCGACCTTCCGGTGGCCGAGGAGGCGGCGCTCGTGACCGAGGCCCTCGGCAACCGGGTGGAGCGGCTGAACGACTGCGGCGTGGCGGGCCTCCACCGGCTGCTCGTGCATCGCGAGCTGCTGAGCGAGGCCAACGCGATCGTGGCGGTGGCCGGGATGGAAGGGGCACTGCCGAGCGTGATCGGCGGCCTCGTGGACCGTCCGGTGATCGCCGTGCCGACCAGCGTCGGCTACGGGGCCTCGCTCAACGGGCTCGCCGCGCTGCTGGCCATGCTCAACTCGTGCGCCCCCGGCGTGTCGGTGGTCAACATCGACAACGGCTACGGCGCCGCCCATCAAGCCAGCCAGATCAACCACCTCGTCTCCAAGATCCGGTAGCGCCGCCGATGAGCTTCGCATGACTTCGTTGCCTTCCCCGGCGGCGCCTGCGGCCTCGTCCTGCTCGCTCCTCGGCGCCGCTCCCAGGTGGGCGTGATGGGACGAGTGATCTACTTCGACTGCCCGAGTGGGGCGTCGGGGGACATGATCCTGGGGGCGCTGGTGGATGCGGGGGTGTCGGTGGAGGCGTTGCGGGGCGAGCTGGACAAGCTGGGGCTGCCGGGGTGGGCGCTGGAGGTGCGGGAAGTGAGGCGGGGGGCGTTTCGGGCGGCGAAGGTGGACGTCGTGGTGGACCCCGGGGCCTCGCCAGCCCCCCGGCACCTGCGCGACATCACCGGGATCCTGTCGGCCAGCGCGCTGGCGCCCGAGCTCGTCGCGGGGGCGACGCGGATCTTCACGCGGCTCGCGGAGGCGGAGGCGCGGGTGCACGGCTGTCCGGTGGACGACGTGCACTTCCACGAGGTGGGGGCGGTCGACGCGATCGTCGACGTGACCGGGGCCGTCGTCGGCCTGCACCTGCTCGGGGTGGGGAGCGTGCACGTCTCCGCGCTGCCGCTCGGCGGCGGGTTCGTGGACGGACCGCACGGTCGGATGCCGGTGCCGGGGCCGGGGACGGCCGAGCTGTTGCGCGGCTTCCCCGTGGTCGACACCGCCGTGCGCGCGGAGCTGGTCACGCCGACCGGCGCGGCCATCCTCACCACGCTGGCGATCGGGGCCGGCCGGATGCCGGCGATGACGGTCACGCGGGTCGGCTACGGGGCCGGGACGAGGGATCTGCCCGGCACGCCCAATGTCCTGAGAGCCTTCGTGGGGGAGACGGCGGGAGCCGGCGCCACCGAGACCATCGTCCAGGTCGAGACGACGATCGACGACATGTCGCCGCAGCTCTACGAGCCGCTCGTCGAACGGCTGTTCGAGGCCGGGGCGCTCGACGTCTTCCTGACCCCGGTCATCATGAAGCGCAGCCGGCCCGGCACGGTCCTCACCGCCCTCTGCCCGCCCGGACGCGTCGACGACCTCGCGCGGGTGTTGTTCGCCGAGTCCCCGACGCTCGGAGTGCGCTGGACGGAGATGGCGCGGGCCCGGCTCGAGCGGGAGATCGTGACGGTGGCCACCGCGTACGGCGCGCTACCCGTCAAGGTCTCGCGGCTCGACGGTCGCGTGGTGACCGTCACGCCCGAGTTCGCCGAGGTCGTGCGCATCGCCCGCGAGAAATCACTCCCGGTGCGGGAGGTCCTGGACCAGGCCCGCGCCGACGCCCGCCGCCAGTTGAGTGGGGGGCCCCGACATGGCCCCCCACACCCCCCCGGCGCTCGGACCGCCCCGGCGCAGCCGTGACGGTCCTCGATTTGCCCGAGTGGCGGTCCCACATGGCGCCCAAGCCCGCCGCCGACGCCGATCACGCGAGGCGTTCACGGACTCCGACCCTGGGCGGCGAGCGGCCGGGCTACCGCGTGACGGTGACGGTCGCGGAGCGGTGGTGCACGCCCTCGGCGTTGGTCGCGACCGCGAACAGCGTGTGGCTGCCCGGCGGCAAATAACGGTCGGTGATCCAGGCGAAGGCGCCGGTGCACGTCGGGCCCGAGCACGTGAACGTGTTGATCCGGATCCCGTTCGCGTAGAGCGTGACGGACCTGATCCCCGTCGGGTCGGAGGCGTCCACCCCGATGGTGAGCGAGCCGGGCAGCGTGGTATCGCCGGGGGGGATGGTCAGGCGCACGCTGGCCGGCGCGGGCGGCCCCACCGTCACCGCCGCATCGCGGGCGGGCGCCGTGGCGAAGACGACGTCGACCCAGTAATTGGCCGCGTCGTGCGTCTGCGCGGGGAATTCGCTGGTCCCGTAGTGGAACACGCCGTTGGGGCCGGCGGCGTGCAGGGGGCCGCTGTCGACTCCGCCGTTCGTGAAGAAGTTTTCGTCGAACGCGTAGCCGCCGGCCGGTGCGAAGTACGAGGCCACGTAGTCCGTGCCGGCCGTCACCGGAATCCTGGCGTCGCCGGCGCTGGCCCGTCCGGGCGCGGCGTCGCCGAAGAGCGTGCACGGACAGGACCCGGTCCCGCCGCCCGGCGGGCGGGGCCCGACGTCGGGTGCGATGCCGGCGGGGATGACGGCCAGCGGCTGGGCGCCGGCGGCGACCGCCGACGATGCGGAAGCCAGGAAGACGAGCACGGCGAGGCTGAAGGCGCGGGCGATGGCCCGGAGCAACGTTGTCGGTTCCCCTTTCGGCGTGATCGGGGTGCCAATGGCAAGGGCCATACCGGACCCCGGACGGGCCGCCCGAGGCGGGAGATTGGACCTTCAGATTCAGCCGGTTGAAAGACGGCCCGCGTGCGCGCAACGATTTCACTCGGCAGGCCCGTGTCCGCATCGCGACAGGCACTGTCACGGTGCTGCTGACACACGCCACCGGTCGCCGGCGGCGGGGCCGCCGGGGCCGCCGGTGACCGTTGACAGCCCTCACCGATCGGCATAGTGTTGCTCCCCGCAAGGCGTGCCGCGTCCCTAACCGCGCACCATCTGGAGGACGAGTCCGTGAAACTGCCAGTCAAGCTCACCATCAACGGCCAGACCCACAGCCACGAAGTGGAGCCGCGGCTCCTGCTCGTCCACTACATCCGGGAGACGGTCGGCCTGACCGGCACCCACGTCGGCTGCGACACCAGCCAGTGCGGCGCCTGTACGATCCTCATGAACGGGCAGGCCGTGAAGGCCTGCACGCTGTTCGCCGTGCAAGCCGACGGCGCCAAGATCACGACGATCGAGGGCCTGGCCAAGAACGGCGAGCTGCACCCCATCCAGCAGGGCTTCTGGGAGAAGCACGGGTTGCAGTGCGGCTTCTGCACGCCGGGCATGATCCTGGCCGCCCACCAGATGCTGGAGCGGTACCCCAACCCGTCCGAGGAGCAGATCCGCCACCAGCTCGAGGGCAATCTCTGCCGCTGCACCGGCTACCACAACATCGTCAAGGCGATCCAGTGGGCGGCCGAGCAGATGGCCGCCGCCAAGAAGTGAGGTTGCATCATGGCCACGGCCACCGCTGAGCGGTTCCTCGGCAAGTCGATCAAGCGCCGCGAGGATCCCCGGTTCATCACCGGCCGCGGGACCTACGTCGACGACGTGAAGCTGCCCGGCACGACGTACGCCGTCTTCGTCCGCAGCCCTCACGCGCGCGCGCGGATCAAGACGATCGACACCGCGGCCGCCGCCAAGCACCCCGGCGTGGTGGCGATCTTCACCGGCAAGGACATGACCGGCGTCAACTCGCTGCCGTGCGGCTGGCTGCTGCCCGAGCTGAAGATCCCGCCACACCCGCCGCTGGCCTCCGAGACCGCCTCCTACGTGGGCGATCCGGTCGCGGTGGTGATCGCCGAGACCCACGACGCCGCCCAGGACGCGGCCGACAAGGTGCAGGTGAGCTGGGAGGTGCTGCCGGCCGTGAGCGCCACCGACCGGGCCATCGCCGCCGGCACGCCGCAGATCCACGAGGTGGCGCCGTCCAACACCGCCTTCACCTGGCAGATCGGCGACGCGGCGGCGGTCGAGACCGCCTTCCGCGGCGCCACCGTGGTGAAGAAGCGCATCGTCAACCAGCGGCTGGTCGCCAACCCGATGGAGCCGCGGGCCTGCCTGGCCCGCTACGACGCGGCCACCGGCGACCTCACGCTGTGGGTCACCTCGCAGAACCCCCACGTGCACCGCCTGCTGATGGCCGCTTTCGTGCTCGGCATCCCCGAGCACAAGGTCCGCGTCATCGCTCCCGACGTGGGCGGCGGCTTCGGCTCCAAGATCTTCCTCTACAACGAGGAGACGATCTGCTCGTGGGCGACGCGCAAGATCAACCGCCCGGTGCGGTGGACGTCGACACGGCGGGAGGCGTTCCAGACCGACGCCCACGGTCGTGATCACGTGACCGAGGCCGAGATGGGCTTCGACGGCCAGGGCAAGATCGTCGGGCTGCGTGTGCAGACGATCGCCAACCTGGGCGCCTATCTCTCGACGTTCGCGCCGGCGGTGCCGACGTACCTGTACGCGACGCTGCTCAACGGCGTCTACGAGATGCCCGCCATCCACGCCGCCGTCACCGGGGTCTTCACCAACACCGTGCCGGTGGACGCCTACCGCGGCGCCGGCCGGCCCGAAGCCGCCTACCTCCTGGAGCGGATGATCGAGGCCGGCGCCGCCGCGCTCAAGATGGACGTCACCGAGATCCGCCGGAAGAACTTCATCCCGAAGTTCGACAACGGCTACCAGACGAAGGTCGCGCTCAACTACGACAGCGGCAATTACAGCGCCGCCTTCGACAAGCTGCTCGGCATGCTCGACTACCGGAAGTTCCGCGCGGATCAAGACGCCGCCCGCAAGCAGGGCCGCCTCGTCGGGATCGGCTTTTCGACCTACATCGAAGCCTGCTCGATCGCCCCCTCCAAGGTCGTCGGCTCCCTGGGCGCCCAGGCCGGCCTCTACGAGTCGGCCAAGGTGCGCGTGCACCCCACCGGCGGCGTGACGGTCTACACCGGCTCGCACTCGCACGGGCAGGGGCACGAGACGACGTTCTCGCAGCTGGCGGCCGACGAGCTGGGCATCCCGATGGAGCAGATCGAGATCGTCCACGGCGACACCGGCGCCATCCCCTTCGGCATGGGCACCTACGGCAGCCGCTCGGCCTCGGTCGGCGGCACCGCGCTGCTGATGTCGCTCAACAAGATCAAGGAGAAGGGCAAGAAGATCGCCGCCCACCTGCTGGAGGCCTCGCCGGGCGACATCGAGTACGTCAACGGTCAGTTCCAGGTGAAGGGCTTCCCGGGCAAGGCGGTGCCGTTCGGCCAGGTGGCGCTGACCGCCTACGTGCCGCACAACTATCCGGAGGGGCTGGAGCCGGGGCTGGAGGAGACGTCCTTCTACGACCCGTCCAACTTCTGCTTTCCGTTCGGCGCCCACGCCTGCGTGGTGGAGGTCGACCGCGACACCGGCCACGTCACGATCCTCCGCTACCTCGCGGTGGACGACGTGGGCAACGTCATGAACCCCATGATCGTGGACGGCATGGTCCACGGCGGCATCGCCCAGGGCGTGGGCCAGGCGCTGTGGGAGGGCGCGGTCTACGACGGCGGCCAGCTCGTGACCGGCAGCATGATGGACTACGCGCTGCCCAAGGCCGACATGCTGCCGATGTACGAGACCGACCGCACGGTGACACCGACCCCGGTCAACCCGCTCGGCGTCAAGGGCGCCGGCGAGACCGGCACGATCGCCGCCACCCCGGCCGTGGTCAACGCCGTCGTCGACGCGCTGGCTCCGCTCGGCATCGATCACATCGAGACGATGCCGCTCAACGCCGAGCGAGTCTGGACCGCCATGCGGAACGCGAAGCGATAGATCGCACGACTCGGAGCCGCGCCCTCTCCTCTGTCAGGCCACCTGCGGTGGAGGAGGAGCCAGCGCTCCGATACAGAGGAGACCGCACCCATGTATCCAGCGGCGTTCGAGTATCACGCGCCGGCGACGGTCAAGGACGCGCTCAAGCTCCTCGGCAAGCTCGACGACGCCAAGCTCCTGGCCGGCGGCCACAGCCTGGTGCCGATGATGAAGCTGCGCCTGGCCCAGCCGAAGAACATCATCGACCTCCGCAAGGTGAGCGGGCTGACGGGCATCAAGGAGGAAAAGGGCGTCATCACGGTGGGCGCCATGGTGACCCACTGGGAGGTCGAGTCCTCCAAGGTGCTCAAGGCCAAGGCGCCGGTGGTGTCGGAGACCGCGGCGGTCATCGGCGACCCCGCCGTCCGCAACAAGGGCACGATGGGCGGCTCGCTCGCCCACGCCGACCCCGCCGCCGACATGCCGGCCACCGCCATCGCGCTCGGGTTCGAGTTCGTGTGCGAAGGGGCCAAGGGCAAGCGGACCGTGAAGGTCGACGACTGGTTCAAGGGGCTGATGGCCACGGCCCTCAAGGACGACGAGCTGCTGACGCAGATCCGCATCCCCGTGTGGCCCGCCGGCAGCGGCGCCGCCTACCTGAAGTTCCCGCACCCCGCCTCGCGCTTCGCGGTCGTCGGCGTGGGCGCGGCCGTCACGATCGACAAGAACGGCACCTGCACCAGGGCCAGCGTCGGCGTTACCGGCGCCGGCACCAAGGCGGTGCGGGCCAAGGGGGTGGAGGCCGCGCTGACCGGCCAGGCGCTGGACGCGGCGACCATCGAGGCCGCCGCCCAGAAGGCCGCCGAGGGCGTGGACGTCCAGGCCGACCTCCAGGGCTCCGTGGAGTACAAGTCGCACCTGTGCCGCGTGTTCGCCCGCCGCGCCCTCGAGGCCGCCCTCAAGCGCGCCCGCGGCTGACCCCCGCTCACCGGTCGCGTCCGCCGGGGAGGGCCCCTGGGCCTCCCCGGCGGCCCCGGTGATCTCACGAGCGGAGCCCCGGTGATCTCACGAGCGGAGCCCCGGCCTCCTCTCTCAGGCCACCTGCGCTGGAGGCGCACGTCACGCTCCAATACAATGGACGCGCACGTCACGCTCCACGACAGATGATCGCGGCGATCGTGCTGGCGGCGGGGTTGGCTCGGCGCATGGGGCGACCGAAGCTGCTGCTCGATCTGGGCGGCAAGCCGGTCGTGCGCTGGAGCGTCGAGAGCGTGCTCCCCCATGTCGACGACGTCGTGGTCGTCACGGGCCCGGACGACGACGGCATCCGCGCGGCGCTGGCTGGCCTGCCGGTCCGCTTCGCCGTGAACCCCCGGCCCGAGGCCGGCCAGGGCTCCTCGATCGCGATCGGCATGCGCGCGCTCGAGCCGGGGACGGCGGCGGCGCTGGTCGGCCTCGGCGACCAGCCACGGCTGCCCGAGGGCGTGATCGCCGCGCTCCTGCGCGCCCGTGAGGAGACGGGCAGCTCCATCGCGGCGCCCGTGTACCGGGGGACGCAGGGCACCCCCGTGCTCTTCGGGGCCGAGGTCTTCGGCGAGCTGGCGGCCCTCGACGGCGATGCGGGAGCAAGGTCGGTCGTGCAGGCGCGACCCGAGCGGGTGGCGCGCGTGCCGATCGATGCGCCGATGCCGCCCGACGTCGACACGCCCGAGGACTACGCGCGGCTTCATGTACAATAATGACCCGTGCGCGAGGACATCCGCAAGATCCAGTCGCTGATGGAGTCGGCCGAGTACGTCACCGACGCCCCGGTGGCGACGTCGGTGCACCTGGCCCTCAGCCTCAAGAAGCCGCTGCTGATCGAGGGCCACGCCGGGGTGGGCAAGACCGAGGTCGCCAAGGTCATGGCCCGCGTGCTGGACACCAACCTCATCCGCCTGCAGTGCTACGAGGGCCTCGACGCCTCGGCCGCCCTCTACGAGTGGAACTACCAGAAGCAGCTCCTGCACATCAAGCTGCACGAGACCTCGCATCGGGCGGTGGACCAGGAAGAGCAGGAGATCTTCTCCGAACCCTTCCTGCTCAAGCGCCCGCTGCTGCAGGCGATCACGCAGGATCGGGCCCCCGTTCTCCTCGTCGACGAGGTGGATCGGTGTGTCACTGCCAACACGCTGATCACGACGGCGGCGGGCGTCAAGCGAGCCGCGGAGGTACAGATCGGCGACGAGCTGGTGAGCTTCGATGTGGACGCGTTCCGGATGACGCGAGCCCGCGTACGAAGAGTCGTGCCGCGATCGACGTCCCGGGTTCTTCGCGTCCTGGTCGGCGGCCGCCTGATCGAGGTGACGCCCGAGCACAAGTTCGTACGGTATTCGAGCCACGGTCCCGAGGTCGTCACCGCGGCAGAACTCCGGGCCGGTGATCAGTTGCCTCTGCACAAGTCTCTGCACGTTGGACAGCTCGACGAACCGATCTTCGAGTTTGCCGACGACATCGTCAAACTGACGGACGCCGAGAAGCGCCTGCTCCATGCCGCGTACCGAAGGTCGGGCCGAACCTACGAGGATCTCGCCGCGGCGACAGGCGTATCGCGCACGCATCTCGCCAACGTCATCCGCCCGCATCCGATGCGCGACTCGCTTCGGGCGGGAGCTCTCGCTCGCCTCGTCGATGCCGTCGACCTGGCCGGGAACGCCGTGAGCTCGAAGCCGGCCTGGCAGGGCCGCGTCTGCCAGTCGGTCGCCTTCTACGAGCTGCTGGGATACATCGTTGCCGATGGGTGCTTCACGAGCGACCGGCTGTGCATCTCTGACAAGGACCGCACGAATCTCGAGGTGTACTGCGGGAAGTTCGCCGAGGCCTTCGGCCGCCCAGCCCGGATCAAACGCGGACCGCACCGGAACTACGAGCTCACGTGCCATTCCTTGCCGCTGGGACGGTTGCTCCGGCGCGTCCTGGGACCGGGGTTCGATCGCAGTCCTGGGCGCCGCGTTCCCGACTTCGTGTTCCGGCTGCCCAAGGACAAGCGCGCGGGCTTCGTCCGCGGATTCTTCGACGGCGAGGGCTGGGTCTCGGATCATCAGGTCTGCGCGGTGTCCTCGTCTCCCACGCTGCTGGTGGGGATCCAGCATCTTCTCAGTTCCGTCGGCGTCGACAGCCATCTGGCCAGGATTGCCGCAGCGGCGGGAACCTACGGTCGCGGTCCGTACTTCCAGCTCACGGTGTCCGACGAAGGCGCGTTCGCCGACGCCGTCGGGTTCTGCGCTCCCGCCAAGCGACGGTTGCTCGCGCGGCTGGGACATGCCCGAACCCGATTCACCCGGACGGAGACGCTGCCACGCGAGAAGGTCGTGGAAGCCCTCGCGGCCCTCCGCAGTCGAACGACGCTCAATGGCGTGCGCTCACATCAGACGGTCCACGATATCCTGGCTGGTCGAGTGCGGCCCAATGTGTCGTCGTTGCAACGGATCGTCGAGGCGTTCGACGCGCCGGAGCTCCGTGACCTGCTGGAGCGAGAGGTTGTCCTGGGAGCCGTCACGTCGGTCGAACACGTCGACCTCGAGCAGACCGTGTACGACTTCGTGCTCGATGGTCATCCCTACTTCGTCGCGAATCAGGTCGTGACGCACAATTGCGACGAGGAGTTCGAGGCCTTCATGCTCGAGATCTTCTCCGACTGGCAGGTGACCATCCCCGAGATCGGCACCATCAAGGCCACCCACCCACCGCACGTGATCCTGACCTCCAACCGCACCCGCGAGCTGAGCGACGCCCTCCGGCGGCGGTGCCTGTATCTCTGGATCGACTATCCGCCGTACGACAAGGAGGTCGCCATCGTCGAGCGCAAGGTGCCCGGCGTCGACGCCCGCCTGGCCCGGGAGATCGCGCGCTTCATGGAGTCGTTGCGCCGGGTGCGGCTGGCCAAGGTGCCCGGCGTGGCGGAGACGCTCGACTGGGCCCAGGCGCTCGCCGGCCTGCACGCCGACCACCTCGACGAGGCGCTCGTGACCGAGACGCTCGGCTGCGTCCTCAAGGACGCCGACGACATCAAGCGCTTCCGGGCGGAGGTGGCGAAGGGCGGCCTCGCGCCGTTCCTTCAGGTCCCGGGGTAGTGCCCGACCGCGCGCTCACCCGCGCCGTCGTCCGCTTCGCCGCGCTGCTGCGGCGCCAGTCGCTCCCGATCACGCCGCGCCAGGTGATGGACGCCGTGCGCGCCCTCGACCACCTCGACCTCGGCGATCGCGAGGAAGTCCGTCTCGGCCTCCGCGCGGTGTTCGTCACGCGGCCCGAGGAGGCGACCGTCTTCGACCGGGCCTTCGCCGCGTTCTGGCGGGTGCGGACCGAGGCCGACGAGGTGGCGGAGGCCCTGGCCGGGCCCGCCGTGCCCGAGGACGCCGCCGGCGCGCCGGAGGCCGACAGCCAGGCCGCGCGGCGCGAGCGCCTGGCCCTGGAGGGCTGGGGCGAGATGGACGAGGAGGAGGGCGGCGACCCCCTGGGCGTGCCGGCCGCCTCCGAGGCCGAGGCGCTGGCCGCTCGCGATTTCTCCACGTTCAGCGCCGAGCAGCTCGACGAGGTGCTCCGCCTGACCGTGCAGATCGCCCGGCGGCTGGCCCGGCGGGTGAGCCGGCGCCGGCGGCCCGTACGGCGGCGCGGGCGGGTCGACCTGCGGCGGACGCTGCGCGCCAACCTCACGCGGGGCGAGATCATCGAGCTGCGCTACCGGCAGCGGAAGCGGCGCAAGGTTCGGCTCGTCCTGCTGTGCGACGTCTCCGGCTCGATGGATCTCTACAGCCGCTTCCTCCTGCAGTTCCTGTTCGCCCTCCAGCACGTGTTCGCGCGCGTGGAGACGTTCACGTTCTCCGTGCACCTCACGCGGGTGACCGACTACCTCCGCGCCCGCTCGTACCGCGAGGTGCTGCGGCGCCTGCAGGACGTGCGCGACTGGTCGGGCGGCACCCGCATCGGCGAGTCGCTGGCCGAGTTCAACCGCCACTGGTCGCACCTCGTGGACCGGCGCACGATCGTCATCGTGCTCTCCGACGGGTGGGACACCGGCGATCCCGAGGTGCTCGCGACCGAACTGCTGCGGATCAAGCGGCGGGCGGGGCGGGTGATCTGGCTCAATCCGCTGCTCGGCAACCCGTCCTACGAGCCGCTGACGCGCGGCATGGCGGCTGCGCTGCCGCTGGTCGATCACTTCGCCGCCGCCCACAACCTCGCCGCGCTGCGCGACCTCGCCGACCGCCTGCATCTGTAGTCCGGGGATACGCCGCCGGCCCGACCGGGCCGGCCCACCCGCCGCGTTGTAGGTTCTGGCCGAAGCGTGTAGTTCGGTGGCGTGGTCTGTCGGGCCCTGCACGAGAACCTGCAACGCAATGCAAAGAGTCACCCGGGCGCTTGCCGAGTTTTGGCCCCGTTCGGGTCTCGCCGTGACCGCGCCCCGCCGGCCCGTCTGGCGCTCGGATTGCACTTTGACAACGGCGCGGTCGGCTCCCAGGCCGCGAGGGAGGATGAGACGAATGAGTCGGGTTCTGGCGTCGCTCCTGGTGCTCCTCCTCGTTGTCGTGCACGCGCCCACGCACGCGCAGGCCCTGGTGTTCTCGGTCTTCCAGGACTTCTTTCCGTTCGGCACCAACGAGCCGGGCATGCTGATTCTCACCGGGGTCACGCTGCTGAGCCTGGCGCACCTCGGGCGCCCCCGCTCCCGCTGAGCCTCCTGCGTCGCCCACGCTCATCGTCGGCGGGGGCCGGGCGGCGTTTCGTTTTCCCGCTCGCGAGCGTATGATTGTCCTGTCGTGACCGAACCCTTCGCTGACATTGAAGATTTGCGCCGCTCCGGACGTCGGGTAGCCGTCGCCACGCTGGTCAATACCCACGGCACCACGCCCCGCAAGGAAGGTGCCCGGATGGTCGTGGGGGAGCGAGGCGACATCCTGGGCTCGGTCACGATCGGCGGCTGCGTGGATGCGCAGGTCGTCGAGGAGGCCGAGGACGTCCTGAGCACGATGCGCCCGCGCCTGCTCGAGCTGAACCTGGGCGACGAGGAAGCCTGGGAGATCGGGCTGACCTGCGGCGGCGCCATCGAGGTCTTCGTCGAGCCGCTCGCCCTGGACCGGAGCGACGACCCGGCGGCGCGCTTCTATGACCGCGTGCACGCGCACGCGCGGGCCGGCGGCCGGGGCGCCATCGTCACCCGCCTGGACGGCGAGGCCGGTGGCAAGCTGCTCGTGCTCGACGATGGCCGCCACGAGGGCACGCTGGGCGAGGCCTTCCTCGACGACCGGTTCGCCGCCGAGGCGCGTACGGTCCTCGCCGCCGGCGCCTCCCGCACGCTGGTCCTGGAGGGTGTCCGCGCCTTCGTCGAGGTTGTCACACCGCCGGCGCTGCTGGTGGTGGTCGGCGCCAGCCATGTCGCCATGCCGTTGATGACGCTGGCGCGGACGCTCGGCTACCGCACCGCCGTCCTCGACGGGCGGCCGCGCTTCGCCACCCGCGAGCGATTCCCCGATGTGGACGACCTCGAGATCGGGATCCCGTCCGAGCTGATCGCCGGCTATTCCCTCATCCCGACCACCGCGCTGGTCCTGGTGGCGCACGACTACAAGTACGACCTGCCCGTGCTGCGCCGCGCGCTGGCGAGCCCGGTCGGCTACATCGGCATGCTGGGCTCCTCGCGCCGCGGGGCGGCGATCCTGAAGCTCCTGCGTGAGGAGGGCCTGGACGAGGCCAGCCTGGCCCGCGTCCGGGTGCCGATCGGTCTCGACCTGGGCGCCCGGAGCGCGCCCGAGATCGCCCTGGCCATCCTCGCCGAGATCCAGGCGGTCCGCGGGGGCGGCAGCGGCCAGCCGATGAGCGTGAGGAGACCCCCGGCGTGAAGGCGATTGCCCAGCGGCGGGAGACGGCAGGGCTGGACGTCCTCGTCGACCGCATTCTCTGCCACGATGTCCGGGATCCCGCGGGCAAGGTCGTGGCCCCCAAGGGGGCGCGCATCGATGCGGTGGTGGCGCAGACGCTGCTGGGCGTACCGTGGGAGGAGATTCACCTGCTCGCGCTCGATCCCGGCGACGTCCACGAGGAGGAGGCGGGCCGGCGGCTGGCGGCCGCCGTGGTGGGCGAGGGCGTGGAGGTGCGCGGCTACACCGGCGGGCAGTGGACGCTGGCGGCGACGCGGCGAGGCCTGCTGCGGATCCGCACCGCGGCCCTCGCCGACGTGAACACGCAGGAAGGGATGTCGGTCTTCACCCTGTTCGACGGCCAGCCGGTGGAGCCCGGCGAGGCGGTCGCCAAGGCGAAGGTGACGCCGCTGGCGATCGCCGAGACGACCGTCCGGGCGATGGAGCGGGCGGCGGCGGCAGCCGGCGGGGTGATCCAGGTCGCCGGCTTCCGGCCCGCGGCCGTCGGGGCCGTCGCCCGCGAAAGCCTGGACGCCCGCCAGCGGGCGCGGTTCGAATCGGCCCTCAAGCAGAAGATCGACTGGCTCGGGGGCCACCTGCTGCCGGTGCGGTTCGCCGGCGCCTCGGACCGCGCGGTCGCCGACGAGCTGCGGGCGCTCCGGCGGGAGGGCGCCGACGTGCTGATCGTGGCCGGCGCCTCGGCGCTGGACCCGCTCGACCCGGTGTTCAGCGGCCTGACGTTGCTCGGCGCGACGATGGAGCGCCACGGGGCGCCGGCGCATCCCGGCAGCCTGCTCTGGCTGGCCCGCTGGGACGGCGCGCCCGTGCTCGGCATGCCGACGTGCGGGATGTTCTCGCAGGCGACGACGTTCGACCTCGTGCTGCCCCGGCTGCTGGCAGGCGAGGCGGTCGGCAATCGCGAGCTGGCCGGCCTGGGCCACGGCGGGCTGCTCTCGCGCGAGATGGCCTATCGCTTCCCGCCCTATCGCGCCAACGCCGCCCGGGGGGAGCTGGAGTGACGCCGGCCGCCCGGTCACTCTACGGCGACGTCATCCGCGAGCGCTGGCGGCATCCACGCTTCCGTGGCGAGCTGTCGGGGCCCGAGGTCGCGACCGCCGAGGACGTGAACCCGCTGTGCGGCGACCGGGTGCGCCTGACGCTGCGGCGGCGGGACGGCGCCGTGGACGCCGTGCGCTTCACCGGTGACTCGTGCGCGATCTGCACCGCGTCCGCCGACGTGCTCGCCGAGCTGGCGGAGGGACGGCCCGCCGAGGACGCCGCCCGGCTCGACGCCGACGACGTGCTGGCGGTGCTGCAGGCCGACATCCGCCCGACCCGGATGCGCTGTGTGACGCTGCCCCTGACCGTGCTCCACCAGGCGCTCGGCGCATGACGCTCGACCAGCAGACGCGCGGCGATTTCCCGATCCTCGACCGGATCGTCAACGGCCAGCGGCTCGTCTACCTCGACTCCGCCGCCACCAGCCAGAAGCCGCGCACGGTCATCGAGGCGATGTCGCAGTTCTACGCGACCAGCAACGCCAACGTCCATCGCTCGATCCACACGCTGGGCGAGGAGGCGACGGCCCTGTACGAGCTGGCCCGCGACCGGGTCCAGCGATTCATCGGCGCCGGCAGCCGCGAGGAGGTCGTCTTCACCCACGGCACCACCGACGGGATCGATCTCCTGGCCGGGGCGTTGGGCCGGACGCTGCGGCCGGGCGACGAGATCCTCGTCACCGACATGGAGCACCACTCCAACATCATTCCGTGGCAGATGGCGGCGCGCGACCGGGGCGTAATGATCCGCTCGATCCCGCTGCGGCCCGATGGCCTCCTCGACCTCGACGCGTTCGAGCGGCTGGTGGGCCCGCGCACCCGGATCGTCGCCTTCACCCACGTGTCCAACGTCCTGGGCACGATCAATCCGGTCGCCCGCATCGCCGCGCGCGCCCGCCAGGCGGGCGCGGTCAGCGTGGTGGACGGCGCTCAGGCGGCTCCTCATCTGCCGCTCGACATGCCGGCGCTGGACTGTGACTATTACGTGTTCTCGGGGCACAAGATGCTGGGGCCGACCGGCATCGGAGTCCTCTGGGGCAGGCGGGCCCGGCTGGAGAGCCTCGAGCCGGCCCGGGGCGGCAGCGAGATGATCAAGGAGGTCTGGATCGACCGCGCGCGCTGGAACGACCTGCCGTGGCGGTTCGAGCCGGGGACGCCGCCCATCGCCGAGGCGATCGGGCTCACGGCCGCCGTGGAGTACCTCGAGAAGCTCGGCATGGCGCGGGTGGCCGAGCATGAGCGCACGCTGGCCCGCCACGCGGTCGAGCTGCTGGGCGCCATCCCCGGCGTGAAGGTCTACGGCCCGCCGGCGGCCGTCGACCGGGGCGCGGTCGTGGCCTTCAGCGTCGAGGGCCTGCACCCCCACGACGTCGCCGCGCTGCTGGACCAGGAGGGCCTCGCGGTGCGCGCAGGCCATCACTGCGCCCAGCCGCTCATGCGCTGGTGCGGCGTCGTGGGCACGGCGCGCGCCAGCTTCTCCGTCTACACCTCGTCCGAGGACATCGCGCTGCTCGCCCACGCGGTGGCGGCGTTGCGCGGCCAGCTCTAGCTCCATGGCGCCGCTGGGGCCACGCGACCCGTTCGTCTCCCCCCGGTTCGGCCAGATCGCCACGTTCATGCTGCTGCCGGCCGCCGAGACCGCCGACGGACTCGACGTGGCGCTGCTCGGCATCCCCTACGACGGCGGCGTGTCCTACCGCACGGGGGCGCGCTTCGGGCCCCGCGCGGTTCGCGAGCAGTCCTCGCTCATCCGCCCCTGGAACCCGGTGCTCAAGGTCCATCCCTTCGACCGCCTGCGGGTGGCCGACTGCGGCGACGTCGACGTCGTGCCGATCTCGATCGAGCGCACGCACGCGGCGATCGAGCGGCGGATCGATGCCGTGGTGGCGGCCGGCGCGCGGCCGCTGAGCGTGGGAGGCGATCACTCGATCACGCTGCCCGTCTTGAGAGCGCTGGCCCGCCGCCACGGCCCGCTCGGCGTGGTGCACTTCGACGCCCACCCCGACACGTGGGACGAGTACTTCGGCAGCAAGCTCTTCCACGGCACGCCGTTCCGCCGCGCCGTCGAGGAGGGCCTGATCGACACCCGGCGCATGATCCAGGTGGGCATCCGGGGACCCCTGTACGGGCCCGAGGACTTCGCCTTCCACGACGAGCACGGCATCGAGGTGCTGCGGATCGAGCCGATCAAGGAGCAGGGGATCGGCTGGGCCGCCGGCCGCCTGGCCCGGCTGCGGGGGGCCCCGCTCTACTGCTCGTTCGACATCGACGCCGTCGACCCGGCGTACGCGCCCGCGACCGGCACCCCGGAGGTCGGCGGGCTCACGTCGTGGGAAGCGTTGAGCCTGGTGCGCTCGCTGGCCGGCACCTCGCTGGTGGGGGCCGACGTGGTCGAGGTCTCGCCGCCCTACGATGGCCCCGGGCAGATCACCTCGCTGCTGGCCGCCAACCTCGCCTTCGAGCTGCTGAGCGTCCTGGCCCTCGAGCGATGACCGGGCGGCCTGCCGCACTGCTCGTGGCCCTGCTCCTGGTCGGGCTCGGGCCGGTGCCGGCGCGGGCGGCGGCCCCGGTCTCCACCCTGACGATCGACGGGGTGATCAGCCCGGTGACGCTGCGGCTGGTGGAGGCGGCGCTCAGCCGGGCCCGGAGCGAACGGGCGGGCGCGCTCGTCATCCTGCTCGACACGCCGGGGGGACTCGAGCGCTCGATGCGGGCCATCTGCCAGCGCCTGCTCAGCGCCGAGATTCCGGTGATCGTGTACGTCGCCCCCACCGGCGCCCGGGCGGCGTCGGCCGGCGTGTTCATCACGATGGCCGCCCACGTGGCGGCGATGGCCCCCGCCACCAACATCGGCGCCGCCCACCCGGTGGCGGTGGGCGGCGGCGTGGACAAGGAGAGCCTCAAGAAGATCGCGAACGACGCCGCCGCGTTCGCCCGCACGATCGCCGACCAGCGCGGCCGCAACGCGGAATGGGCGGAGAAGGCGGTGCGAGAATCGGTGTCGATCACCGAGCGCGAGGCGGTACGGCTGCGCGTCGTGGACCTGATCGCCGAGTCCGTGCCCGACCTGCTCGCCAGGGTGGACGGGCGCACCGTCAAGACCGCGCGGGGGGCCGTCACGCTGGCGACGCGCGGGGCGGAGGTCCGGGCCATCGAGATCAACTTCCGCGACCGCGTCCTCAACGTCATCACCGATCCCAACGTCGCCTATGTCCTGATGATGCTGGGCATGCTGGGCCTCTTCTTCGAGCTGTCCAATCCCGGCGCCATCCTGCCCGGGGTCATCGGGGGCATCGGGCTGATCCTGGCGTTCTTCGCGTTCCAGAGTTTGCCGATCAACTACGCGGGCCTGCTCCTGATCCTGTTCGGGGTTGCGCTCCTCATCGCCGAGATCAAGGTTGTCAGCCACGGCGTGCTCGCCATCGGCGGCACCGTGGCGATGTCGCTCGGCTCGCTGATGCTCTTCGACGCTCCCGAGATCGACGTGCGCGTGTCGGGCTGGGTGATCCTGCCCACGGTCGGTATCACCGCCGGGGTCTTCCTCTTCGTCGTCACCACCGGCCTGCGTGCGCTGACGGCGCGCTCGACGCTGGGGCTGCCGGCCCTGGTGGGCCGGACAGGCGTCGTGCGCAGCCCGCTCGCGCCCGAGGGGCAGGTGCTCGTCCAGGGCGAGCTGTGGCGCGCGGTCGCCCGCGACGTGCCACTGGAGGTGGGCGCGCGGGTCCGCGTCGTCGCCGTGAACGGACTGACGCTCACCGTCGAGAAGGCGGGGGAGGGAAGCTCATGATGCTCTCGGTCGACTGGCTGCTCATCCTCGTGGTGGTGGCGGCGGCGCTGTTCTTCCTGGGCTCGTTCATCCGCATCGTGCCCGAGTACGAGCGGGTGATCATCTTCCGGCTGGGCCGCAAGACGCGGGCCGTGTTCAACCCGGGCGGGGAGGGCAACGGGCCGGGCCTGGTGCTGCTGGTCCCGATCATCGACAAGATCCGCCAGCGGATCAGTCTGCGAACGGTCGCGATGGACGTGCCGCCCCAGGACGTCATCACCCGTGACAACGTCTCGATCAAGGTCAATGCCGTGATCTTCTTCCGCGTGATCAACCCCGAGCAGGCGTTCCTGTCGGTCGAGGACTACATCTACGCGACCTCGCAGCTGGCCCAGACCACCCTGCGCAGCGTGCTCGGCCAGATGGAGCTGGACGACCTGCTCTCTGCGCGCGACAAGGTGAACCAGCAGCTGCAGCGGATCATCGACGAGCACACCGAGCCGTGGGGCATCAAGGTGTCCAACGTGGAGGTGAAGCAGATCGACCTGCCGCAGGACATGCAGCGCGCGATGTCCAAGCAGGCCGAGGCCGAGCGCGAGCGGCGCGCCAAGGTCATCAACGCGGAGGGCGAGTTCCAGGCCGCTGCCAAGCTGAGCGAGGCCGCCGAGGTCCTCATGCGCTTCCCGGTGGCCGTGCAGCTGCGATATCTACAGACGATGCGCGAGATCGCCTCGGAGCGGAACACGACGACGTTCTTCCCGCTGCCGATGGACCTGCTCGGCCCGCTGCTCAACCGGATCGACGGCGCCGGCGGCGGGCGACCCTGACGCCCCCGGCGAAGGCGAAGGTTGGCGGCGCCCAGGCCAGCATGTAGAATACGGGCTCCGGTTCGGGGGGTTAGCTCAGTTGGGAGAGCGCGGCGTTCGCAACGCCGAGGTCGAGGGTTCGAATCCCTTACCCTCCACCATGCTGAGCCGTTGCGGGGCCTGCTGGTGATAAACCGCCACCAGCAGGGTCCCGGGCGGCGCCGCGGCTGCCGCCAGCAAGGCAGGCAGGTGATTCAATGAAAGTCCCACGCAATGCTTCCGGCGGTGGTGACCGGTTCACTCTCTGAGTCATGATGTACTGGCTCGCCCTCGCCTCGGTGGGGCTTGTCGCCGGCTTGACCGAGGCCGGTGCGAGTCGCCTGACGGGCCGGATCAACAGCATCGCCCCGACCGACGGGGTGGTGTTCGTGGAGGACGCCGGCAACGCGCGATCGGACGATCTGCTGTCCGTACAATTCCGCGATGCCAGAGTCGTCAGAGTGT
>DASWJN010000030.1:0-9630 GCA_036397135.1 Candidatus Methylomirabilota bacterium
GCCCGCCTGGATGAACCGGAAGATGTTGTCGATCAGCAGCAGCACGTCGCGGTGCGCCTGGTCGCGAAAGTACTCGGCGATCGTCAGCGCCGCGTGCCCGACCCGGAAGCGCACGCCCGGAGGCTCGTTCATTTGCCCGAAAACCATGACCGTCCGGTCCAGGACGCCGGCGCTCCGGATGTCGCGGTAGAGCTCCTCCGCCTCGCGGCTGCGCTCGCCGATGCCACAGAAGAGGCTGACGCCTCCGTAGCGGCCGACGACGTTGTGGATCATCTCGGTGATGAGCACGGTCTTGCCGACCCCGGCGCCGCCGAAGAGGCGGCTGTGGCCGATGTGAGGCATGCGTGCCCCACCGGGTCCGCCTCCCTGACTCGGGCCGGATCGAGACCACGCGAGCATCGACCGCCTTGCCCCGCGCCAGGCCGTGGCAGCGCAGCGGGCCACCCGGCGAGCCGCGTTGCCGGGCCGGGTGAGGCGCGCGATGCTCACCGGTGTGGCCGAAGGTAGACGAACCAGTAGACGGCACCGACGAGGACAGCGCCGCCGATGATGTTGCCCACCGTGACGGGCAGCAGATTGCGAGTCAGGAAAGGGCCCCCGCTCAGCGCCTGAGCCTGTGCCTCGAGCCCGCTCGCGGCGACGCACTGCGTGCGTGCTACTCTGGTGGCGCTCATTCGCCTGCTCCCCTCAAAGGTTCGGGTTGATGAGCCACGTGGCGGGCGTGTTACGAGCACGGGCCATAGCCCATCGGGCGTGTCAAGCCCTGAGTTTCGTGATCGGCCCGCCCGCGGTGGTTGACAGTCGATGTCGGTGCCCAGGCCTCGGCGCCGCCCGCGCGCCGTATTACTTGACAGTGATATTACTCCTGGCATATAGTTTCACCCTCACGGAGGGTTGGGCGGCGCGGTGGCCGAGTGGCGGATCGAGGCGTACCGGCTGGATACGGGCGAGATCCCCGCGCAGACCTTCCTCGACGGCCTTGACGAGGAGCCCAGGTCCCAGGCGCTCGCGTTGCTCTCGATGCTGCGCCAGCAGGGCAACGCGCTGCGGCAGCCTCATTCGCGCGCCCTCGGCGATGGCTTGTTCGAGTTGCGCCGTTTCGAGGTCCGCCTGTTCTACGTGTTCCGCGGTGAGCGGACGGCCGTGCTCCTCGACGGGATGACGAAGAAGCGCGACGACATTCCGGGCGACGTGATGAAGAGGCTGCGCCGGATGCAGCGGCAACTGCGGCAGCGGAAGTAGCGCCGACCTCTCGGCGTTGGTGATCGGTGCTCAGTAGTCGTTCGGTCGGCTCGTCGAAGAGAGGAGACGTGATGGCACGGAAGCGCGTCACGGACAACGGGGCGGTCATGAAGTGGATGGACGAGCAGCTGGCGGACCCGGCGCGGCGGGCCCGGGTCAACGAGCTGCTCGCGGCGATGACCCTCGAGCAGGAGCTGGTCGGATTGCGCGAGCGGCGTGGCCTGACACAGGTGCAGCTGGCGCAGCGGGCGGGGCTCAGCCAGCCGATGATCGCCAAGCTGGAGTCCGGGAAGATGAAGAACTACGAGCTGCGCACGCTGGTGCGGGTGGCGGCCGCCCTGGGCGCCGAGGTCAAGGTCACGTTCGAGCCGGCGCGGAAGGCCAGAGCCAGAAGGAAGACGGCGGCCTGACGCTCCAGCTGGAGCAAAAGGGGACTTTACGGCTGAGCGGCGCGACCTCGACCGCTCGCTGCGTTTGAGGTCACGGCGCTCGTGGAGGCCTGGGTGTGCGCTTGGATGGTTTCTTCAACGCGCTCGGGGTCGGCGTCCCGTCCCGCTACCTCCTGGCCGGCTCCACGGCGTGCGCGGCCTGTGGCGGCGGGCTCATCACGAGGACACGGGGCGGGGCGGACCGTGAACGCTGGCACACATACATCTGCGGCAGCTGGTACTACCGCGGCGGGCGCGTGTGCGGCAACCGGCTCGAGGCGTCGCTGGCAAGGCCGATCGGGCGGTGCTGGCGGCCGTCGAGCACGCGCTGTTCATCCCCGGGGTCGTCGACCTCACGATCGAGGAGGCGCTGGCGCTCTGGCAGCCGGCCCACGACGCCCGGGACCAGCAGCGGGACGCCCTCCGGGGCGAGTTGCAGCGGCTCGAGGGTGAGATCGCGCGGCTGACCGAGGCGGTGGTGAGCGGCGGCGACCCCGTCGCGTCGCTGGTCGCGGCGTTGCGGGAGCGCGAGGCCCGGCGGAACGACATGCGCGCCCGGCTCGCGGCCGTCGAGGCGCCGCCCCCGAGCGCCGGCGCGGTGCACGACCTCGAACGCCGGCTGCGGGCCCGGCTCCGGGGCTGGCGGGGCGTGCTTCGCCGGCAGACTGCGGAGTCGCGCCCGCTCCTCGGCCGGCTCCTGGAGGGACGGCTGACCTTCACGCCCCACCCGGACCAGCGGCTCTACACGTTCAGCGGCAGGGCCAGCCTCGGCGGGCTGATCTCGGGCGCGGTGCCATCATGGGCAATGGTGACCCCGGCGGGATTCGAACCCGCGATCTCGACCTTGAAAGGGTCGCGTCCTGGGCCAGGCTAGACGACGGGGTCAGCCAGCGCAGTATACCTGAACGCGTGAGCGCGCTCAGCCGCGTGCCAGCAGATCGCGCAGCGTGGCGGGGTCGACCGGCTTGGTGACGTGCAGGTCGAACCCGGCCGCCAGTGCGCGCTCGCGGTCCTCGGCCTGCCCGTAGCCGGTGACCGCCACCAGACGGATGCCGGACGTCTCGGGGTGGCGGCGGGCCAGGCGGGCGAGCGTGTAGCCGTCGAGGCCGGGCAGGCCGACGTCGATCAGCGCGACGTCGGGCCGGAAGGCCGCCAGCTTCATCAGTCCGTTCGGACCGTCCTCGGCGGTCTCGACGAGGTGGCCGGCGTGCTCCAGCAGCAGGCGCAGGCTCTCGCGCGCGTCGGCGCCATCCTCCACGATGAGGACACGGCGGGGCGGCGTCGACCCCGCCCGCCCGGTGCCGTCCATCCCGCCGTGGCCACCGTGCGGGTGCGCCAGCGCGGGGAGGCGCACGGTGAACTCGCTGCCCAGGCCGGGGCCGTCGCTCCGGGCGGAGACCGAGCCGCCGTGCAGCTCGACCAGCCGCTTGACGAGCGCCAGGCCGAGGCCCAGGCCGCCGCGCGCGCGGTCGAGCTTCTGGGGCTCCTGCACGAACACGTCGAACACGCGGGCGAGCACGTCGGCGCTGATGCCGCGGCCGGTGTCGCGCACGCGCAGCACGGCGTCGTTCTTCACGCGTTCGGTCGTCACCGTCACGCGGCCGCCGGCCGGCGTGTACTTGAGCGCGTTGTCGACCAGGTTGTTGACGACCTGCTCGAGGCGGGCGGCGTCGCCGTCGACATGGACGGGCTCGCCATGGAGGGCGACGCGGTGCTCCTGGGTGCGGCCGGCGTGGCCGAGCGTCTCCAGGCAACGGCCGGCCAGCTCGTGCAGGTCGACGGGATGCGCCTGCAGGCCGATCTTGCCGGAAGTCACCCGGGCCACGTCGAGCAGGTCGTCGACCAGGCGGGTGAGGTGGCGCGTCTGGCGGCCGATGATCGCGGTGAGGTGGCGCATCGACTCGTCCGTGGTCTGCCGCTCCAGCACGCTCACCGCGTTGGTGATGGTCCCCAGCGGGTTGCGCAGCTCGTGGCCGAGCATGGCCAGGAACTCGTCCTTGGCCCGGTTGGCGGCCTCCGCCTCGTCGCCACGGGCGCGGCTCTGCGCCTCGACTTCCGTGCGCTCGGTGATGTCGACCGACACGCTCAGCACGGCCGGGGCGCCGGCGAACGTGATGACCTCGGAATTCACCAGGAGCTGGCGGCGCTCGCCGGTCTTCGTGCGGAAGGTGACCTCGAAGTCGCGCACGCGCCCCTCGGTGTGCAGGCGGCGGACGATCTCCTGGCGCTGCTCCGGCGCCACCCAGAACCCCAGCTCGGGCTTCGTGCGGCCCAGCATCTCCTCGCGCGTGTAGCCGCTGTGCCGGATGGCGGCCTCGTTGACCTCCAGGTGCGCCTGATCGTCCAGGCTCGTGATCGTCATCGGCAGCGGGTTGGCGTGGAAGAGCAGCATGAAACGGCGCTCGCTCTCCCGCAGGGCCTCCTCGGCCCGGGTGCGGTCGGTGATGTCGGTCACGGCGCTGAGGATGCAGGGCTCGCCCTCGATCAGCACGATGCCGGCCGCCAGCAGGGCCACCCGCTCCTCGCCGCTCTTCACGCGGAAGCGCGCCTCGACCTCGCGCAGCGTGCCGCCCGCCCGCAGCGTCGCCAGCCCCTTGTCGCGCTGCTCGGGGTTGATCCACAACCCCAGCTCGGCCATCGAGCGGCCGAGCACCTCCGCGCGCGTGAAGCCGGTCGTCTTGAGAAACGCGTCGTTGACGTCGCGCACGCGGCCGTCGGCGACGCCGGTGACGCACATGATGAGCGGGCTCAGCTCGAACGCCGCGCGGAGCTTCGCCTGGATGTCGGGGTCGGGGCGCATCCCTCTGATGGTATCCTGACGGCGCCATGGCTCCCAGGGTCGTGTACGAGACGCCGCGGGTGGCGCCCGCCCCCGGTGAGAGCGTCGTCACCAGCACCTGCGGCCACAACTGCGGCGGCCGCTGCGTGGTCAACGCCCACGTGCGCGACGGGCGCATCGTGAAGATCAGCACCGACCCGCGCAAGTGGACCCCCGAGGTGCCGCCGCTGCACGCCTGCGTGCGCGGCTTCGGCCAGCTGGAGCGGGTGAATCATCCCGACCGGCTGCGCCATCCGCTGCGCCGGGTGGGGCCGCGGGGCAGCGGACGCTTCGAGCGGATCGGCTGGGACGAGGCGCTCGACGAGGTCGCGCGGCAGCTGCGCCGGGTGCGCGACACGTACGGGCCGGCGGCCGTCCTCGACTGCTCGCGCACCGGCAGTCTGTCGATGCTCCACGGCCGTGGGCCCGTCCAGCGCCTGCTCCACATGTTCGGGGGCTGCACCGAGCTGTGGTCGAACATCTCCGCCGAGGCCGAGGTGTTCGCGGTGCGCGCCACCTACGGCGCCCGGGCCGAGTACAAGAGCGCCGGCCGGGAGCCGGGCGACTACGTCAACTCGCGGCTGATGCTCCTGTGGGGGTGGAGCCCGGCCGACGGCACGTTCGGCACCGGCACGCTGCAGTACCTCAAGCTCGCCCGCAAGCACGGCGTGCGCATGGTGTGCGTCGACCCGCGGGTGACGCGGACCAGCCACGACCTGGCCGACGAGCACGTCTTCATCCGGCCCTCCACCGACACCGCCGCGCTGATCGCGATGGCCTACGTGATCGCCAGCGAGGGCCTTCACGACCGGGCCTATCTCGACCGCCACGTGCTCGGCTTCGACGAGGCGCACCTGCCGCCCGGGGCGCCGGCGGGCGCGTCGTACTGGTCCTATCTCATGGGCGCGGCCGATGGCGTGCGCAAGACGCCGGAGTGGGCCGCGGAGATCACCGGCATGCCGGCCGCCACGCTCCGGCGCCTGGCGATCGAGTTCGCCACCAGCAAGCCGGCCGCGCTGCACTGCGGCTACGCGCCGGGGCGCACGATCCACGGCGAGCAGTTCCACCGCGCGGCCTACGCGCTGGCGGCCCTGACCGGCAACGTGGGCGTTCCGGGCGGCAACTCCGGCACCAGCAACGGCGCCACCGGCCGCGGCGGGATCCGGCCGATGCCGGTCGGCCCGAACCCCGCCGGCGCGCGCGTGGCGTCCTCGCTGCTGGCCGATCTGCTCGATCGCGGCCGGGCGGGCGGCTACCCCGCCGACGTCAAGATGGTCTACTCGGCGGCGGGCGATCTCTTCAACCAGCTCCCGAACGTCAACAAGATCATCGCCGCCGCCGAGCGCCTGGAGTTCATGGTGGTCCACGACCACTTCGTCACGCCGACGGCGCGCTACGCCGACCTCGTCCTGCCCGCCACCACCTTCTGGGAGCGCAACGACGTCCACACCCCGTGGGCGGGCGCCGGCCACTACGCGATCTTCATGCGCCAGGCGATCGCGCCGGTGGACGAGTGCCGCAACGACCTCGACATCTGCACCGAGCTGGCGCGCCGTCTCGGCATCGCCGGGTACAACGACCGGTCCGAGGAGGAGTGGCTGCGCGAGCTGACGCGCGAGGCGATCGACGACTTCGAGACCTTCCGCGAGCGCGGGCTGGCCCGCCTGCCGGCGCCCGACGACGCGGTGGCGTTCGCCAGGGAGATCCGCGATCCCGCGCGGCACCCCTTCACGACGCCGTCCGGCAAGATCGAGATCTACTCGATGTCGCTGGCCGCCACCCCCGACCCCTACGGCCTCGGCACGATCCCGCCCATCCCGACGTGGATCCCCGACGCCGAGGACCGCCACCCGCTGCGGCTGATCAGCCCCAAGTCACGCGCGCGGACGCACTCGATCCACGGCAACCAGCCCATCCTGGCCCGCGCCGACCGCGACGACGTCTGGATCAACCCGGCCGACGCCGCCGCCCGCGGGATCGGCGACGGCCGGCCGGTGCGCGTGTTCAACGACCGGGGGGAGACCGTCCTGCCCGCCCGGGTGACCGATCGCATCGCTCCCGGCGTCGTCTCGATCAGGGAAGGCGCCTGGTTCACGCCCGACGGCGGCGGACGCGACACCCGCGGCTGCGCCAACGTCCTCACGCCCGACCGGGCCTCGCCGGCGGGCGCCAGCCCCTTCAACAGCTGCTTCGTGGATATCGCACCGGTCGCATAGCCCGGGCGCCCCGCCCCGCGACGGGCGCCCGCAGCTCACGGAGCCTTCACTGCCCGCGGCGCCTCGTTCTTCGGATTGCGCTGGTCGCGCTTGAGCAGCAGCATCTGCGCGCGCAGGTAGCCCGGGGGCTGCCCGGCCAGGGCCGGGATGAGCTTGCCGCGATCGCCTTGCCGTCGGCACCATGGCAGACGACGCACGCGGCCGCCGCCGCCCGCCCGCGGGACACCGCGCCGTCGTCGCTCCGGATCGGCGTGCGCTCCATCGTCTGGCGGGCGAAGAACGCCGCGATGTCGTCGGCGCCCAGCGCCAGGGGCCTGCTTGGCGTAGGGCTCCATCTCCGGCGACGGTCGCAGCCCGCTGGCGTAGTCCTGGATCTGCTTCTTGAAGTACGCCGGGTCCATGCCGGCCAGGATCGGCATGGTGGCCGACCGGCTGTTGCCGGCCGCCCCGTGGCAGGCCGCGCACGTTACCGCCTTGATCGCCGGCACGTCGTCGTGCCGCAGCTGCGCCGCCGCGGCCGCCGGCCATGCCGCCACGCCGAGCAGCCCGATCAGTCCGAGCCATCTCCCGCGTGGTCGGGTTCGGGCGTTCCGGCCACGTTCAGCTCAGAATATGGTACTGTTCGGCCATGAAAACAGTGTCGATCGACGAGCTGAAACGGCACCTCTCGACGTTCGTGGCCGCCGCCGCCGGGGGCGAGCACATCGTCATCACCCGCCATGGCCGGCCGCTCGCGTCGCTCACCCGGGTCAACCGCGAGCACCTGCACGTGGGCGCCCGCGCCGGACGCGGCGCGCTCCGCCCGTTGCTGAAGGCGGCCACGAAGGGCGCCTATCTGACGGTCCTCGCCGACGACCGCCGGCCGCCGGCGAACCGGGCCTCGTAGCGGGGCGTGGCGACCGGCCGGTACTACGTCGACACGTCGGCGTACCTGTGCGTCCTGCTCGGGGAGGCGGGATGGGAACGCCTCGCCCGGGACCTGCAGGGTGGACAGCTCCTGTCGAGCGTCCTGCTCGCGCTCGAGGCCGAACGCACCCTCGTCCAGCTCTCACGCGCCGGGCGACTCTCTCCCGAGGACCTGCAGAACGCGGTCGAGCGGCTCGGCAACGATCTCTCCCAGTTCATCCTTCGCGATCTCACGCTCGACCTGTGCCGCTCGCGGGTCATGCCGATCATATCGACGCCGCGGTCGCTCGACCTCGCCCATCTCCGTACCGCGCTCTGGTTCCACGAGCGCGAGCCACTGCGACGGTTCGTCAGCCTCGACGCCGCGCAGACTCAGGCCGCCCGAGAGCTCGGGCTGCCGCTGTAGCGCGCCTGTCCGCGTCGGAAGTCCGCGCGCACTGCCGCCGTGGGCGGCGCTCCGGCGATCGTTGAACTTCTTCAGGAGCCGGCCCGCACGGTCGTGCGGACCTGGACCGCGTCACCCACCTTGTAGCGGGTGCTGTCGGCCGCCAGGACCTGGATCGGGCCGGTCGGTGACTCCACGACGACCACGCCGCCCGGGTTGATCCCGAGGATGCGCCCGGTGACGACGGCGTGATCGCCCGGCTCGCTCGTCGGCGAGGCCGACGGCGCGGTGGCGGGTGCCGGGCTCGGCGTCACGGGGGCGGCGGCGGGCACCAGGTCCACCGGCTGCAGGCTCATCCACACCGTCACCGGCGCGCCTTTCGGCAGGCGCTGGTCGACGCCCTGGGCGGCCCACAGGTGCAGCGGACCTCGATCGGATTTGACGGCCACCCGGCCATCGGGGTCGGCCGAGGTCACGGTCCCCTGGATTTCCACCATCTCGGCCTGGCCCTTGGGCACCGCCGTCACCGGGCCGACAGGGCCGAGGGTCATGACGAGATCGGCCGGCGGCGCCGGGGTCCCCGTCACCTGCGCCCGCTCGTGCAGCCGGAGCCCTCGGAGCTGATCGGGCGTGGTCTTGACCCGCACGCGCTGGCCGCCCTGGATCAGCGTCACGGTCGACTCCCGCTCGTCCCAGTTCCAGACTTGCCCGGTGAACGTCTGCGTCCCCGCGGCCGGCGCCGGGGCTGGGGTGGTCGCGCATCCGGCCAGCAGGGCCATGGTGCCGACGGCGATGAGAATCCTCATGGCGCACCTCCCGTTGTGGGCGCTCGGGTTAACAGCGGCTTGCAGCACATACAAACGCGGTGCCAGGCCGTTGACAAGGCCTGGGGCAACCCGTATCAGGGAAGGCGATGGCCGCCCCCACGCTCGACGGCATGGTTCCCTTGGCCCGAGGACCTCGCCAGCCGCTACCGGGAGCGCGGTTACTGGCGCGGCATACCCATCGGCCGGGCGTTCGAGGCGTCAGCGAGCGGACACCGCGAACGCCTTGCCGTCGTGGACGGGGAGCGGTGCCTGACCTATGGCGAGCTGGCCGTGCTCGTCGACCGTCTGGCCCTGCGCCTGGCCGAGCGCGGGCTGCATTCGGGCGCCCGCGTGCTCTTTCAGCTGCCCAACGTGGCCGAATTCGTCATTGCCTACTTCGCCTGCCTGCGGGTGGGGGCGATCCCGGTGGCGTGCCTGCCGGCGCACCGAGGTACCACCCGGCGAGGTACACGATCCGGGGGTACTATCGGGCCGAGGCGCACAACCGGGTGGCGTTCACCGCCGACGGGTTCTACCGCACCGGCGACCTGGTGCGGCGGCATCCGAGCGGCAACCTGGTCGTCGAGGGACGCTGATCCTCGGCCACCCGGCCGTGCTCAACGCGGCCGTGGTCGCGACGTGCGCCGGCGGATGGAGGCGTCGTGAGCGACATCGTGGAGGAGATCCGCGCGGCCTACGGGCGCGTGGGCATCGTGCTCGACCGGCCGGCGACCTACGGCACGTACTACCGGCTGCTGTGCGGCAAGTGCGGCCGCATGGTGGGCAACGTCGGCGACCGCCTGCTGCCGGACATGGCGGGCGCCCTCGT
>DASWJN010000031.1:0-6874 GCA_036397135.1 Candidatus Methylomirabilota bacterium
CCGACTTCCAGGCCTTCGCGGTCCCGATGGACGAGCGCCTCGCGCGCTTCGAGGAGAGCGTCGAGATCCTCCGCCTCTGCTGGGCGGGCGAGCGGTTCTCGTTCAGGGGCACGCACTACGACCTGGAGGACGTGCGGATCATGCCGCGCCCCTACCAGAAGAACGGCCCGCCCCTGTGGATCGGCGCCAGCGTGGCGGCCGCGGCGCGCCGGGCCGGCCGGATCGCCGACGGCTTCGTCGGCACGCCCAGCACGAGCATGGCGAACGCCACCGCGCTGGCGACGGTCTACAAGGAAGCGGCCCAGGAAGCCAGGCGTCCGGCTCACGTCATCCAGATGCGCGACGCGTGGGTGGCGAGGACGCGGGCCGAGGCGGAGGCGGTGTACGGCCCGCACGTGATGACGGCCTACAAGTACTACTGGGACAACAAGCTCGCGGAGTTCCGCTCCATCCCGCCCGGCGTGCCGTTCACGCTCGACAATCTCGCGCCCGATCGCCTCGTCCTCGGCGATCCGGAGACGTGCGTGCGCGAGTTCCACCGCTGGCAGAAGGCGACCGGCGCCGAGACGTTCCTGCTGCGCCTCCGGCACGCGCACTCGGGCGGACCGCCCCACGAGAAGATCATGGAGGCGATCAAGCTCTTCGGCGAGCGCGTGCTGCCCCACTGCCGGGAGGTTACACGATGAGCCACGACGCCCTGCGCACGATATTGCCGATCGCCGGCTGGGGTGAGGAGCGCGCCCGCGCGGTCGAGATCACCGGCGGCACCGATCCGATCCTGCCGACGCCGTTCCGCATCGGCGAGACCAGCGCCGCCGCGCTGGCGGCGGTCGGCCTTGCCGCCTCCGACCTGCGGGAGCTGCGCACCGGGCGTCGCCAGGAGGTCGCCGTCGATACCCGGCAGGCGACCGCCTCCCTCCGCAGCGGTCACTACATGAAGATGGACGGCGCCCCCGTCTCGACCGAACGCAACACGGTGATGGGCGTCTACCCGGCGAAGAAGGGCCGCTGGAGCTATCTCCACTGCAACTTCCCGAACCATCGGAAGGCCGCCCTCGAGGTCCTCGGCGTACCGGAGGATCGCGAGGCGGTACGCAAGGCGGTGACCGGGTGGGACGCGCTCGAGCTCGAGGAGGCGATCATCGCCGCCAAGGGCGCGGGCGGCATGGTGCGCACCATGGACGAGTGGGCCAAGCACCCGCAGGCCGCCGCGATCGCCTCGCTGCCGCTGATGGAGATCGTCAAGATCGGCGCGAGCGCGCCGGAATCGCTGCCCGCCGGCGATCGGCCGCTGTCGGGCGTCCGCGTGCTCGACCTCACGCGCGTCCTCGCCGGGCCGACCTGCGCGCGCACCCTCGCCGAGCACGGCGCCGACGTCCTGAAGATCACCGCCGCGCACCTGCCGAGCATCGGCCACCAGGAATACGACACCGGCCACGGCAAGCTCTCGGCCAATCTCGATCTGCGCCAGGCGAACGATCTTGAGACGTTGCGCGGGCTGATTTGCGAGGGTGATGTGTTTTCCCAAGGCTACCGGCCAGGAACGCTCGGCGATCGCGGGCTGTCGCCCGAGGCGCTCGCGCAGCTACGCCCCGGCATCGTCTTCGTCTCGCTGTGCGCCTTCGGCCACGTCGGCCCGTGGGCGTCGCGCCGCGGCTTCGACACGGTGGTGCAGACCGTCAGCGGCATCACCAGCCGCCAGGGCGACCTGTTCCCCGGCGCCGAGCCGGGCCCCCAGTTCTACCCGGTGTCCGCGATCGACTACCTGACGGGCTACCTGATGGCCTTCGGCGCGATGGTGGCCCTCGCCCGCCGCGCCCGCGAGGGCGGCAGCTGGCTCGTGCGGATCTCGCTGGCGCAGACGGGGCGGTGGCTCGTGGGGCGTGGGGAGGTGCCGGAGCGCGACCTCGAGGACGTGCCGAGGGAGTTCACCCGCGAGGAACTGGAACGCTGGACGATGGTGACTGACACGCCGATGGGGCGGCTGGGACACCTCGGCCCGGTGGTGCGCCTGTCCGAGACGCCGCCGCGCTGGGCCCGTCCGTCGGTGCCGCTCGGCCACCACCCGCCGGTGTGGCCCGCACGGGTTATGTAGCGAAGGAGACCACGCGCGCCGTGCTACGCTTGCCGGCCACAGGAGGCATTGATGCCGGAGCCTGCCGAAACCGTTCAGATCGTGCTCTCCGAGTCGAACTTCGCCTGCATCGAAGGAGCGACCGCCAAGGGGTCGCCGGTGCGGAACGCCGTCGACATGGCGAGTCAACACGGTCGACTGACTGACGACCCTGGCGCTGGGAAAACGGTCGTGATCACGTGCAGCGAGGCGCACGCCGAAGAGCTGCTGCGCCTCGCCCAGGTGTCCTGCCGCTCGGCGATGCAGAGCATCAAGACTGCGCTCGCTGAAGCCCGAGAGGGCAAGCGGAAGCCCTAGCGACGGTCACCATCCGATCGCCCGCGCCGCTCGCCGCGGGTCCGCGCCACCGTAGAGGATCCCCTTCTCCAGATCTGCCGAGATCGCGCACACCCCCGCGGTGCCGATCGACAGGTCGGGCAGCCACTGCACCCGATGCCCACGCGCGGCCAGGGCCTCGCCCGTCGCCTCCCCGATGGACTGCTCGACGTCGAGCCGGCCGGGATGGTACGGGTGCGGCTCGAAGGATCCCGGGAAGCTGTGCGTGACGAACCGCGGCGCCTCGACCGCCTCCTGGATGCTCATGCCGAACACCGTGTGGTTCAGGAAGACCTGCAGCATGCCCTGGGGTTGAAGATCTCCGCCGGGCGCGCCGAAGGGCATGACCCACTCGCGGCCGCGCCGCGCGAGCGCCGGGTTGGGCGTCAGCCGCGGGCGCTTGCCCGGCGCGACGCAGGACGCGTGGCCCGGCACCGCCCACGACTGCGACCCGCGCGTCGAGGGGCAGAAGCCGAGGCCCGGGATCACCGGGCCATCCCACGACGAGTCGCTGGGCGTCGCCGAGAAGGCGTTGCCGCGGCGATCGACGACGCACACGTAGGAGGTGTCGCCGTCGAGGTCGGCGCCACCCCCGGCCACCGGCTGGGCCGCGCTAGACACGGCCGCCTCGAATCCGGGGAGGCGGCCGGCCGGCGGCATCTCGGGCCAGGCGCGCTCGCCGATGAGCCGCCGCCGCTCGGCGGAGTACGCCGGGGCCAGCAGCGCGCCCATCGGCACCTCGACGAAGCGCGGGTCGCCGTAGTACCGCTCGCGATCCGCGAAGCAGAGCTTCATCGCCTCCGTGACCAGATGGACGTAGGCCGGTGTGTTGTGGCCGACCGCTTTCAGATCCACGCCTTCCAGCAACGAGAGCATCTGCAGCAGCACCGGCCCCTGGCACCAGGGGCCGCACGTGAGCACCTCCATGCCGCCGAAGGTGGTGCGCATCGGGGGCGCGACCTCGGACCGGTAGGACGCCAGGTCGTCGGCCGTCAACCAGCCGCCGTTGTCGCGGTGATACCGCACCATGGCGGCGGCGAGGTCACCGCGGTAGAAGGCCTCCCGCGCGGCCCGCAGGCCGGCGGCGCGGCCGCGCGGGCTCGCGGCGCGCTCCTCGTCCGCCATGAACTGCAGCGACCGCGCGAGATCCGCCTGCACGAACAGCTCCCCCTCGCGCGGTGGGCGGCCCCCGGGGAGCCAGATCGCCGCGCTGGCAGGCCAGCGACGGTACCCGTCGGCATTCTTCTCGATGTAGTGGGCCATCACCGGATGCATGGTGAAGCCCTCACGCGCGTAACGGATGGCCGCGGCGGCAACGTCACCGAAGCTCAGGGTGCCGTAGCGCTCCAGCGCAAGGATCCAGGCGTCGGGGGCCGCCGGCACCACCGTGCGCAGGAGGCCGACCGGGATGGTGCCGACGTGCTGCTCCACGAAGGTCTCGAGGCGGGCCGCGCGCGGCCAGCCCCCGAGCCCGGCGATCGTGATGGTCTCGTCGCGGTCCGCCAGGTGAATCACCATCGGCGCCACGCCGGAGAACTGCACCTGGTCGCTGTGCACCACGCCGAGCGCGATCCCGGCGGCGACGCCGGCGTCGACCACGTTGCCGCCGGCCCTGAGCACGGCATCACCGGCCTCGGCGGCCAGGTAGTGGCCGGCCGAGATCATGTGGCGCGCGCCGGTGATCATCGGTTGCAGCGGCATCGGGTCCTCCTCGCCCGGCGGATGTCCGGTCGGGCGTCATTCGTCGAGGGATCGTGCATGACTCCTGGTGTTCAATCCCATTGCCGGGGCATCCGGCGATGGCCCACAACGCCTGCACACCATACTGCCGATCACGGGCTCGAGCACGGTCGCGGGCTGGTGGCCCCAAGGGGATTCGAACCCGTGTTTGAGCGTCGAGAGAATCACGCCGCAAGACGCGGCAGATCTCGGTGAGGCGTATTGTTACGGATTGCGCTCCATCTCCAGCACCGCGGCAAATGTCTCCACCAGCCCCTCCAGCTCCGCCTCCCCCATCGGCGTCGACAGACACCCCAGCCCCGTGATCGACATCAGCACCCCGTGCTCGATCAACCGCCGCACGAGCCGCACCAGCCGCTCGCCTTCCGCCGGCGTGGTCCGCGTGCTCCGGTAGTCGGAGAGCCCCCGGTCCACCGCGTGTAGCCGGAACAGCGACCCCAGGCCCGTCACGCGCCCCGGCACGTCCACCCGCTTGAAGCAATCGTCCAGGCTCCCGCGCAGCTTGGCTCCCAGCTCGTCCAGCCGCGCGAACGCGTCTGGCGTCAGCAGCCGCATCCCCACCAGCCCCGCCGCCATCGTCACCGGGTTGGCATTGAACGTCCCACCGTGGGGCGCCGCCGGCGGCCCGCCGCGCGTGGGATCGAAGACGGCCATCACCTCAGCGCTTCCCGCCACCGCGCCCACCGGGAAGCCGCCGCCGATGATCTTGCCGAGCGTCGTCATGTCGGGCGTCACGCCGAAGGCGCCCTGGGCGCCGTGGTAGCCCACGCGGAACGAGATCACCTCGTCGAAGATCAGCACGATGCCGTGCTTGCGCGTGACCTCGCGCAGGGCCTTCAGGAACTCCACGCGCGCGGGCACCAGCCCCACGCGGTTGGGCACCGGATCAACGAGGACGGCAGCCAACTGGCGAGCCTCGCGCTCGATACGCGCGACTGCCTGCTCCGTGTGGTTGAACGGCAGCACCACCACGTCCTCCAGCACCGCCGGCGGCGTCCCCCGCGAGTACGAGGTGCTGGCGGGCGCGGCCAGGCTGCCCCAGTTCTCGGGCGTGGAGGCCAGGCTCACCTCGGCGTAGTCGTAGGAGCCGTGGTAGGCGCCCTCGAACTTGGCGATCTTCGGGCGGTTGGTGAAGGCGCGGGCGCCCTTGAGCGCGATCATCACCGCCTCGCTGCCGGAGTTGGTGAAGCGCACGCGCTCGGCCGAGGGCAGGCGCTCGCAGAGCAGCGCGGCCAGGTCGATCTCCTCGGGCGTGGGCATCGGGAACGAGGCGCCCTGGGCGAGCCGGCGCGTGGCGGCCTCCACGATCGCGGGATGGGCGTGGCCGTGGATGAGCGCGGTGTAGTTGTTCAGGCAGTCCAGGCGGCGGTCGCCCTCGACGTCGGTGACCCAGCAGCCCTCGCCGGAGGCGGCGTAGGGCGGATAGGGCGCCATGTAGACCGTCGTGCGCGAGTTGCCGCCGGGCAGCACGCCCTGGGCGCGGGCGAAGAGCGCGGCTGACTTCGAGCCTGGCTCGGCCCAGCGGGCGGTGCGGGCGAGCGGACGGGGCGACCTGACGTGGGTAGCCATCACTCTCTCCTCTCGGACCGATCGAGGTGGATCGCGGGCGGCTGCGAGGCCATCGCGGACGCTACAGGCCGGCCAGCGCCGGCTTCATCTTCAGGATGGCCTCGATGTGCTGGCGCGGGGAGAGGCCGGAACCCATCGTGTTCACCGAGAGGTGGGTGGCGCCGAGGTCGCGCCACTCGCGGGCCCGCTTCGCCCATTCGGTCGGCCCGCCGATCCCGTAGGTGAAGCGCCCCTCGATCCCCACGGCGGAGAGCGGGCGGCCCGCCTCCTTCATGTACGCGCGCACGCGATCGAGCGTGTGGCTCGCCTCGTCCCCGGGCTGGAACTGGGGGAACCAGCCGTCGGAGATCTCGGCCACCCGCTTGAGCACGGGCTCGGCCATGCCGCCCATCCACACCGGGATGGGGCGCTGGACGGGCAAGGGATTGATGCCGGCCCGGTCCAGGCGATGGTACGTCCCCTGGAAATTCACCACCGGCTCGGTCCACAGCTTCCGCATGACGGCGATCTGCTCGCTGACGCGGCGGCCGCGGGTGTGGAAGTCCTCGTTCAGGGCCTCGTACTCGACGTGGTTCCAGCCGATGCCCACGCCCAGGCGCAGCCGCCCGCCGGTGAGGACGTCCACCGCCGCCGCCTGCTTGGCCACGAGAGCGGTCTGGCGCTGGGGCAGGATGACGATGCCGGTGACCACCTCGAGCCGCCGGGTGCAGGCGGCCAGGTAGCCGAACAGGACGAAGATCTCGTGGAAGGGGCTCTCGTCGGTGTACGGCGGCCGGCGGCCGAGCTTGTCGAAGCGCTCCACCTCGCCGCCCAGCACGTGGTCGAAGGCGAGCAGGTGGTCGTAGCCGGCGCCCTCGGCGGCCTGAGCATAGTCGCGGATCACCGCGGGATCCGAGCCGATCTCCGTCTGCGGAAACACCACGCCGAGCTTCATGCCGCGCTCTCCTCCGTCATGGGTTCACGTCCCCGGCGTTCCACGCGCGCGCGCGGCGGGCGGCGTCAGTTGCCGCGCCGGTTGGCCTGCACGAGCCGGTACATCCCCTCGATGTTCAGCGGGAACCACTCCTTCGGCCCCCAGGCGGCGTACTTCGGCAGCGTGATGAGCTGCTTCATCTC
>DASWJN010000032.1:0-19919 GCA_036397135.1 Candidatus Methylomirabilota bacterium
AGGCCCATGTTGATCGTCAGCTCGTCCCTCAGGATCTCGCAGACGCGCGCCACGCCGGCGGCGCCGTCGGCGGCCAGGCCCCACAGCATCGTGCGGCCCACGGCCACCACGCGGGCGCCGCGCGCGAGCGCCTTGATGACGTCGGTGCCGCGGTTGAAGCCGCCGTCCACGACGATCTCGGCGCGGCCGGCCACGGCGTCGGTGATCGGCGGCAGCGCCTCGATGGTGGACTGGGTGTAGTCGAGCTGGCGGCCGCCGTGGTTGGAGACCCAGATCAGGCGGACGCCCATGTCGACGGCCCGGCGGGCGTCGGCCACGGTCAGGATGCCCTTGAGGCCGACGGGCAGCTTCGTGGTCTTCATCAGCCACTCGACGTCCTTCCAGGTCAGACCCGACTGGAAGTGAGGATCCGGCCCCCGCGGGTTGGGCGCGATCTCCATGGCCTGGCGCGGGTTGAAGCGGTGGAAGACGTCACGCTCGCGGCGGCTGTACTTCTGGACGTCCACGGTGAGCGCGACCGCCGTGTAGCCGGAGGACTCCACTCGCGCCAGCAGCTCGCCCATCCAGCCGTGGTCGCCGTGGGCGTAGAGCTGGAACATCTGGGGCGCCGCCCCCGCCTTGGCGACCGCTTCCACCGGCCAGCCCGTCGCGCCGCTGAGCCATTGCAGCGTTCGGCCCTGGCCGGCGCCCCGCGCCATCTCGACGTCGCCCTCGGGATGGAAGAGCACAAGGCCACCCATCGGCGCGACGGCGACGGGCCACTCCAGCGGGACACCGAGCAGGGTCGTGCCCAGGTCGATGCTCCGGACGTCCACCAGAACGTTCTGCTGGATGGCCAGGCGGTCGAGGTGCCGGCGGTTGCGCCGCTTCGTGCTTTCCGTCTCGGCGGCGCCGTCGCCGAAGTTCCAGTGATCGCGCGGCAGGCGCTCGTGGGCGGCGCGGCGGATCTCGGGCAGCGTGACGAACTTGGGCCCTGCCGGAGGCGGGGCCATGGCTACTTGATCAGTCCATAGAACCTGCCGGCGTTCTCGCAGGTGATCTTGTGTGTGACGTCGGCCGGCAGGTGGCCGAACTGCTCCTCGATGTACTTCGACGACTCCGGCCACACGCCGTCACCGTGCGGGTAGTCGGAGCCCCACATGAGGGTCTCCACGCCCATGTCGTCGATGAGCTTGGTGCCGATGCGGTCGAACTGGAAGGTGCCCTTGCACTGGCGGCGCCAGTAGTCGCTGGGCTTCATCGTCAGGCCCAGGTCGCGAAAGCGGTCCTCCCACTCGAAGTCCATCCGGTCGAGCGCGTAGGGGATCCAGCCGATGCCGCTCTCGCCGAAGGCGATGCGCACGTTGGGGTAGCGCTCCAGCACGGCGGCGCCCACGACGGCGGCCAGGATGTTGACGAGGTTCATCTGGAAGCCGGAGACCACGGTGAAGAACGCCGCCCGCCGGGTGAGGCCCTTTTGCTTGTCGAGCACACCGGGTGGCAGCGCCGGGAAGGTGTGGAAGTGCAGCGGCAGGTTCACGTCGTTGACGGCCTTCCAGAGCGGCTCCCAGACCGGATGCCACATAGGCTCCATGTCCCACGAGCAGGACAGCTCCATGCCGCGCAGGCCGAGCTTGGCGACCCGGTAGATCTCCTTCACGGCGGCGTCGATGTCGCCGTAGGGCAGGCAGGCCAGGCCGATGAACCGCTCGGGCTGGTAGCGGCAGAACTCCACGAGCCAGTCGTTGTAGATCCTGAACATCTCGTTGGCAGCCTCGGGATCGTTCAGCCGGGTGGCGGCGCCGAGAATACCGTAGATCACCTCGGCGTCCACGCCGTCGCGCTCCATGTCCTTGGCCCGCAGCTCGGGCGTCGTGGGGCGCCGGATGCCCTTCTTGCCGTCATCGTAGAGGCCGGTGGAGGCCATGACGTCCACGCGGTAGTGCGAGCCGGGGACGAACTTCTGCCCGGCCGGGCCCACGCCGTTCATCAGACCGAAATTTTGGCCGTTTCGGCTCGTCCAGTACGGGCCGTCGGGTCCATCGGTGACGTAGGGCATCCGGTCCTTGAGCTGCGCCGACGCATTCGACGTGAACAGGTCGGGCGGGATCCAGGGCAGGTCGATGTGGCAGTCGGCGGAGATCCTCGTGTAGCGCATGTGGCCTCCTGAGCGGTCCGTGTCAGCGAGCGTCGAGCCGGAGCCCCGCGAGGGGCGCAGGGGAAGGATACCTCGAAATCCGCGCGTCCGTCAGGTGCATGACTCACCGTGGTCCCTCCACCGCTTCGATGAAGAGCTCGTTGGTGTCGTCCTCGAAACCGAAGAGCTCGGCGTACCGGCCCCAGTCGATCGCGGTCGCGAGCTGCCGCCGCGCCTCGACCGCACTGAAGTGCTGTTCGAGGAGGCTCAGGAAGAACGACTCGGGCAGGCGCCGGTTGGCCTTGCCCGCCAGCGCGGCGTGGATCCGCGTCACCAGCGTGGTGCGCTGCTCGAGCGCCGCGCGGAACAGCTCCTTGCGCGCGAGCACGGGGGCCTCGACGAATGCGCGGCCCTCCGCGCTGAGGATCGCGTCCCCCTCCTGCACCTGCACCCAGCCGAGCAGGGCCGCGGCGTCCACCAGCGGCAGGAGCTCGCGGATCTCCAGGTGCAGCTCGCCGGCCAGCCGGTGCAGGTCCACCCGGCCGCCGCGCTCGGCCACGATCTCGAGGAAGCCGGCCAGCGCCCCGACGCGCGCGTGTGGCAGAGGACCCAGGAGCGCCCGGGCCTCGGGCTGCGCCGCCGCCGGCGCGACCTCCGGCCGGGTCAGCAGCTGGTAGAGCTCGTCGGAGAAGGCCTGGATGTCGGGGTCGTCGCGTGTCCGTGGCTGGGGCAGATCGACGCGAAGGTCGCCCCGAACATGCCCGGGGTCGGTACCCAGGATCACGACCCGGTTCGCCAGCAGCGCCGCCTCCTCGATGCTGTGCGTCACGATGAGGATCACGCGGGTCGGGATCTTCCTCCCCGTCCACAGGCCCATCAGTTCGCCGCGCAGGCTCTCCGCCGTGAGCACGTCCAGGGCCGAGAACGGCTCGTCCATCAGAAGGATGTCGGGCTCGACGGCGAGCGCCCGCGCGATGCCCACGCGCTGCCGCATCCCCCCCGACAGCTCCCTCGGGTAGGCGGACTCGAACCCGTCGAGGCCGATCACGTCGATCATCCGGAGCGCCGTGTCCCGCCGGGCGTCCGGCGGCGCGCCTCTGGCCTTGAGCCCCAGCTCGACGTTGCCGAGGACATCGAGCCATGGCAGCAGCGCGAAGCTCTGGAAGACCATGGCCACGCCCGGACAGGGGCCGGCCACCGGCGCCCCGCGATAGCGCACCTCGCCCTCACTGGGCGGGATGAGCCCGGCGAAGATGCGCAGCAGCGTGGACTTGCCGGAGCCCGACTTGCCGAGGAGCGCGACGATCTCTCCCTCGTGCAGGGCGAGGTCGATCTTGTCGAGGACCGTGAACTCGCCGGCGCCCCCCGGCAGCGGGAAGCGCTTGCTCAGCTGTCGGGCCTCCAGAAGCGCCGGCGTCGTCATGCCGCGAGGCTGTAGCGGGCGACCGCCAGCCGCTCGAGCCGGCGCCAGACGAGCCGGTTGATGGTCACCACGTAGGCGCTCATGACCGCCACCCCCAGCACGATGCGCGGCCAGTCGCCGGCCACGGTTGCCGCCGTCACGTAGGCCCCCAGCCCCGTCGCCTGGAGGGTCGTGTCCCCCCAGGTCACCACCTCGGCCACGATGCTCGCGTTCCAGGCTCCGCCCGCCGCGGTCAGGCCGCCGGTGACCAGGGCCGGGAAGATCGCGGGGAGAATCAGCGCGCGCCAGAGGGCCGGGCCGCGGACGCCGAGGTTCTGGGCCATCTCGCGCAGGTCGTGTGGGATCGCCATCGCGCCCGCGATCGTGTTGAACAGGATGTACCACTGCGCGCCGAGCGCCATCAGGATCGCCCCGCCCCATTCCAGGCTCAGTCCGAACCGGATGAAGACGAGGGCGAACAGCGGGAACAGGAAGTTCGCGGGAAACGAGGCCATCACCTGGACGATCGGCTGCGCGACCCGGGCCACCCGTGGGTTCATGCCGATCCAGGTGCCGATCGGCGTCCAGACGAGCGCGGCCAGCCCGACCACCGCCACCACCCGCAGCAGGGTCAGCGCGCCGAGCCCGAGCACCCTGACCAGTTCGCCTCCCGTGACCTCCGTCATGACGAACGCGGCGCCGCGCAGCACGAGAAGGCCGGCCACGACCCACAGCAGGGCCGTCAGCACGGAGTCCCAGTGCCGCCCCTCCGACCGCTGCTCATCGGACTCACCGAACCAGCGTCGCCAGCGGCGGTCCAGCTGGTCGTCGAGGCGGGCCAGGCGCGCCTCGACCCACGGCACCACGTGGGAGCGCCGGAGCAGCTTCAGCACACGCGAGGCCGGCACGTCACTCGCCTGCGACTCCTCGACCTTGAACTTCTCCGCCCAGGCGACGAGCGGTCGCCAGAAGAGGGCATCGACTACCAGAATGAGGGTCACCATGGTGACCACCGCCCAGCCCAGAGCCCGCGTGTCGGCGGCCTTCACGGCGAGCGCCATGAACGAGCCGACGCCGGGAAGCAGCAGCTCCCGGTTCAGGACGGTGATCGCCTCGCTCGCGGCGAGGAAGAACCAGCCTCCGCCGAACGACATCATCCCGTTCCAGACGAGGGGGATGATCCCCGCCGGCAGCTCGAAGTGGGTGAAGCGCTGCCAGCCCGAGACGCGGTAGAGCCGGAGGGCCTCGGCCTGCTCGCGCGGCAGGGTGACCAGCACCTGGTGGAACGCGAACGTGAGGTTCCACACCTGGCTGGTGAAGATCGCGAAGATCGACGCCAGCTCCAGGCCCAGGATGTGCCCCGGTACGAGCGCGATGAAGAACGTGACGGTCACCGAGAGGAAGCCGAGCACCGGCACCGACTGCAGGATGTCGAGCGCGGGGAGGATCACGCGCGCGGCCCGGGCCGATCGGGCCGCCCACGAGGCCACGACGAGCGTGAAGACGAGGGAGGCGGCGAGCGCGGCGAACATGCGCAGCAGGGAGCGCGCGGCGTGGGAGGGCAGCTGCCAGGGGTCGAGCTCGAGCGCCGGAGGCGCCTCCGCCGTGAACGGCGCCCATATGGCGTGACCGAGCCAGGCGACGGTGGCCAGGCCCCCCACCAGGGCCAGCAATACGACCGCGTCGGCCCAATTCAGGTCACGCGGGCTGAGGGCGAGGCCGAAGGTGCGCCGGAGCACGGCGCCCATGGTACCGCCGCGTCAGGGATCTCGTTTCCGGGGCTCGAGGTCAGCGCCAGTCGTCGACCGAGACCGTCTTCTGGTAGTTGCAGCCCATGATCCGCCAGTAGCCGTTGGTCTCGCCGCCGACCACCACGACGTGGATGTCCTCCCGCCGGAACATCGGGATCAGCGCGTCGGGCGCCGCCTTCAGTTTCGACGCCCACGGTTCCTCGCCGAACGTGGCGCGCGGGTAGATGTAGTTCTGCACCAGCTGGTAGTCCCAGTACTCGCCGGCCGGCATGAGCGCGTTGTCGTGCAGCCAGTCGATTAGCGCGTCCTTCTTGGTGAAGCCGCCACGGGTGACGAACTGCCGGGCGGCGATCGGGTCGAGCAGCAGCGTCGGCGGGCCGTTGGGGTCGATGCCTCTCAGGAGATTTCGCACGTGCTCGCGCCAGTGGGTCTCCCGCAGGCCGAGCGTGAAGGCCGTCGAGCGCACGCCGGAGAAGACGCTGACCGCGCTGTCCTCGGGCTTGAGCCCGTGCTGGACGTGGAAGGGCTCCCAGGGGCTGCGCTCCTCGTTCTCGGCGAACGTCACGCTGTTGTAGGCGTAGCTGTTGCCCTGGTTGCCCATGTAGGAGAGCCCGGGCACCGAGCCGCCCTGGCCGTTCTGCGAGAGCAGGCCGTACGCCCGGCCGATGGTGGCGTTGGCGTGGCTGTACGGGCCCATCGCGCCCGTGCCGGCGTTCATGCCGATCTCGTTCCGCACCGGCCCGTTCACCACCGCCATCGCGGCCATGGCGCTCGAGCTGCTGCTCCGGGCCGTCACGCCCGTCGCCGCCAGCGCCAGGATGACGGGAAAGTACTCGGGGCGCGCCCCGGCCATCACGGCGTTCACTGCCACCTTCTCGACCGAGTACGCCCAGTGCTCGCGGAAGTGGGTGGACCGCATGCGGCCGACGATCTCGTCCGGCTGGCGCCGGGTGTGGGCCAGCATGTCGGCCACCCGTGCCTCGGTCGGGAGCACGATCGGCAGCATGTCGGTCCAGTGATTGTCGAGGAAGCGGCGGTGCAGGTTCTCCTCGGTGTCGGGCTCGACCAGGCGCGGCGTCGACCGATCGAACTCGGCCGGCCCCAGCTCGCTCTCGTCGAAGGGGCGCGTGAGCCCCTCGACGACTTCCTGCATGACCGGCCGGCCGGTGATGGGATCCCGCCCGTCGACGTAGGCGCGCAGCTCGGCCGGAGTCTTGCCCATGATCGGCTGGGGGACGAAGACCTGACGCAGGCCGGGCATGCCGTTGACCTGCGCCACCGAGCGCACCACCCGGTCGAACTTGTCGGTGTGCACGGCGACGGTGGGCACCCCGTAGCCCGTCTCGAGCGTCATCGCGTGCGCGGCGACCGCCGGCGCGCACGTGCTTCAGTGCCCGACGCCGAGGATGGCGGCGTGCCCCCTCGACTTGATCTCCTCCCAGGTGGTCGGGTCGTCGTGCAGGTAGACACTGGAGATCCGTTTGACCACGGTTCGCGCGCCCGGCAGGCGCTCGGCGAACCACGCCTGCATCTGCCCCAGGAAGACGTCGGAGTCGTCGAAGCGGCAGTCGACCAGGTAGACCGTCTTGCCCTCGAGGCTGTCCAGACGGGGCGCCGGCGGCTTGCGGGCGACCCGGGGCGGAAAGCCGACCGGGTTCAGCACGGTGAGCATGCGCGTTCCTCCCATCGGGCGCTCACACTATCACAGCGCTCCGCTACAATGCCGCCGGAGGTGGCCGATGCCCTGCGATCCCGCGCTCTTCGCGACGATCCCGATCTTCTCGTTGCTCGACGCCGACGAGCGGGCGGTGCTGGCCGAGCAGGTGGAGCCGCGCCGGTTCGCGCCCCGCCAGCGCATCTACAAGACCGGGGACGACGGGGGCAAGGCGTACGTCGTCCTCAGCGGCCGGGTCGAGGTCGCGGTCATCGACGAGGACAACCAGGAGGTCGTCATCGACACGCCGGCGGCCGGCGAGATGTTCGGGCTCGCCTCGATGCTGGCCGCCTCGCCCCACCTGACCACGGCGACCGCCCTGGAGGAGACGGCCGCGATCGAGATCGACCGTCACGACCTGACCGCGCTCGTGCAGCGCAAGCCGCTGGCCGGCCTGGACATCCTGACCATGATCGGCCGCCACTTCCGGGCGGCCCAGGAGCTGGTGCGGGCGCGCGCGACGCGCAACCCCAACGAGGTGATCGCCGAGCGGCTGACCCTGGGCGACCGCCTCGCCGACGCGGTCGCACGGTTCGGCGGCTCGTGGTCGTTCATCATCGCCTTCGGCGTGGTGCTGGTGGCCTGGGCGGCGGTCAACGTCGCCCTGGTCACCCGGGCCTGGGATCCCTACCCGTTCATCCTGCTCAACCTGTTCCTGTCGATGCTGGCCGCCGTGCAGGCGCCGGTGATCATGATGAGCCAGAACCGCCAGGACGCGAAGGACCGGCTGCGCAGCGAGCTGGACTTCGCGGTCAACCGCAAGGCGGAGGCGGAGATCATCCAGCTGGCGGCCAAGCTCAACCGGATCGAGGACCGCCTGGACGACGTCCAGGCCGTGCTGTCTACTCGCTGAGATACTCGCGAATTCGCTGGATCGCCTCGTTGCTGCCGATCAGCACCACCTTGTCCCCCGGGCGCAGCTCGAAGTCGCCGTGCGGCCCGACTTCCAGCTTGCCGGCCCGGTTGACGGCGATCGCCTGCACGCCGAAGCGCTGGCGCAGGCGCAGCTGTTCCAGGGTCCCGGCCAGCGGGGGCCGGACCTCGATCTCGATCACGCCGTGATCGGGGCCGAGGTCGAAGGCATCGAGGATGCTCGGCGTCGCCAGCTGCCGGGCGACGCGGACGCCCATGTCGTGCTCGGGCCGGATGACCTCGTCGGCGCCCACCCTGGCCAGCACGCGGGCGGCCAGGGCGGAGGCCACCTTACTGACGACGTGCCGGGCGCCCACGCCCTTGGCCGCCACCGTGGCCAGGATGTTGGCCTCGAGGTTCTCGCCGATGGCCACGATGACGGCGTCGAAGTTGGCGCAGCCGAGCTTGCGCAGCGCGTCCTCGTCGGTGGCGTCCACGATCGCCGCGTGGGTCACCTGGTTCATGATCGCCTCGATGGCCTTCTCGCTGCGGTCCACCACCACGACCTCGTGGCCGAGGCTGTAGAGCGTCGTGGCGACGGCGGAGCCGAAGCGTCCGGCGCCGATGACCAGGAACTGTTTGGCCTTCACGGGTCCTCCTGCCGGCCTGTCAGCCGACGACCACGTCCTCGGCCGGGTACTGGATCCGCCGTTCGGGCGGCGCCTCCAGCAGCGCCAGGCCGAGGGTCAGCGGGCCCAGCCGGCCCACGAACATCAACACGATGATAATCAGCTTCCCGGCCGGGCTCAGGTCCGGGGTGATCCCCATCGACAGCCCGACGGTGCCGAACGCCGAGAACGTCTCGAAGGCCAGCGGCAGCATGCCGAGCCCGGGGTCGGTGATCGACAGGAACGCCAGGCCGCCGGTCACGAGCATGGCGCCGACGAGCGTGACGACGCCGGCGCGGACAGCCGTCTCGACCGGCACGCGCCGGCCGAAGACCTGCAGCTCGCCACGGCCCCGGCTCAGGCTCCAGGCGCTGCCGACCAGGACGACGAAGGTGACCGTCTTGATGCCGCCCGCGGTCGATCCCGGGTTGCCGCCGATGAACATCAGCAGCATGGTGACGACGAGCGTGGCCTGGTGCATGGAGGCATAGTCGACCGTGTTGAACCCGGCGGTCCTGGGCGTGATCGACTGGAACACCGCCGCCATGGGGCGGACCGGCACCGGCACCGCCCCCAGCGTGCGAGGATTCGTCCACTCGAGCGCAAGCACGAGCATGGCGGCCAGGCCGATCAGCAGCGCCGTCGCGGTCAGGGCCAGCTTGGTATGCAGGCTGAGCGGGACCCGCTGCGCCTGCCGGTAGCGGGCGATGAGGTTCACGATCACGACGAACCCGAGCCCCCCCAGGACGACGAGCCCGAGGATCACCGCGTTGACGAGCGGGTCGCCGACGTAGCGCACGAGGCTGTCGGCGTGGAGCGAGAAGCCGGCGTTGTTGAACGCGCTGACGGAGTGGAAGACGGCCGGCCACGCCCCGGCCTCCCCGCCTGACATCCGGGGATAGAGGAGCAGGGCGCCGGCCAGCTCGACGGTGACGACGAGCGCGGCGATGCGGCGCACGAGGCGCACCACGCCTCCGACCTGCACGGCGCTCAGCTGCGTCTGGAGGTTGAGCCGCTCACGGAAGTGCAACCGCCGGCCCGTGACGAAAGCCAGCAGGGTGCCGACCGTCAGGATGCCGAGTCCGCCGACCTGGATCAGGGCGAGGATGACGGCCTGCCCGATCGCGTTGAAGCCGGTCCCGGTATCCACCACGGTCAGCCCCGTCACGCATATGGCGCTCGTCGCGGTGAACAGGGCTTCCAGCCAGCCGACGCGGGCGCCGGGCGCGTGCGCCACCGGCAGCCGGAGCAGGAGCGTGCCCACGGCCGCGGCCGCCGCGAAGGACAGCACGATCAGCTGCGGGGGCGACAGCCCCCGGCGCCGGCGGGGAACGATGACGACCGGTTCTCGAAGGAGGGGATCCATGCTCGGTGCGCGCCGACACTACCACGGGCCTGCACGCTCCGCCCCTCGCACCACTGCGCGAAGTTGCTAGACCATGCCGGTGTCGTCGAAGTAGTCGGAGTCGACGCGCTTGACCCTGTTACGTGGCCCAGGTGTTCACGCCGACATCGAAGTCAATCATCAGCTAGCGCCTCGACTGGCCCACCGCGAGCTCCCGGCATGCGGCCGGCGCTCTCTGACCGGGCCGCCATACCCACAGGTGTCTGATATCGTCCACACGACTTCACGAAGACCTTCTGAAGATTCCGCTTGACACCATCAGGCGTGTGCAGCGGCCGCCTGCCGGCAGCGCTGGCTGGAAGGCGTCCCGGCGGGCCACCCGCGCGCACAGCGCCACGGTCGGAGGGGCGTCACGAAAAAATCTCGCTCCGGACGCGATCGCCGCCTGGCGCGCCTCCCAGAGGGCTTTGAAACCGCGGTGTAGAGTCGCCCCAGCAGAAGGGAGGACTCGCCCATGGCGCTCTGCGCGCTCGACGTCGTCGCCACGCCGGAGCCCGTCGCCGAGCTCGATCGCCTCGGTGACGAGATCGCCGAGCTGGCCGCTCACCTCGACGCCGCCACCGCCCGCCTGCTCGACCTCATCCGCGAGTTCGACGCCCGCGGCGGCTGGAACACCGGCTTCCGCTCCTGCGCCGCCTGGCTGACCTGGCGGATCGGACTCCAGCCGGGCCCCGCCCGCGAGCACGTCCGCGTCGCGCGCGCCCTGGGTGCGCTGCCCCTGCTGGCCCAGGCCCTGGCCCGCGGCGAGCTGTCGTACTCCAAGGTCCGGGAGCTGACGCGCGTGGTGACCCCCGAGACCGAAGAGCAACTGCTGGCAGCCGGGCGCGCGGGCACCGCCGAGCACGTCGCGCGGCTCGTGCGGGGCTGGCGCCGCATGGACCGCAAGGCCGAAGCGCAGGAGGCGGCCCGGCAGCACAGGAGCCGCGCCCTGCACGTGTATCACGACGAGGACGGCACCGTGAGGATCCGCGGGCGGCTGGCGCCCGAGGTCGGCGCCCTGCTCCTGAAGGCGCTGGCCGCCGCCCGCGAGGCGCTCTATCAACAGCGTCGCGTGAAAGAGCCGGAGGCGGAGCCGCCGACGATGGAGCAGCAGCAGGCGGACGCGCTGGCCCTCGTCGCGGAGACCGCCTTGCACCACGGCCTCGACCCCGGCGCCCCGGGCGAGCGCTACCAGGTGGTAGTCCACGTCGACGCCGCGGTGCTGGCCGACCCGGAGGCCCCCGGCCAGTCGGTGCTCGAGGACGGCGCGCGCGTTCCAGCTGGAACGTCCCGGCGCCTGGCGTGCGACGCCAGCCGGGTGGTGATGCGGCACGACCCCGAGGGGCGCCTGCTGGAGGTCGGGGCTCGCACGCGCACGATCCCGCCCGCGTTACGGCGGGCGCTTCACCACCGGGACCGCGGCTGTCGCTTCCCGGGCTGTGGCGTCCGCTTCGGCCAGGGCCATCACATCCGTCACTGGGTGCAAGGAGGCCCCACCACGCTTTCCAACCTTGCCCTGCTCTGCAATCGACATCACCGTGCGGTCCACGAGGAGGGATTCCAGGTCGATCGACAGCCCGATGGCGAGCTTCGGTTCAGACGGCCGGACGGCCGGCTCCTGCCCGAGGTGCCGCCTCCTTCTCATGTGCCGAGCGATGCCGTGGAGGTCATCCGAGCGCGGCACGACGCCCTGGGGCTCGTGCTGCACGCGCGGACCGCGATGCCGGGTTGGCTGGGGGAGCGCCTGGATGTGGGCTACGCGATCGACGTCTTGCATCCCCGGGCCATCGGGCCGACAGAGACAGGCCTGTAAGGCGGCCAGCGCGATGGCTTGATGGCGCTTCGCCGCCCGTTACGAGCCCGCTGGGATTGGGCATGGAAGCGCTGGCGGCGCGGCCGCTCGTCACGCGCAACGCGGGCGGCGAGGAGAGAGCCCGGCGCTACTCCCAGGACGCCGCATCGCCGTGAACCTGCTCAAGCGATCTCTGGATTCACCCACACGACTTCACGAAGACCCCCACCGGCGCGACCGGAGGACGCAGGCCCCCGCCGGCCGCCGGTCGATCGCAGGGAGTTAAACGCCCGCGCGCTTGAGGACGAGGCCGATGTTCTCCCCCGCTGGTTTGCGGGCGCCGCTCTCGACGTCGTGCATGAAGTCCACCACCGCCGCCGAGACCGGCGTCGGCACGCCTTTGGCCCGGCCCTGGGCCACTACGTGTCCGTTCATGTAGTCGATCTCGGTGGGGCGCCCCTTGGCCACGTCCTGCGCCATGGAGGCCTTCCAGTTGCGCGTTGACGCGGATTTGGGGGTCAACATCTCATCCAGCGCTTGATACGTCTGCCGACTGCCGGCGTCGGCCCAGCGCTCGGCGGCCTCGCCGTTGAACTTGGGGATCGTGTAGCCGAGCGCCAGCCCCACCCGCGCCGACTCGGCGGCCAGGTGGATGGTGATCGCGCGGCCGACCTCGCTGCCGGCGATCTCGACCGACCCCAGGCCCGACATGCCCTGGACCGGGTTGCCCATGGCGTTGGCGCAGAGCTTGGACCAACGCTCGCCCCAGAGGTTGTCGGTCACCAGGGAGCCATCGACCACCTTCAGCATCTCGGCCAGCTCCTGGGCGCGCGGCGTGATGCGGCCGTCGTGCTCGCCCACGCGGAAGACGTCGTGGCCCTTGTTGCCGCCCCGCTCCATGCCGCGCTCGACCTCGCCCGGCCTCCAGCACGCCACGCCGATCTTGGACATGATGAGGCCGAGCGACCGGCCGGCGCCGGCGACGGCCGCCACGCGCGGATCGGGCCAGCAGTTCTGCGAGGCGACGACGACGCCCGCCGGCGCCAGGTGGCGGACGGCGAGCTGGGTGGCCCACTCGGTGTCGTAGACCTTCATGGCCACGAAGGCGACGTCGAAGTCGCGCGGCAGCCGCTGGGCCTCGTGCAGGTGCACGGCCCGGGGCCGCGCGGTGAACGGGTCGTGGGGCCCGGTGACGGCGATGCCCTGGCGGTTGATCGTGTCGACCTGCTCGGCCCACGCGTCGATGAGGGTGACGTCATGGCCGGCGCGCGACAGGAACGCGCCCAGGTAACTGCCGATGGCCCCGGCGCCGGCGAACAGGATCTTCTTGCTCACATGGACCTCCCCGGAAGCGATTGGCGGGCATTATCGCCCGTCACCGGGCCGCGCGCGAGCCCCGCCGGCGCCCACCAGTTCCAGCGCCCGAGCAGCCGCATGGTGGCCGGCACCAGCAGCGCCCGCACGATGGTGGCGTCGACGAGGACCGCGATGCCCATGCCGATGCCCATGGCCTTGATCATCGTGACCGAGTTGGTGACGCCGAAGCCGAAGAAGACGCCGGCCATGATCAGGGCCGCCCCGGTGATGAGCCGCCCGGTGTGAGCCAGGCTCTCGGCCACCGACAGCGCGTTGTCGCCGGTGCGCCGCCATTCCTCGTGGGTGCGGCTGAGCAGCAGCACCTCGTAGTCCATCGAGAGCCCGTGCACGATGCAGAACATGATCAGCGGGATCGGGATCTCGATGGGCCCCGGCGTGAAGTCGAGCCAGCCGGCCAGGTGCCCCTCCTGGAAGATCCACACCAGCGCGCCGTAGGAGGCGGTGATCGACAGCAGGTTCATCACGATGGCCTTGAGCGGCAGCACCACCGAGCGCAGGAGCAGGAACAGGGCCAGGTAGGTCGCGACCACGATGAAGCCGACCGCCGCCGGCGTGGCATCGCCAATGACCTCGATGAAGTCGAGGTCGAACGCCGTGGGCCCGGTGGCCAGCAGCTCGGCGTCCACCGGCGGGTGCTCGCGCCGGATCCGGCGCACCAGCTCGCGCGCCTCGTCGCTGGACGGCGGCAGGCGCGTGTGCGCCGCCAGGAGCACGACGCGCTCGCCGACCAGCTGCTTGAAGGCGAGGTCGAGGCCGGGGGGCCGGAAGGCGGCGGGGACGGCGGCGATCTGCGCGTACTGCTCGGGACTCAGGCCGGGCGCCAGGTCCACGATGCTGTCCACCCGCCGCACGCCCGGCTGAGCGGCGACCCAGCGGCTCAGGTCGTAGAGCTGCCGGATGCGCGCCGCCGCCAGCGGGCTGCCCTCGCGATAGTGGAGCACGAGCACGATCGGCGTGGTGGCGGCGTCGGGGAACTCGCGCTGGAGCACCTCGATCCCGCGGCGGGATTCCATCGCCGGCGGCAGCGTGGTCGCGTCGCCGGTGCCGAGCCGGATGCGCTGCAGCGGCAGGCCCACCGCCAGGAGCACGAGCACCACCGGCACCACCACCGGCCACGGCCGGGCCATCACGAAGCCGGCCATCCGGTGCCAGAACCGCGAGTCCGTCCGCCCGTCGCTCCGGCCCACGAACGGCACGCGCAGCGCGTTCACGCGCGGCCCCAGGATGGCCAGCAGCGCGGGCAGGAAGGTGAGGCTGTAGACGAGGGCGGCGCCGACCACGATCATGCCGGCCCACCCCAGCGAGCTGACCGTGTTCATGCGCAGGAGCGTGAGGCTGGCCAGGCCGATGCCCACGGTGAGCCCCGCGAACACGACCGCGGTGCCGGCCGTGGCCAGCGCGCGCGCCAGGGCCTCGGCCGGCGGGTGCTCGCGCAGCTCCTCGCGGTAGCGGCTGACGACGAAGAGCGAGTAGTCGATGGCCACGCCGAGGCCGACCATGCTGACGATGTCGCCGGCGTAGGCGGACACCGGCGTGAGCCGGGCGAGCAGCCCGGTGCCGGCCAGGCCGATCGCCACCGCCAGCACGCCCACGAGCAGCGGCAGGACGGCGGCGACCGCGGAGCCGAAGACGAACAGCAGCAAGGCCAGCACGAGGGGCAGCACGACCAGCTCCGAGCGGCGCAGGTCGCGGCGGGCCACCTGGCTGAAGTCGTGGTTCGTGGCGGCCGGCCCCACCGCCAGCACCTCCAGCGTGTCGGAGCGCACCTGGCCGCGGACGGCCGCGTACAGGCCCGGCGGCAGGCCGCCGAAGGTCATCGAGGCGAAGGCCGGCGCCCGGCCCTGCAGCTCGACCTCCGCGTACGTGCGCCGCCCGTCGCGCGCGAGCCACGCGGGATCGGGCGGCGACCGGTCCCACGCCGTGCGCACCCGGGCGACGCGCGCGTCCGTCCGGAGCGGCGCCAGCGCCTGCTCGACCGCCTGCCGGAACGCCGGATCGGCGACGTCCAGCGAGGGATGGCTGAGGACGAGGCCGATCGTGGGCGGACGGCCGGGCAGCTCGCGGTCGATCAGCTCGACGGCGCGGACGGCCTCGGTGGCGGGCGGCGTCACCTGCACGTCGAGATCGCTGCCCCGCAGCAACAGCCAGGCGGCGGGCAGCAGCGGAAGGAGCGACAGCAGTAGCAGCGGCCACCGGAAGCGATGCGCGACGCGACCCCAGGCGGCCAGCACGGGCGATCCTCCTCGGATGCTCCAGCGTCGCGACGGCGACGTCTCTGCGCTATGATACCGGCCCGCATCCCCAAACCCGGCGTGGCTTTGCAAGCGGCGGCGGGAGGCGAGGCGAGCCCGTCACACCCGGAGGGTCACGATGAGCAGCAGCAACGGTGCCAGCGCGCAGGGTCTGCGACAGGTCGCCTGGTTCGACTGCCCGGGGGGCGGCCAGGTGGTGGTGGACGGCCGGGTGGCGTGCATCGCCCACATGAAGGCCCCCCACGGCACGACGCTGGTGGACGTCAGCGACCCCAAGGCGCCGCGGCAGGTGGCCCACCTCCAGGTGCCTCCGGGCACCCACTCGCACAAGGTCCGCGCCGCCAACGGGCTCCTGCTGGTGAACCGCGAGGGCCACGGCGCCCAGCCGGCGGGACCGGGCGCCGGCGGGCTGGGGATCCACGACATCTCGAACCCCGGCAAGCCGCGCGAGATCACCTTCTGGCGCTCGGGCGGCCTCGGCGTGCACCGCTTCACCTTCGACGGCCGTTACGCGTACATCTCGCCGGAGATGGACGGCTACGTCGGCAACATCATGATGATCTTCGACCTGGCCGACCCGGGCCGGCCACAGGAGGTGGGGCGCTGGTGGATGCCGGGGCAGTGGACGGCCGGGGGCGAGACACCCTCGTGGAAGGGGCGGCAGCACCGCTGCCACCATCCCATCCGCCTCGGCAACCGGCTCTACGTCAGCTACTGGCACGGGGGCTTCGTGATCCTCGACATCGAGGACATGAGCCGGCCGCGGCTCGTCTCGGGGCTCGACTGGAGCCCGCCCTTCATCACCCCCACCCACACGGCCCTGCCGGTGCCGTTCCCGCTGCACGGGCGGCGCGTCCTGGTGGTGGCCGACGAGGACGTGGCCAAGCTCGAGCCGGGGCCGCCGTCGTTCCTGTGGCTCGTGGACATCACCGACGAGCGGCGGCCGGTGCCCTTCGCCAGCTTCCAGGTGGCCGGCGTCGACGGCACGCCCCAGCCGGAATTCACCGGCTGCCACCAGCCGGTCGAGACGATCACGGGCACCGAGATCCCGGTGGCGTGGTTCGCCTACGGCCTGCGCATCGTGGACATCGCCCGGCCGCACGCGCCGCGCGAGGTCGGGAACTTCCTGCCGGCGCCGCCGCCCGGCCACGAGCGCGTGTGCAGCAACGACGTGTTCGTCGACGACCGCGGGCTGATCTATCTCATCGACCGGGGACGCGGGCTGCACATTCTCGAGCGCGGATAGTCCGTGACGGGGTAAGTCTTACAAGGGTCGACCCCAGTTTTACTCGGAGAACCCATGGCTCGGGCCTTGCTCCGGAAGGGGCCATGGCCCTCGGTGGATTCCAGCCGCCGGCAGAGCTCCCGGGCATCTACGTGCTCCTCGTGGACGAGGACGCCGAGGCGCGGGCGATCCTGCGTGCGTTCCTGAGCTACTGCGGAGCGCTCGTCCAGGAGGCGCGCTCAGCAGCGCATGCGCGGGCCCTGATGAACGAAACCGTGCCGCGGATACTCGTGCTGGGCCTGCGGCCGCCCGCCGAGGTCGCGTGGGGGGTGGTGCGGGAGCTTCGCGCGGCGCGCCCGGACGATGGAAGCAAGATTCCGATCGTCGGCGTGGGACCTCGGGCGCTGGCGGGCGCGGCGCGCGTGAACGGGCTCGACGGCTACGTCGCAGAGCCCGTCGAGATCCGCGTGCTCTGTCAGGTGGTCTCCGAGCTGACGCGCTAGGACCGGCAATCTTCTTGCACCGCGGCCCCGGACGCGATGGGACGCAGGGTTCCGGGGGGGCGGCTGGTTGGCGTTCACGTCCTCGTCGTGGACGACAACGCGGACGCCCGCGATCTCTTCAGAGCCATCCTGCAATACGCCGGGGCCCTGGTGTCGGTGGCCGAGAGCGCCGAGCAGGCCCTGGCCGTGCTCGACCGCGTCGTCCCCGACGTCGTCGTCACCGACATCGCCATGCCGGAGCGCGACGGGTACTGGCTGATCGAGCAGCTGCGGGCGCGCGAGGCCAAGGCGGGAAGGGTGGTCCCGGCCATCGCCGTGACTGCGCATGCCGAGCGCCGGCCGAGTCACTTCCTGGCGGCCGGCTTCCAGGGCCACCTCCGGAAGCCCATCGATCCGGAGGAGCTCTGCCGCCTCGTCGACACCCTCGGCCGGCGCCGCGCATGACCGCGCCCGCATTCCCAAGCCGACCCCGTTCCGGTAGGATAGGCCGACACGTCGCCCTGGAGGCTCGCATGCCCGAATCGATTCCCGCGTCGCTCGTCATCGACACGCTCAAGGACACGTTCCGCGAGGCGCGCGCCGCCCGCACGGCCGAGGGCTGGGGACGCCGGCCCTCCGACCACCTCGGCTGGATCCTCAGCGTGCCCGACACCCACCAGAAGACGGTGCTGGCCGCCCTCGACAAGGAAGAGGCGATCCGCGTGCTGACCTGCGCCACCGAGGACGAGGCGGTCACCATCGCGGCCGGCCTCTACGCCGGCGGCGAGCCGGTCGTCCTCATGATCCAGCACGCCGGGCTCTACGCCTCGATCAACACGCTGCGCGGCGTGGCCATGGACGGCAAGATCCCGATGTTCTACATGATCGGGCTGCTGCAGCGCGAGAAGGACAAGGACCCCCGCGAGTCGCGCCACTCGATGGTGCGCTACTGCGAGCCGCTCCTCGACACCTTCGGCGTGCCCCACGCGCGGCTGGAGGGGCCCGACGACGTGCACCGCATTCCGGAGTACTACCGCCTGAGCCGGCAGCGGCGCGGCCCGGCCGCGGTGCTCGTGGGGCTGGAGACCAGCTGATGGCCATGAAGCCCGAAGACGTGCTGCGCGCGATCGCCGCCGCCCGCGGCAACGCGATCTGCATTCCCACCATGACGACGGCCCCCGCCTGGCGGGACATCGCCCCCGACGACCTCTCGGCCGGCTGCGTGGGGTTCATGGGCGGCGCCTCGTCGCTCGGCCTCGGCCTGGCGCTGGCGCGGCCCGAGCGCCGGGTGATCGTGCTCGACGGCGACGGCTCGCTGCTGATGCAGCTCGGCTCGCTCGCCACCATCGCCGGCGCCCGGCCGCGCAACCTCGTGCACCTGCTCTTCAAGAACGGCGTCTACCACACCTCCGGGGCGCAGGAGATCCCCGGCGGGCTCACCGTGGACTTCGTCACGATGGCCCGCGGGGCCGGCTACCGCAGCGCGCTGGCCATCGGCGAGCTGGACGACTTCCAGCGCCGGCTGCCCGCGCTCCTGAAGGACGAGGGCCCGATCCTCGTCGAGCTGCACACCACGCTGGCCGAGCAGACCCCGATGACCGCCCGCGGCGGCTCGCCGTTCCACGAGCAGATGGAGCGGCTGCGGGGCAAGCTGCTGGCCGGGGCGGCGTAGCCGGCCCTCTCTCGGCGGCCTGCCTCAGCAGCCGCAGCCGGAGCCGCCGGCGATCTTGCGGCGCTCGACCAGCTCGACGCGGACGTCGTCGGGCGCGCGCAGGAACGCGATCCGGGGGCCGTTGGGATTCTGGATCGGCCCCTCCAGCAGCCGGGCGCCCAGCCCTTCCAGCCGCCGGATGTCCGCCTCGATGTCCTCGGTGTCGAAGCCGAAGTGCTCGAGCCCGTGGTGGGCGGAGGCGTCGCCGGGGCCGAGCGTCTCGTTGCTGCGGGCGCCGGAGATGTTGACCGCCATCCCGCCGTCCTCGCTCAGGCAGCGGACGAACCGGTCCCCGAACACGCGCGTCTCGTCGCTGACGATCTTGAACGCGAACGCCTTCTCGTACCACTCGGCCGTCTTGCGGGGATCGGGCGCCTTCAGGTGGATGTGGTTGATGCGAAAGGCCATCGGGTTCTCCTCTTGGGTGGAGTGTGGGGAACAGTCCCGCGCTGCGCTAACCCAGCTCGTCGAGGAGCGCTTTCGCCTCCCGGAGCGGGACGGTGTCGAAGCCTTCCGTGAACCAGCCGTAGACGGCGCCGACGAGCGCGCGTGCCTCGTCGCGCTTGCCCTGGCGGGCGAGCAGCCGGGCCAGGCTGGTCGCGGCCTGCAGCTCCCAGGATTTCGCCAGGTGGCGCCGGGCGAGGGCGAGTGCCTGGCGAAACGCGGCCTCCGCGTCGGGCGCGGCGGCCGGGTCCCGTGCAAGCAGCAACTCGCCCCGGAGCCGAAGGAACTCGGGGTCCCAGAGCAGCACCCCCGTGGCATCGGCCATCCCGAGGGCGGCGGCAACGGTATCGAGGCCCGCGGACGCCTCACCCCCTTGCAGCTGGGCCGTCGCCAGAAGGACGAGAAAGCACTGCACGTAGAATTCACTCTGCGTCGCCCGGTAGGCCTCGATATCACGGCGGAGCCGCGTGAAGGGCTCATCGCCCCGGCCTCGCTTGGCGTGGACCCAGCTTTCGAAGACCCGCCCGAACGCCAGCCATTGCTGGAACCCGCCTTCGATGGAGAGAGCGATGAGCGACTCGGTGACCTCCCAGGTGGCCTCGAGGTCCCCGCGCAACTGGTGGACGATGGCGGCGAAGGGCAGGGCGTTGGCGATGCTGCCCGTGTCGGCGAGCTCTCGGGCCAGCGCCAGGCCCCCGTGACTGCGCTCGAGCGCGCTCGTCGGGTATCCCAGGAACCACAGCGCCATC
>DASWJN010000033.1:0-7044 GCA_036397135.1 Candidatus Methylomirabilota bacterium
GTGGTCGAGCGGGACCCAGGCGTGGCCGTCGGTGGCGTCGAACACCGCGGCATGGCGCTGGCTGAACGTGCCGCGCACGGAGTCCTGGCCCGACAGCCGCACCGGGATGCCTTCGAGCAGCAGGCTGCCGTAGGCCAGCAGCTCGGCCGTGCCCCAGTCGATCCCCTCCCCGCGCTCCACGCGCGCATGGCGCTCGTCGAGCAACCGCCGCGCGCGCGGGTGGGGCGTGAAGCCCTCCGGCAACCGGCGCAGGCCCTCGGAGATCGCGCGCAGGCGCTCGCGTGCCACGCGCGTGTCGGCGCTCCAGTCCTCGCCGGCCCAGCCCAGCCCGCGCCACACCCCGCCGAAGGCGAGCACCGCCTGCCGGGGCCGGTCGCGGCGGGCGGCCGCCAGCGCCTCGTCGAGCCGCGCGCGCTGGGCGCCGCGCAGCCGGTTGACCTCGTCCTCGTCCACCACGCCGCGCTCGGCCAGGCGCTTGACGTACTGGGCCACGGCGGTCGGGTGATTGCGGATCTGCTCGTAGAGGACCGGCTGGGTGAGCGTCGGATCGTCCGTCTCGTTGTGGCCGTGGCGGCGATAGCAGACGAGGTGGATCACGACGTCGGCCCCGAAGGCCTGACGGTACCCCACCGCGAGCCCGGCCGCCTGCACCGCCGCCTCGGGATCGTCGGCGTTGACGTGGAAGACGGGCGCCTCCAGCGCCCGGGCGGGATCGGACGGATAGCGCGTGAACAGGTACTCGGGCGGCGCGGTGGTGAAGCCGATCTGGTTGTCGACGATCACGTGGATGGTGCCGCCGGTCGTGTAGCCCGGGAGGGCGCCCAGGGCCAGCGTCTCGTAGACCACGCCCTGGCCCACGAACGCCGCGTCGCCGTGCAGGAGCACCGGGGCCACCCGCCGGCGCTCGGTGTCGCCGAGATAGGCCTGCTTGGCCCGCACGATGCCCTCCACGACGGGGTCGACGGCCTCCAGGTGGCTCGGGTTGGGACTGAGCGAGAGGTGAATACGCCGGCCCTCGGGGGTCGTGTGGTCGTGGGAGAAGCCGAGGTGGTACTTCACGTCGCCATCGCCGTGGACGTCCGGCGGCAGCCGGGTGCCCTCGAACTCGGCGAGGATCAGCTCGTAGGGCTTGCGCAGGACGTGGGCGAGCACGTTGAGGCGGCCCCGGTGCGGCATGCCGAGCACCAGCTCGTCCACCTCCAGCCGGGCGGCCTCGTCCACCAGCGCGGCCAGCAACGGCACGAGCGCGTCGCCACCCTCCAGCGAGAAGCGCTTCTGGCCGGTGAACCGCGCCTGCAGGAACTGCTCGAACGTCTCGGCGGCGACGAGCTGCTCGAGCGCCTGCCGCCGGGCGGCGGCGTCGAGCGCAGGGCGGTTGCGCGCCGGCTCGAAGCGCGCCCGGACCCAGTCGCGGCGCGCCTTGTCCGCGATGCCCATGTACTCGACGGCGAGCGTCCCCGCGTACGTCTCGCGCAGGGCGGCCAGCAGGTCGCGCAGCGGGCCCACGGTGCCGGGCGCGAACGGCGCCCAGTCGACGGCGCGGTCGAGGTCGCCGGGGCCGACCCCCAGCTCCTCCAGGCGCAGGAGCGGGTGATCGCGGGCGCTGCCGCCCAGCGGATCGAGGTCGGCCACGAGGTGACCCAGCTCGCGATACGCGTGGACGACGTCGGCGACGGGGAGCGGGGATGTCGATGGGCGCTCGGGCGGCGGCGGCGCGGCCTCGCCGCCGCCCCGCGCGTAGTCGTAGCCGGCGAAGATGAGCGCCCAGCGCTCGTCGACCGAGCTCGGATCGCGCCGGTAGTCGTCGTACAGCGAGGCGACGTAGGCGGGGTTGGCCCGCGTCAGCTCATCGAGCGGCCCTGCCGCCATCCTTCACACCCCCCGCCTGCGGGCCGGTCATACGAGCAGCGTACCAACGAAACGGGGCCGTTGCGGGCGAGGCGGGGGTCGGGCGGGACGGTCAGGAGGCCAGCCGCAAGCCCGAGCGCATCTCGTACTCCTCCTGGGCGAGAAGCGAGGCGCCGCGGATCCGCGACAGGCTGCCGCAGTAGCGGCAGTGCACGAACGCCGGCTCGATCTCGAGGAACAGGCTGCCGCACTTGACGCAGCCACCGCCGCTCTGGCCGGCCTGCGCGCGGGTGACGCGCTCCAGCAGGCGGCGGGGGACGAAGCGCACGATCTTGACACGGACGGCGGTCGGCTTCGGCGCGCTCCTGCGCGCCGGCCGGGCGGCCATCCTGCGCTTGCGGACCGTCGGGGTCGTGGACACGACACCCGATTGTCCCCAAACGGCCGCCGCGGGTCAAGGCGGGCCGATGACCCGCTCGACGGCCGCGATCAGCGTCGTGTAGCCGACCGGCTTGGGCAGCACGTCGGACACGCCTACCGCGTCGACGTCGGACCGCGCAGGCCCTGCAGGAGATGGCCGATGGCCGAGACGACGATGACCGGCACGCTGCGGGCATCCCGCAGCCGGGCCAGACGGGCGAGGAAATCGGCGCCGTCGACCTCGGGCATCATCATGTCGAGCAGGACCAGGGCCGGCCGGTGCTCGCCGATGCGCGCCAGCGCCGCCGTCGCGCTGGAGAACGCCACCGCGGCGTACCCGGCCTCCTGCACCATCTCCAGCAGGGCGTCCCGGACGGCTTCGTGGTCGTCGACGATCCCGATCTCGCGCGGCATGCGCCCCATTAGACCACCGGTGCCGGTGTCGCCCTGCATCGGGACGACGCCGCCGCTTGCCGGGTGCCGGGCCTCCTTACCCCACCGGCGCATCGGCATCAATCCGAACGGACCGATTTGACGTTTTATTGGTTAAGCGGCAGATCTGTCCATTGGTGACGGGAGAGGCATGAAGACTGCGCGGCTGCTCCTCGTTGAGGATGACCAGGACAACCTGGAGATTCTCACGGTCATCCTCAGCGAGAAATATCATGTTTTGAGTTACGCGTGCGGCCCAGAGGCGCTGACGGCTCTTGAAACGGCCAAGCCAGATCTGTTGCTGCTGGAGAACGGCTCCCTGGCGTGGGGTTCGCGCGGACCTGGACAATACTGCTACTCTCGGGCTGCGATGACGGCGACCTCGCGGCGGTGGTTCGCGGTGATGCTGGCGGCAATGCTGGCGCTCGGCGCCGTCCCCGCGGTCGCCGCGCAGTCCTCGCTGCACCTCGTGCTCACGCCCTCGCAGAAGCCGACCGATCTGATGGCCACCGGCGAGGAGTTCGCGCAGGTGCTGGGCACGCTGGCCGGCATGCCGGTGCGGGTGACGGTGGCCTCGGACTACGCCGCGGTCATCGAGGCGCTGCGCAACCGCACCGCCGACCTGGCGTTCGTCCACCCGGGCGGCTACGTCCTGGCCAGCCGGGAGGCGAAAGCGACGATCGTGGCCAAGAACCTCTGGCACGGCAAGGCGTCGTTCACCTCGCGCATCTACGTCCGCAGAGACTCCGGAATCACGTCGGTCGAAGCGCTGCGGGGAAAGACCATCGCCTTCGTCGACCCCGCCTCGTCCTCCGGCTACATCTACCCGATGGTGCTCCTGATCAGGCGCGGGCTGGTGAAGAACCGCGATCCCCGGACCTTCTTCAAGGAGGTCGTGTTCTCCGGCGCCCACGACGCCAGCATGCGCGCCCTGCTCAACGGCCACGTCGACGCCATCGCCTCCTTCGACCTGGCCCGCGAGCAATACCTGAAGGACCCCGCCGAGCGCGAGCGGATCGTCTTCGTCGCCGAGACCGAGCCGATCCCCGAGGCCGGCATCGCCGCCCGTGACGGCCTCGACCCCGCGATCGTCGCCCGGGTCCGGGAGGCGCTGCTGCAGATCCGGGGACCCGCGCACGCCGCGCTGCTCAAGCGCCTGTACGACATCGACGGGTTCGAGGCCGCCGAGGATCGCGAGTACGACCCGGTGCGGGCGGCCATCGAGCTGCTCGGCGCCCGACCGCGCTGAGCGCCTCGGCGCCCGCCCGCGCCGCTGTGTCCATGATCGAGGTGGCCGGGCTGCGCGTGGTCCTGCCGCCCGCCGTCCGCGCGGTCGACGGCGTCGACCTCACCGTCGGCGCGGGCGAGTTCGTGGTGATCCTCGGTCGCAGCGGCAGCGGCAAGACGACGTTCCTGCGCGCGATCAACCGGCTCGTCGAGCCGACCGCCGGCAGCGTGCGCGTCGCCGGGCGGGCGGTCACCGGCGCCGGCCCGGCCGAGCTGCGGGCCGCGCGCCGGCAGATCGGGATGGTGTTCCAGCAATTCAACCTCGTGCGTCGGGCCTCGGTGCTCGACAACGTGCTGGCCGGCCGGCTCGGCTACGTGCCCACGCTGCCGAGCCTGCTCGGCCGCTTCCCCGCCCGCGACCACGACCTCGCGCTCGCCTGCCTGGCCCAGGTCGGCCTCGCCCACCTGGCCGGACGCCGCGCCGACACGCTGTCGGGCGGCGAGCAGCAGCGCGTGGCCATCGCCCGCGCGCTCGCCCAGGCCCCCAGCGTGATCCTCGCCGACGAGCCCACCGCCAGCCTCGACCCCGCCCTCACCGCCGACATCATGGGGATCTTGAAAGCGATCAACGCCGAGCGCGGGCTCACGCTGGTCGTCAGCCAGCACCAGCTCGAGACCGCGCTCGCCTACGCCACCCGCATCGTGGGCTTCCGCGCCGGCCGGGTCGCGTTCGACGGGCCGCCGTCGGCGGTCACGCTGGCGGTGGCCGAGGCGATCTACGGAGCGCCCGCGTGAGACGTGCGACGCTCTTCGTCGCCGTCGTGGTGCTGCTGTGGCTGGCCTGGGACACGGGCGCCGATCCGGTGCGCCTGGCCCGCGGCGTGCCGTGGATCCTCGACTTCCTGCGCCGCATGCTGCCGCCCGACCCGAGCGTGCTGCCGGCCGCTCTGGCCGGCGCCCTCAAGACGGTAGAGATCGCCTTGCTGGGCACCACCGTCGCCGCCGTCTTCGCGCTGCCGCTCGGCTTCCTGTCGGCGCGCAACGTCGCCCCCACCCCCGTCTTCTACCCCGCCCGGGCCGTGCTCAACTTCTTCCGCAGCGTGGACACGCTGGTGTACGCGCTCGTCTTCGTGGCCGCGGTCGGCCTGGGGCCGTTCCCGGGCGTGCTCGCGGTGATCGCCTACACGACGACGTCGCTGGCCAAGCTCTACTCCGAGGCCATCGAGGGGATCGACCCCGGCCCCGTGGACGCCGTCACCGCCACCGGCGCCACGCGACTTCAGATCTTGCGCTACGGCGTGCTGCCGCAGGTGCTGCCGCTCTTCCTCTCCTACGTGCTCTATCGCCTGGAGTCCAACATCCGGGCGGCCACCGTGCTCGGCTTCGTGGGCGCCGGCGGCATCGGCTTCTACCTTCAGACCTATCTGCGGATGATCGACTACCCGGCCGCCTCCACCGTGTTGCTCGTCACCGTCGCGATGGTCATGGTGGTGGACACCATCAGCTCGCGACTGCGGGAGCGGCTGGTGTAGGCTTGTGCCCGCCGACGCCAGAACCGAGTCGCAGGAGGTCCGCGATGCCCCACTATCTCAGTCCCGCTGAGCTCACCCGCACCGCCCCCGCCGAGAGCACCGCCTTCCGCTCGCCGGTCCCGACCCAGATCGTCTCCAACGGCGAGTTCAACCCTTTGCCGCAGACGCGCGAGCAGCAACGGGTGGAGGCGCGCATCAAGGAGATGGCCGACCAGGTCGGCCGCCGGCAGGGCCAGAGCCGCCGCCAGTTCCTCGCCAGCGCCGCCGGCATGGCGGCCGCCTTCCTCGCCATGAACGAGGTGTTCGGCCCCGTCTTCGAGGTGACGCCGGCCGAGGCGCAGCAGCCCGGGGTGGCCGCGGCCCGGGCCGGCGCGCTCGCCGGCCAGTTCATCTTCGACGTCCAGACCCACTTCGTGCGCGACGACTTCAAGCAGGACGGCCTGCTCGGGCTCGCCCAGTACGCCAAGCAGCACTGGAACCCCGCGCTGGCCGGCGAGAAGGACCTCGCCCGCTTCAAGTTCGAGAACTACGTCAAGGAGGTCTACGTCGACAGCGACACCAAGGTGGCGCTGCTCTCCGGCGCGCCGTTCGACGATCCGACCTGGGACCTGCTGAGCAACGACCAGATCGTCGCGGCCCGGACGGCGATCAACCGGATCGCGGGCTCCCGGCGCCTGCTCGGCCATACGGTGTTCACCCCGAAGAAGGCCGGCTGGATGAACGAGGTCGACCGGGCCATCGCCACCCTCAAACCCGACAGCTGGAAGGGCTACACGATCGGCGACCCGCTGTTCCCGTCCAAGCTCGGCTCGTTCTGGCGGCTGGACGACGACAAGCTCATGTACCCGTTCTACGAGAAGATCGCCAAGGCCGGCATCACCACCGTCTGCATCCACAAGGGGCTGTTGCCCGCCGACTACGAGAAGTCCTGGCCGCAGGTGTGGGAGCACGCGACCGTCAACGACCTCGGCAAGGCCGCCAAGGACTGGCCGCGGATCAACTTCGTCATCTACCACGGCGCGCTGCGCGCGTTCCTGGAGCCGCCGGCCGCCGCCCTGGCCGAGTTCGAGCAGACCGGCCGCATCAAGTGGGCCACCGACCTGGCCGAGATCCCCGCGAAGTTCGGGGTCAACAACGTGTACGCGGAGATCGGCACCGCCTTCGCGAACTCCGCCGTGGCCAGCCCGCGCTTCGCGGCCGCCTTCATGGGCACGCTGGTGCGTGGCCTCGGCGCCGAGCGCGTGCTGTGGGGGTCGGACTCCGTCTGGTACGGCTCGCCACAGTGGCAGATCGAGGCGCTGAGGCGGCTGGAGATCCCCGAGGACATGCGCAGGACGCACGGCTTCGCGCCGCTGGGCCCGGCCGACGGGATGGTGAAGAGCGCCATCTTCGGCGGCAACGCCGCCGCACTCTACGACCTGCACGTGAAGGCGGCGCTGGGCGCCATCACCAACGATACGATCGCGGCGCTCCGTTCGGAGTACGTGGCCGCCGGCGGCGAGCGCAGCAACGCCCGCTACGGCTACGTGCACCGGTCGAGCGTGTGACCGTCGCGCCGGCGCCCGGGCGGGCGCGCCGCCCCCGC
>DASWJN010000034.1:0-5280 GCA_036397135.1 Candidatus Methylomirabilota bacterium
GGGCACGGCTCGCTCGGTCCCCCCATCCCCCAGCGGGGGCTGGGGCACCGTCCAGTCGAATCCTCGGCGGCTCGCTCGCCGCGCCCGGAGCGGCAACGGCGACGACGGCTCGCCATGCCGGCGCGCCCCCGACCCCTGCGCCCGGCCCCCGGCGTCACCACGTTTCACGAGACTCATTAGGGCCGCCGCTCGTCGTAGCCGTGCGGCGACTCCCGGCCGTAGCCCCCAGCGCCACGGGAAGGGAAGCCAGGGGTGGCCGCCGGCCCGCACCCCCCAGTACATGAAGGCCGCGACGCCGGGGGAACCCTTGTCCGCCACGCACCCCCGCAGCTGCTCGTCGGCCTGCCGGCGGTCGTCGGCGATGCCGCCGCACCAGTACGGCACGTCGTGGGCGACGCAGCATGCCTGCCAGGCGGAGTCGGGCCACATCGAGCAGCCGTCGGTGGTGAACGGATGGGGCGGCACGGGCTGCCGACGCTGCTCGCACGCGGCTTCCGCCTCGGCCTTCAGCCGGCCGAGCGCCTCGGCGGTGTACTCCGGGCCGCCGATCGTGTCGCCGGCGGGCGTGCACGCGGCCGTGAGGAGCAGGACGGCGAGCGCCACGCCCCGGCTCATCGCGCGAGGCGCGGCAGCAGCCGCGCGGCGGCCTCGTCCACCTGGGCCAGCTGGTCGCCGCCGGCAAAGCGGAGCGCCAGGTGGCGGGCGCCGGCGTCGATCCAGCGCTGCAGCCACTCGACGCAGCCCTCGACCGGGCCGGCGTAGGTGGCCTGGCGGGTCATGATCGTCTTCGCGGGCGCGGCGTAGTAAGTCTCGAGGAAGTGGCTCAGCCGCTGCTCGGCGGCGGCCCGGTCGCGGTCGAGGGCCAGCGTCAGGTAGGCGGCGCCGGCGACGGCGTCGGCAGGACGGCCGGCCGCGCGGGCGGCGGCCTGGATGCGGGGGAAGTGCTCGGCGAAGAACTCCACGCCGGGGCCGGTGGGGAACCAGGCGTCGAAGCGCGCGGCCTCGCGGAACGCCGTGGGCCCGCTGCCGCCGATCCAGATGGGCGGGCCGCCGGGCCGGTGCGGCTTCGGCTCCATCGTGACGTCCTGCAGGGTGAAGTGCTTGCCGCTGAAGCTCACGCGGTCGCGGCTCCAGAGCGCGCGGCAGATCTCCAGCGATTCCAGGAAGCGCCCGACCCGGCGCTCCCACGGCACGCCGGTGGCCGCGAACTCGCGCCGGATCGCCGGCGTGTCGGCCGCGATGCCGACGCCGAGGATCACGCGCCCCTCGGCGACGCGGTCGAGCGTGCCGATCACGTGGGCCAGCACGACGGGGTTGCGCAGGGCGGGCAGCAGCACGCCGGTGCCCAGCCGGATCCGCGTCGTCCGCGCGGCGACGGCGGCCATCAGCGTGAGCGGCTCGTGGCGCGGGCGCGCGGTGATCGAGTCGCCGATCCACACGGAGTCGAAGCCGGCCGCCTCGGCGCGCTCGGCCATCGCGAGCAGCGGGGCGGTCTCGGGACGGCCGGACATGATCGCCTCGCGGGTCGGGATCAGGACGCCGAACTCGACGGGCATCGTCATGTCCCCTTCTCGACGGTGGCGCGCTCGACGGCCAGCAGCGTGTCGATGTCGATCGTCTTCAGCATCTCGTGCTCCACCGGGCTCCAGTCGGTCTTCGGTTGCGTGCCGCCGAAGTCCTCGGCGAGATCGGCGTAGACCTTCTTCCACGCCACGAAGGCGGCGAGCAGGGGTGTGGACGGGTCGGCGACGATCTTGTAGCCGAGGGCGCCCAGGTCCTTCAGCGACATGCCGAGTCCGGCGAGGCCGCCGCGGCCGGCGAGGTACATCAGCGGGCCGCCGAGCCGCTCGGCGATCAGCCTCAGCTGCTCGGGCCGGTTGGCCATCGAGAGCAGCACCAGGTCGGCGCCCGCCTTGCGATATGCCTCGCCGCGGCGGAGCGCGTCGTCCATGTCGCTGGCCCGCACCGCGTTGGTGCGGCCGACGATCAGGAAGTCGCGGCTGCGCCGCGCCGCCACGGCCTCGCGCACCTTGGCCGCCATCAGCTCGAGCGGGATCATGTGCTCGACGCCGACGTGGTGGTGGGCGCGCTTGGGGACCAGCTGGTCCTCGATCTCGATGGCCGCGAAGCCGGCCGCCTCCGCCATCCCGACGGTGCGGTGCATGTGCATGGGGTCGCCGTAGCCGCAGGCGCCGTCGAGGATGAGCGGCAGCGACGAGACCGCGCGGATGTCCAGCGCGGCCTGGCACATCTCGGTCAGGTTGAGGTTGGCCTCCAGCGCGACCTTCTGGTAGCCGGTGGCGCCGCCGCCGAGGTACCCGGCCGGGAAGCCGGCCGCCTCGGCCATCCGCGCCATCAGCGGGTTGAGGACGAGGGGCGCGGTGACGGGCAGGGCCCCCTGGATCTGCTCGCGAAGCGACATCGCGTGTCCTCCTGGCGGCGCCGGTGTCAGCGCCGCGCGACCAGGCGCCGGAACACCGCGCCGTGCTCGAAGCCGTACCCGTTGGCGTGCTCGGCGGCGCTGCGCTTCACGCGCGCGCCGATCGTCTCGCCCGGTGGCACGCTGAAGCCGGGCATCTGGCTCTCGTGGCGCACCAGCGCGGCGACCTGCCGGTCGATCGAGGCGGTGACGTCCACGATGACGTTGGGCTCGTCCATGCCCCAGTACCACAGCTCTCGGACCTTGTGGGGCTCCAGCCCCTCGGCAAGATGCTCGGGGAAGTGCAGGTGGTCGCGGGCGAACGGGTAGACGGCGTCGGTCGTGGTGATGCCGGCCTTGCGGTGGTCGCGGTGCTGGAAGCCCTTGATGCGGTAGGGGTCGTGGACGAAGACCGTGTGGGGGCGATGCTTGCGGATGGCCCGCACGACGTCGCCCAGGAACCGCCGGGTGTCCTCCAGCTCGCCGTCGGGATAGCCGAGCATCTCCACGTGGCGGACGCCCATGAAGTCGGCGGCGGCCCGCTGCTCGCCCGCCCGCCGGCGCGCCAGCTCGGCCGGGGTGAGCGAGCGGTCGGCGGTGCCGGAATCGCCGTTGGTGCACAGCACGTAGGCGACCTCGCAGCCGGCGGCGACCCACTTCGCCACCACGCCGCCGGAGCCGATCTCGGCGTCATCGGGGTGGGCGAAGACGACCATGGCGCGGTCGGGGACGTCGGTCACGATCTCGAGCTTCCGGTCGGTGTCGTGCGCTGGCATGACGGGCATTCTACAAGAGCCCGCCCTTGACAGCGCCGCCGTCGTCGCGGTACGACGGCGCCATCCGGAGAGGAGGAGCACCATGAAGTTCGGCATCCATGGCGTCAACCTGCACACCTGCGCGTACCCGGAGGCCGCCGCGCGACTCGGCCGGGCGGCCGAGGCCGCCGGGTTCGACTCGCTGTGGGTGGCCGATCACGTCGTGTTACCCGATCCGCCGCTGGCCGAGCGGCCCATGCCGCCCGATCAGCGACTGCTCGATCCCATCGTCGCGCTCACCTTCCTGGCCGCCCACACCACGCACATCCTATTGGCGACCGGCGTCATCATCCTGCCCCAGCGCCAGGCCCTGGTCCTCGCCAAGCAGCTCGCCTCGCTCGACGTGCTGTCGAACGGCCGCCTGGTCTTCGGCCTCGGGGTGGGCTGGTGCGAGCCCGAGATGCGCTCCGTCGGCGTCTCGTTCGCCGACCGCGGCCGGATCGCCGACGAGTACCTGGCGGCGATGCGCGCGGCGTGGACACAGCCCAGGCCGTCGTTCAAGGGCCGCTTCGTCGCGTTCGACGGCGTCCAGGCGATGCCGCGGCCGGTGCAGACGCCCACGCCTCGCATCGTCGTCGGCGGACGCACGGCGCCGGCCTTCCGCCGGGCGGTGACGCAGGGTCACGGCTGGTACGGGTACGGCCTGGATCTGCCCACCACCGAGCGCTTCGCCGGCGCGCTGCGCGAAGCCGCGAAGACGCATCCCCGGCCGGCCGAGCTGGGACGCCTGGAGATCAGCATCACGCCGCCGAGTTACGAGGTGCCGGACCGGGCGACCGTCGACGCCTACGCGGCGGCCGGGGTGGATCGCCTGATCATCCGCCCGCGACCGGACATGGACGCCCCGGCGCTGGAGCGCTTCGCCGCCGCGGCCGGCCGCGCGCTGATCCGCTGACGATTCGCCCGGGCCAGGACGCCTAGCCCGGGCCGATCTCGCCCGAGCGCATGACGGTGGACCGGCACCGGCGGCCGTCGATCCGGAGGTCCGCGACCATCACGCGTCGCGCCAGTGGCTGGCCTGGTCGAGCGCGGCGGTGACCTCCGCGCCCAGCTCGAGCTCGATGCCGTCCAGCAGCTCCTTCAGCTGCGTCACCGACGTGGCGCTGGCGATCGGGGCCGTGATGCCGGGGCGGTGGGCCAGCCAGGACAGCGCCACCTGGGCCGGCGTCGCGCCGGCGCCGGCGGCGGCCTTCTCCACCGCCGCCAGCACCCGGAAGCCCCGCTCGTTCATGTAGGCCTTCTGCACGCCGGCGGCGCGCGCGGTCGCGGGCAGGCCGGCGCCGGCGCGGTACTTGCCGGAGAGAAAGCCGCTCGCCAGCGAGGAGTACGGGATCACGCCCACCCCCTGCTCGAGGCAGAGGGGCTCGAGCTCGCGCTCGTACTCGTCGCGGATCACGCGGTTATACTTGGGCTGGAGCGACTCGTAGCGCACCCAGCCGCCGCGCGCGCTCTCGCCCAGCGCCCGCGCCAGCCGCCAGGCGGCGTGATTCGAGGCGCCGATGTAGCGCACCTTGCCCTGGCGCACGAGGTCGTCGAAAGCGCGCAGCGTCTCCTCCAGCGGCGTCTCGCGGTCGTCCCAGTGGGCCTGGTAGAGGTCGATGTAGTCGGTCTGCAGCCGCGTCAGCGAGGCCTCGACGGCCTGCGCCATGTGCAGGCGCGAGAGGCCCGCCTCGTTGGGCCCCGGCCCCATCGGCCCGCCGAGCTTGGTGGCGACGATCACCGCGTGGCGGTTGCGGCGCGCCGCCATCCAGGTTCCGAGCACCGTCTCCGACTCGCCGCCCGCGTTGCCGGGCGCCCACTTCGAGTAGATGTCGGCCGTGTCGACGAAGTTACCGCCGGCCTCCAGGTAGGCGTCGAGCACCGTCTCCGACGCCTTCTGGTCCGTCGTCCACCCGAACGTGTTGCCCCCCAGGCAGAGGGCGGCGACCTTCATCCCGGTGCGGCCGAGCTTGCGCATGAGCATGCGAGCGGTCTCCTTCACCGGCCACCGAGCCAGCCGGCTGTCGAGGGACGCCACGGCTGCGCCGGGGCGTCCCGAGCGTTGGG
>DASWJN010000035.1:0-7568 GCA_036397135.1 Candidatus Methylomirabilota bacterium
CATGGCGCTGCCCGCCGTCCGGCTGAGCGTGGGCGAGCTCCTGCCCTGACGGCGCGGCGGGTCTCAGCTCGTGCCCAGCTGCGAGCCCATCTCCTCGATCGCCTTGTCGAGGACGGCGACCACGCGGTCGATCTCGGGCCGGGTGATCACCAGCGGCGGGGACAGGGTGATGGTGGAGCCACGCCCGCCCGAGCGGCCGACGATGACGCCGTTCCGCCGCGCGAAGTCCAGCACGCCCTTGATCCGGTCCGGCGGCACGACCTCCTTGCTCTGACGGTCCTTCACCAGCTCCACGCCGCACAGCAGTCCCTTGCCGCGCACGTCGCCCACCCATGGATGCTTCACGAGCGAGCGCAGGCCGTCGAGCAGGTAGGCGCCGTTCTCGGCCGAGCGCTCGACGAGCTTTTCCTCGAGGATGATCTCGATGTTCCGGTTGGCGACGGCGGCGGCGACGGGGTGGCCGCCGTACGTGGAGACCTGGAAGACCTGCCGGTTCTCCGCCGGCTCGCCGACGAACGACCTGAACACGTCGTTGCGGACGACGGTGGCCGCGATCGGCTGGTAGGCGCTGACGATGCCCTTCGCGACGGCGACGATGTCCGGCTTCACCCCGTAGTGCTGGTGGCCGAACATCTTGCCGGTGCGGCCGAAGCCGTTGATCACCTCGTCGACGTGGAGGAGGCAGCCGTACTTCTTCGCGATCGCGGCGACCTCCGGCAGGTACTCGTCGGGCGGGACGGCGATCCCGACGCCGCTCATGACCGGCTCGACGAGGATCGTCGCCACCGTGTCGGGCCCTTCGCCCTGGATCGTCGACTCGATGTTCTTCACGCACGCCAGCTCGCAGGACGGGTAGGTGAGCCCGAACGGGCAGCGGTAGCAGTACGGCGGGGCGACGTGCACGAAGTCGTTGCCGCCGAGCGGCTCGAACTTCGCCTTGCGCTCGCCCATGCCACCAGCCGCCAGGGTGCCGAGCGTCGTGCCGTGATAACTCTGGTAGCGGGTCACGGTCTTGTAGCGGAACTTCCCGGGATGCTCGTGCTTCATGTACTGCCGCGCGATCTTGAACCCGGCCTCGTTCGCCTCCGAGCCGGAGACGACGAAGTAGACGTGGTAGTCGCCGCCGACGAGGCCGTTCACGCGCTCGGCCAGCGCGGCCGCCGGCGCGTTCATCGCCGTGTGCGGGTAATAGGGCAGCGTGCGCATCTGGGCGGCGGCGATGTCGGCCAGCTCGGTGCGGCCGTACCCGATGTTGACGCACCAGAGGCCGGCCATGGCGTCGAGGTATTCGCTGCCGTCCGCGTCGACGACGGTCGAGCCGTGGGCCTTCACGATGACCATCGGCTCGGCCTCGAGCTGCCGGTGCGCGACGATGGGGTGGAGGACATTGTCGAGGTCCCGACGCACGACGGCGGCGCGGTCGTCGGCGGGGCGCGGGGCGGCAGGGGCAGGCGTCGTCATCGGCATCCTCCTCGGGAGGGATCGCTCCCGCTCATACTAACCCTTCAGGAGCGCATCATACGAACGCTCCATGCGTGGGGATCGTGCGCGGACGCTATGCTGGCCGCGGGGACGGCGATGACATCGGAACGCGTCGAGGCATTCTGGCGCGAGTATCTCGACACGATCCCGGCCGGGCATACCCACCGGCGCGCCCGCCCCGCGGTGTTCGCCTTCGGCGACTCGCCCTCACTGGCCGACGAGCTCGCGGCGCTCGTGGCAGCCGGACGCAAGCGGGCCACCACGAGCCTGCCGATCGAGCTGACCGCCGACGGGGCGCCCGTCCCCGGCGACGTCGCGATCGTCACCTGCGCCGACGGCACGCCGGCCGCGGTCATCGAGTACGTCGAGGTCCGCCACGTGCCCTTTCACGCCGTGGACGGGGCTTACGCGGCGGTCGAAGGCGAGGGCGACGGCAGCCTGGCCTGGTGGCGCGCGGCCCATCGCGCGTACTTCGCCCGCGTCGGGGCCAGGTCCGGTGTCGCGTTCGACGAGGGCACGATCGTCGTGTGCCAGCGCTTCGATGTGCTGTGGCCACCGCGACCATGATGGGGCTCGAGACTGGACCACGTGGTCGGCTGCGTCGACGATCCCGCGGACGCCGAGTGGACCGTCACGCCATCCCGATCGTGATCGCATCCCACGCGGCGCACGAGCCGCTCGTGTGCCTCATCCCGCCCTCACTGTCGATCCGGCTCCGCTCGCCGCAGCTGCGTCGCGGCAAGCCTCTTCGTCTCACCCGCGTCGCCGGGTCCGGGCCACGGGTATCGTGCCTGCCGCCCGATGTGGCGCGCCTCGTGGAGCCCGGCGTCGTGGAGCTGCCGGCGGCCCCCGATCATCGGCTCGAGCTCGAGTGGGACGGCGGCGTTTCCGCCCGGAGCCACGATGTTCGCCCCGCGCTTCCCCTGGTGCTCAGGTGGTAGCCGCGGCGACGACGCCGCGCTGGATCACCTGGCTGCTGTTCGCGGTGATGATCGCCACCGTGCCGGTGCCGTTCTTCATGTTCGTGGTCGCGGGGCTGTTGCCGGTGATCGTCATCGCGTCGCTGCTGAACACCGGTGTCTGGGGCTTCAAGCTGTTCACGGCGCTTCACGTGGTGATCTACGGGCCGCTGTTCTACATCCTCGCCCGGTGGCTGGCGCGCCGGCTCTCCGCGCTGCCACCGGGCGCCCGCGCGCTCGCCGTCCTCGCCTGCGTCGTGGCCGGGCTCGTCCTCACGCTGCTGCCCGTGTACGGCGTGGGCCACAACGTCTGGGAGCCGGTCAATCTCTACCGGATGCTCCAGCGCGGGCGCGGCTGATCACTCCGGCGGCTTGCGGTCGGCCCAGGGCTGCAGGCGCTCGAGCACGGCGGCGGCGCCGGGCAATCGCGCTCGGGCGGGCGGCCGCACTCAGTCCTGGCGACACGGCCCACGGGCTGGCACGCGGCCCTCAGTTGATGCGCCGCGCGCGCCCTTGCCAGTAGGGCTCACGCAGCTCGCGCTTGAGGATCTTTCCCGACGGATTGCGCGGCAGCGACTCCACGAAATCGACCGAGGTCGGGCACTTGAAGTGCGCCAGCCGCTCGCGCGCGAAGGCGATGAGGTCGGCGGCCCCGGCGGTCGCGCCGGGCCGCCGGACGACCACGGCCTTGACCGTCTCGCCCCAGCGCTCGTCCGGCACGCCGATGACGGCGACGTCGGCGACCGCGGGATGCTCGGACAGCGCGTTCTCGACCTCGGCGGGATAGACGTTCTCGCCGCCGGAGATGATCATGTCCTTCACCCGATCGGTGAGGAAGAGATAGCCCTCCTCGTCGAGGAACCCGGCGTCGGCCGTGCGCAGCCAGCCGTCGGCGTCGAGCGTGCGCGCCGTCTCCTCGTCCCGCCCCCAGTAGCCCTTGAAGTTCTGCACGGAGCGGGTCCACACCTCGCCGACCTCTCCGGCCGCGCACGCCCGCCCGCCCGGCTCGACGATGCGCAGCTCGACCCAGGGGAACGGCCGGCCGGCCGAGCGCAGCAGGCGCGCGCGCGGCCCCTCCACCATGTGGTCGCCGGCGGGCAGCTGCGTGATGGCCCCGGTCGTCTCGGTGAGCCCGTAGACCTGGACGAACGGGCAGCGGAACGTCTGCATCGAGCGGACGAGCACCTCGTTGGTGATCGGCGAGGCGCCGTACACGATCGACCGCAGCGCGCGATAGTCGCGGGCGGCCGCGTCCGGGACCATGGTGAGGAACTGCAGCATGGCCGGCACGAACAACGCGTTGGTGACCTGGTGGCGCTCCAGCGTGGCCAGGATTTCGGCCGGTACGAACTCGCGGCAGAGGATCGTGTGGCAGCCGACGCCCATGCCGACCAGCGCCCAGCCGGAGCCGCCGATGTGGAAGAGCGGCATGCACACGAGGTTCACGGAGCTCTGATCGAACTGCCACCACGGCCCCACGTGGGGCAGCAGCGTGCCGAGGTTCGCGTTGGTGAGCATCGCGCCCTTCGGCAGCCCGGTCGTGCCCGACGTGTAGAGCTGCATGGCGACATCGGTCGGCGCCACCGCCAGGCCGGGATCCACGGCCGGATGGCGCGCGATCCACGCCTCGTAGTCCTCGTGACGCGGGTGACCGCCGATGACGACGATGCGCTCGACCGACTTGAGCGTCGCCTCCATCGCGTCGAGGTGGCCGACGAAGTCCGGACCGACGACGAGCAGCCTGGCGCCGGCGTCGTTGATGACGTAGGCCATCTCGGCCGGCGTCAGCCGCCAGTTGACCGCCACGTTCACGATGTTGGCCTTGCCGCCGCCCAGGAGGACCTCGAAGTACTCGGGCCCGTTCTTGTCGACGAACGCCACGCGGCTCTGCTCGGCGAGCCCGGCCGCGAGCAACGCCTGCGCCATGCGGCTGGCCCGGGCGTCCATCTGCGACCAGGTGATGGTCCGCGTGCCGTAGGTGATCATCGGGGCAGCGCCGTGCCGCCGCGCCTGCTCGCGAATCACGCCGCCGAGCGACCAGGACATGTGGTCCTCCTTTCGCGACCGGGAGTATAGTCCAGCGGCCGGCACCCGGAAACTTCGAGTGTGTCAAATCGACTGGCGGTTGCCCTGCGATAGGTGGTCACCCTAAGCTGATTCCATGATCCTACGCAGCACGCGGCGTCTCACGTCTGCTGAATAAGTGGCGGGAGCGGAAGGACGCCCTCGTCGAGATCCTCGAATTCAGCGTCGACAAGGCCTGGCTTGTCCCGGGGTGCGAGCGGGGCGTTGGGTGCCGCCCCGGAGCACTCCTGCTCAGGACGCCGAAGAGGCAATTCGTCGGCTTGTACGGTCCCGTGTCGTCGTCTCCAGTGCACCACTTCTCCTGGGCATCCCACTGGAAACTCGGCCGTTGTGACGGCGACCACGTGGTGATTGAACGATGGCCGAAGACCAAGGGGATCTACAGTGTTCGCTTCAGCGGTATGCTCGCGTGGTGGCATACCATCGCGCCCGAGCAGGCGCGGCACGAAGTGATCGCGGCCGCCGAAGCGGTCGACAGCAAGGCGGAGCACCTGGCGGCGCGCTCGTCGAGGCGATCGTGGCCGTCCGCCCGCGCACGCTGGTGCGCGGGCTACATCGGCGCGAGGTGCTGAACGAGGTCGAGCGCGCGCTGGGCGCTTCGGCCGGAACAGCGGACCGTTGAAGCTGATACAAGCACGCGTATAGGCGTTCGTAGAGAGCTCGTGTGGCTTGTTTCCCGAGGGTGGCGAATAGCGTCTCACGGTCGCCGACTATCTCGAGGAGAAGATCTGGCGGCCAATCGGCGCCGAGGCGGACGCGCGCTGGCTTGTCGACAGCGCAGGGCAGGAGGCCAAGGGCCTCGGCCTCACGATCCCGCCGTCGCTGCTGCTGCGGGCGGATCAGGTGATTGAGTGACGGCCAGGAATGCAAAGCTGGCGCCGAAGGGGTTCGGCGTTGCGGCGACGCCGTGGTTGGCGGTGCAGCGCGCGGCCTGGCGGGCGCTCGCCCCGCAGCACTGACGATGCTCGGCGTTGGCGACGTGGCGTGCCGCGACCCGCGGGTGCCGTGGTACCCCCAGACGTTCAGCGCGCCCCTCGTCGCCTACGCCCTGAGCCCGATCGACCTGATCCCCGACTTCATCCCCGTGCTCGGCTACCTCGACGAGCTGGTTTTGCTGCCGCTCGGCGTACTGTGCTGTGGGCGGCATAGCGCCTTGACGCAGCCTCCCCAAGCGCCTAGCGTGAGCCCCGAGCGCCACGCAGCCGGGGGGACGCCATGGACGTGACGAGCGCGATGCGGCGCGCCGCGACGTTTTTCGCCGACCGCGAGGCGGTCGTGCACGGCAAGGACCGCCTGACCTTCGCCCGGGCTTGGGAACGCGGTTGTCGCATGGCCAACGGGCTGATCGCGCTCGGCCTCGAGCCCGGGGACCGTGTCGCGGTGCTGGAGGACAATTCCAAGGAGGCCGCGGACTTCTTCCTGGGCGCCGGCATCGCCAACCTGGTGCGCGTGCCGCTCTATCCCCGCAACTCGCGGGAGGCCCACCTGCACATGACCGGGCACACCGGCTGCAGGGCGCTGGTGGTCGGCGGCAGCCACGCCCCGGACGTGGCGGACTTCGCGCGGCACCTCCCCGACCTGCGTCACGTCCTCGTGCGCGACGAGACCTACGAGGCCTGGCTCGCCCGGCAGTCGCCGGCGGACCCGATGCTGAGGATCCGTCCGGAGGACCCCTACATCATCCGCCACACCGGCGGCACCACCGGGCGCAGCAAGGGCGTCGCCTACACCCACAAAGCCTGGATGGCCTGCAACCGCGACTGGTTCTACCACTACCCGCCGGTGGAGCCGGGCGACCGGTGCCTGCACCTGGGGCCGATCAGCCATGGCTCCGGCTATCTGTTCGTGCCGATCTGGCTGTCGGGCGGTTGCAACGTCATGGTGGACAAGTTCGAGCCGTCGACCGTGGTCGAGATCATGGAGCGGGAGGGCATCGCCTACCTGTTCGCGGTGCCGACCATGGTCAACGTGCTGAACCACGAGCCGACGGTGCGCGCCCGCGACTGGTCCAGGCTCAAGTGCATGCTGATCGCGGCGGCGCCGATCTCGGATACGACCGCGCTCACCGCGCGCGAGATCTTCGGCGACCGCATCTACCAGGGCTACGGCCAGACGGAGGTGTTGCTGGTGTCGTTCATGGGGCCGCGCCAATGGTTCGCCGAGGTGGAAGGCTCCACCCCGCTACGCTCCTGCGGCCTCGTGATGCCATTCGCCGATGTCGAGATCTGGGACGAGCGCAATCAGCCCGTGCCCCTCGGCACGCCCGGCCAGATCGTCGCCCGCACCGACGGGCAGATGACCGGCTTCTGGAACGACCCGGAGGGCACGAAGGAGCGTATGGTCGACGGCTGGGTGCTGACCGGTGACATCGGCATGATCGACCGGAACGGCTACCTCTACCTGCTGGACCGCGCCGACGACATGATCATCTCCGGCGGCTTCAACATCTGGCCGACGGAGCTGGAGAACGCCATCGCCAGGCACCCCGCGGTCATGGAGGTGGCGGTGTTCGGCATCCCCGACCCGCGCTGGGGCGAGACGCCCTGCGCCGTCGTGGTGCCGAAGCCAGACACGCACGTGGCCGAGGCGGAGGTCGCCCAGCTCTGCATCGACCAGCTCGGGTCCTACATGAAGCCGGGCCGGGTGGTGATCCGCAACGACCCGCTGCCCAAGACGCCCGTCGGCAAGATCAAGCGCCGGGAGCTCCGAGAGCCCTACTGGACGGGCCATACCCGGCGCGTGGCGGGAAGTTGATCGACGCCGAGGCCCGGCGTGGGGCCGGCCATGCTCCCGATGGAGTTCAACGCCGTCGACAACCGTCTTCAAGCCCACGAGCCCGGCGCGAAACACTTCCACGCCAAAGGAAGGTGGCCGTGAGTTAGAGTCACGGCGACTCGCTGAAGGGAGGAGAATCGCCATGCCGTTCTACGAACGAGGCCCCGTCCGCATCCACTACGAAGAGGTGGGTTCCGGTTTCCCCCTGCTGCTCATCCCGGGCGGCGGGCTCAATTCAGCCCTCTCATCCTGGCAGACAGCCTCGCC
>DASWJN010000036.1:0-14609 GCA_036397135.1 Candidatus Methylomirabilota bacterium
CTCAAGGACCAGCTCTCCGAGGGCGAGGCCGGGGACATCGTGGCCCAGCTGCCGCGCGACCTGAAGACCCAGTGGGTGCGGGCATGAGCCGCGCGAGGCGGGCCCGCCGCCGGCGCCGGGCCCGCCTCGCGCGGCTCATGCCCGCACCCACTGGGTCTTCAGGTCGCGCGGCAGCTGGGCCACGATGTCCCCGGCCTCGCCCTCGGAGAGCTGGTCCTTGAGCCCGGCGAACACGGCGTCGGTGACCCGCTCGGCCTGGTTGAGCGAATCCAGTCCGGCGTCCACCCGCACGCGCTCCAGGAACTCGCGCCGCCGGAGTTTGAGCGGGCGGCGCGAGGGCCGGTGGCCCCCGGCCCAGAGCCGCTTCAGCTCACGCGGCAGCTGCGCCGAGGCGTGCGCGGCCTCCTCCACCGTGAGCCGGTCGCGCAGCGCGCGGAGCACCGCGGCCGCCGCCTGCCGGGCGTCCTCCAGCGATTCGATGTCCGCTTCCACGCTCACCCGGGAGTAGAACTGTCGTGCTTGCATGCGGCTCCTCCTTGCGATCGTGCCCCGTCGCGCAGGCAAACGGTGCAACGGGGATGCCGGCCTTCGGCGTGAGCAACCGCGCGGGATTCCGGGGCGTTTGCGCTTCCTCGGGATCAGCCGAGGCTGGCGGCTGGGGCGCGGCCGCCCCCGTGGGGCGCTCGCGCCACGGCGAACGGTGGCGCGAGCCCCGTCACGACGGCGACGTCAGGCGGCGGCCGTCACCACACGCGCACCCCGGGCGCGTCGAGAGGCGTGGATGCGATCAGCTGGGCCAGGGACGGCCCGTAGGCGAGCACGACGAGCACGACGGCCAGGGCCAGCCATGGCCGCCAGCGGTCGAAGATGGCGGGCGCGTGCTCGGGGCCCGACATCGCCTCGGCGAACGCGACGCCGCGCGGGTAGTCCTCCCGGGAGGCCACCAGGGTGAGCGCCAGGTTCAGGAAGTAGAGCAGCGCGCTCGCCGTCAGGATGGCGCCGCCGACGCCGACCAGCGGCAGCACCGCCTGCCACTCCGGCTGGATGTACGGCGCCGCCCCCAGCATCGTGCGGCGCGGGGCGCCCATGAGGCCCAGGCGGTGCAGCGCGTTGGAGAAGATCACCATGCCGACCGCCCACGACCACACCTGGGCCAGCGCCAGCCGCCGGCTCCACAGCGCGCGCCCGCGCAGCAGCGGCACCAGCCAGTAGGTGATCCCCATGAACGACAGCGTCACCGCGGTGCCGACCGTGAGGTGCAGGTGGCCGGGGATCCACGCCGTGTTGTGCACGAGGCGGTTGAGGCTGAACGAGGCGTTGACGAGCCCGCCGATGCCGCCGAAGGCGAACAGGATCATGGCCAGCACCTGCGCCGCCACCGAGGGATCGCCCCACGGCAGCCGTCCGAACCACGCCACCCACCCCGTGCCGCCCCGCGCCCGGGCCCCGCTCTCCAGCGAGGCCACGACGTTGAAGAACGTCAGCAGGCTGGGGAAGAAGACCGCGAAGGTCAGGAACGCGTGCACGAGCTTCCAGCCCTCGTGGATGCCGGGGTCCGTGTACTGGTGGTGAAAGCCGAGCGGCGTGGACAGCACCAGGAAGAGCAGGAACGACGCCCGCGCCAGCGGGTCGCTGAACAGCCGGCCGCCCGCCTGCCGCGGCACCAGCGTGTACCACGACACGTAGGCGGGCAGCAGCCAGAAGTAGACGATCGGATGGCCGGTGAACCAGAACAGCGCGCGCGCCAGCAGGGCGTCGGTGCCGGCGACGAGCCCGAGCGACCACGGGATCAGCATGAAGAGCATCTCGGCGGCGAGGCCGAGCGAGGCCAGCGTCCACATGAAGAACGTCACCAGCGCCATGAATGCCGGCAGCGGCGTGCGGGCGGAGGGATGCGCGCGGCGCCACGCGCGCCAGGTGAGCGTGAGGTTGAGCGTCACCAGCCACGTCCCGACCACGACCAGGGTCAGCCCGACGTAGAAGGCCCAGTGCGCCTTGAGCGGCGGATAGAACGTGAACATCACGGTGGCGGCGTTGCCGACGAGCGGGATGGCGGCCAGCAGCAGGCCGCCCACCATCAGCCAGAACGTGGCCCAGCCGAGCCGGGCCGAGGCCAGCGGCCGGCCGAGCGCCTCGACGGCGATGAAGGGCAGGAATCCACAGATGAAGAACGTCGTCCACACGAGCACGTTCAGCACGCCGTGCAGGCTGAGGCCGTGGTAGTACGACTGCACCACCGGCGCCAGCGCCGGGTAGACGTTGATGCCGGCGTGCTCGAGGGCCTGGGCCAGCCCGGTGAGCACCCCGCCCAGCAAAGCGGCCAGCGCCACGGCGAGGTAGGCGGCGGTGAGCCGGCCTGTCGTCGCCAGCGCCGTCACGAGCGCGGCTCCACGACGACCTTGCCCCACATCGTGTGGTGCGCGATGCCGCAGTACTCGTGGCAGATCATCGGGTACTCGCCGGGCCGGTCGAAGCGCGCGGTCACCTTCGAGACCTGCCCCGGCAGGAGCATGACGTTGACGTGGACGCCGGCGATGAGCAGGCCGTGCACGACGTCCTTGCTCGTCGCCACGAAGGTCACCGTGGAGCCGGCCGGCACGCGGATCTCGCTGGGCGCGAACGCCCAGATCTGCGAGGTCAGCACGACCTCGTAGCGGTCGGGGCCGACCTGCCTCAGGCCCGGCGCGTCGAACGGGACGGTCCGGGCGACCTGGGTGGGCGACACGCGGCCCTCGACGGTCGGCAGGTGGATCCCCGCGCCGAACGCGGTCACGGTCAGCGCCGCCAGCATTCCGACCGGGATGGCGATCGACGGCAGGATCCACGCGAGCTCGTAGAGATAGACCGTGGGGCTCGGGCGGCCCGGTGGCTGGCTCATGCCTTCAGCTCCACAGCCGCAGATAGGCGTTGAGCCACAGCGCCGTGAGGACTAGAAGGTAGAAGAGCATGAACACCAGCGCACCCTTGGGATGCTGGCTCTCGTCCATCCGCGGCCTCCTGGGGCGCGATCCTCGCGCCGATGAACCGCCGGGGATGGAGCAACCCGGGTGCCATGGCTGACCAACGTAACCACGCGGACTTAGCGGGCCGGCCGGCAGCCGGCGCCGGGGCATGGCTGCCCCAGTTCGATCGGCCGGTGGCGCTGCGTGACGGCACGCGGGTGCGGATGCGCCCCATCGTTCCCGGCGACGCGCCGAAGCTGGTGGCGCTCTACGATCGCCTCAGCCGCGACACGCGCTACCACCGGTTCTTCTCGGCGATGCGGCGGCTGCCGCCCGACTGGGCGCGCTTCCTGGCGAACGTCGACTACCGGACGCGCCTGGCGCTGGTGGCGGAGTCGCCCGACGACGCCGAGGCGCTGATCGCGGTGGCGCGCTACGAGCCGGCCGGGGCGCCCGACACCGCCGAGGTCGCCTTCGTGGTGCAGGACGACTGGCAGGACCGGGGGCTGGGCAGCGTGCTGTTCGGCGAGCTGCTGCGCGCCGCCGCCGCGAACGGCATCCGGCGCTTTCGCGCCTGGGTGCTCGCCGACAACCGGCGCATGCTCGATCTCATCGCGCGGTTCGGGCGGATCGAGCAGCGAACGCTGGAGCAGGGCGTGGTCGAGCTGACGTTCGCAGCGCCGGGACGTTCGGCCTGAAGCTCGTGCCGCCGTCCGGCCGCGACTGCTCGTCCCGGTGGGGTGTTCGTGCCCCAGCGGGGCCTGATCACCTCCAAATCACCGGGTCGAGCCTGCGGCGGCCACACTCCACCGCGTCGGCTATCATCCCAACGGTGGGAGCTTTTGCCGCGGACCCCGGACTCCGGCCCCGGCTGGTTCGTGGCTTGCAACACGCGGCGAGCGGTTCCAGAGGGCTGCGAGCGCCGTGACGGACCGCGGCCGAAAGGAGGCAGTGTGATGGCAACACGCGCGATGGCTGCTGTCTGGGGGAGTGCGATCGTCCTGCTATACCTGTTCGTGGCCGCGCCGCCGGCCCTGGCCCAGAAGTCGCTGGTGAGCGTCAAGACCGACCAGGCGCCGACGATCGATGGCGCGATCGACCCGAGCTGGGAGAAGGCGCCCGCCTACAAGATCACCCTCGACCAGACCTCCTACAAGCCGGAGGACTACAAGGGGATCACGAAGACCAGCGTGACCATGAAGTCGATGCACGACAAGGAGCACCTCTACGTCCTCGTCGAGTGGCAGGACCCGACGCGGAGTCTCGAACGGGCGCCCTGGGTGAAGCAGCCCGACGGCACGTGGAAGCAGCGCAAGACCCAGGACAAGACGGGTCACAATAACACCTACTACGAAGACAAGATGGCCATCTTCTGGAACATCAGCGCCAAGGGATTCGACAAGAAGGGATGCGACGTGGCCTGCCACAAGGCGCGCGGCGGCAAGATCGCCGGCATCGAGGACAAGTCCCCGGGCCGCAAGTACACGGACGCGGCCGGCGAGACGATCGACATGTGGCACTGGAAGTCCGTCCGGACGAACCCGGTCGGTCAGATCGACGACCAGTACGTGGACGACACCAAGGACCCGGCCAAGAACGCCAACTGGGGCCGGAAGAGCGACGTCAAGACGAGCGGTGGCTACGTCGACAACATCAGCAAGGACAAGACCGGCCCCGCCTGGATGAGCAAGACGCCGTCCGAGGACAAGTACTGGATCCTCGACGAGCAGAAGACCGCGTTCGTCGACACCTTCAAGCCCGGCGACGTCGTGCCGGGCATCGTCGTGGCCCCGTTCGAGGGCTCGCGGGGAGACCTGACCGCCCGGGGCGTGTGGAAGAACGGCCGGTGGACCGTCGAGATCAAGCGCAAGCTGGTCACGGCCGGGGACAAGGCCAAGGCGCAGGACGTCCAGTTCGACGACCTCAAGAAGACCTACCCCTTCGGCGTGTCGGTGTTCGACAATTCGCAGATCAACCACCTGTACCACGAGGGTGTGCACCGGCTGACGTTCAAGTGAGCCCAGGGCACGGCGTGGGGCCCCTCCCACCAGGGGGCGGGCCCCGCTGTGTGCTTCGGGATCCATGCGACGAGGGAGAGGAGACCCTGCGATGATGTCGGGCTGGCGACGGTCAGGGGTGGTGGCGGTGGGGCTGTGCCTGGCCGTCGCCGTCTGGGTGTCGCGGTCTTCGGCCCCGACGCCCCCCACCTCCTGGGCGGCGGACGTTCCCGCCCAGCCAGTGGCCAGCCCCGAGGCGAAGGCGCCCGCGCCCTCGAAGCGCCAGACTCCGGAGGAGGCCGACGAGGCCCTCGCGCGCCTCATGGCGAAGCGCAAGCCCGTGCGGGCCGCGACGGCGCGGGGGCAGACGAGCCCCGACGCCCCGGCGTTCACGGTCGTCCCTCGCGAGGACCGCATCCGGAACTTCCCCTGCACCAAGTGCCACGACAACACGTTCGTGGACCGCCGGGTGCGAGAGCTGGAGGAGGAGCACACGAACCTCACGTTCGAGCACGGCGGCGGCCGCTTCTGGTGCTACGACGCCTGTCACAAGGGCACCGACATCGACCACCTGGTGTCGATCCGCGGCCGCCGGATCGCCTACGACGAATCCTACAAGGTGTGCGGGCAGTGCCACTTCCAGCGGCTGGACTGGTTCTTCGGCGGCCACGGCAAGCGCCAGGGGGCGTGGGAGGATCAGCGGAAGATCCCGGTCACCGCCGACGAGCTGAAGGTCGAGGACCGCGACCAGATCGGGCGGTGGGGCGGGGAGCGCGTGATCCTCAACTGCACCGAGTGCCACGATCCGCACTCGCCGTCGATCAAGCCGTTCGAGCCGAGCCCGGCGCCCGGGGTCCGGAGCGGTCTCAGCCGGCGGCCCCCGCCGCGGGGGACGACGCCGAAGATCTGGGAGCAGCTGGGCGCCGAGAGGGGGAAGCGCTGATGGCAGACCAACGGACCGGATCTCTCGAGAGCGCCAGCCGGCGCGACTTCCTCACGCGCGCGTTCCCCAGGCGCGTCGCTGCGGTGCTCGGGAGCAGCGTCGCCGCCGCCACCGGCGCCGCCGCCGCGCAGACGCCGGCCGACGAGGCTTCCGCGCGGGATCTCCGGAAGATGAGCCGCGACGAGGTGCGCGACGCATTGCGCCGCATCCGGGCGCGGAGGAGGGCCGACTGATGGCGGCCGCCCCCGGGGTCGCAGCCCGTACGGTCGGCGTCACGCGCCGTCTCGTCCTCAAGCTGGGCGTGGCGCTGAGCGCGCTGGCCGCGCTGTTCGCCAGCCGCAACGCGCTCGCCCAGGCCGCGAAGGCGGCTGGCGCGGACGGCGAAACGCTGGCCGACGCGCTCGGCGGGCTCTTCCAGAAGCAGTACAAGAAGATGAGCCGGGAGGAGGTCCAGGAGGCTGTCGCCCGCATCGAGCGCCGCGCCAAGCGGCAGCACGGGGTCGACGTCACCGTCGGGACCGAGCCGCCGATGGAGGGCGTCGTCTTCGGCTACGCCCTCAACATCTCCAAGTGCAAGGGCGTCCGCAAGTGCGTCGAGGCCTGTGTCGCGGAGAACAACATGGGGCCGGGGTCGCCGATCCAGTACATCCGCGTCCTGGAGCTCGACCACGGCGACATGAACCTGAACCGCGCCGACCACTACTACGAGGCCGAGACCGTGCCCCAGCCGGGCAAGTTCTACCTCCCCGTCCAGTGCATGCAGTGCGACAACCCCCCCTGCGTCAGCGCCTGTCCGGTCGAGGCGACGTGGCAGGAGCGGGACGGCATCACGGTCGTCGACTACGACTGGTGCATCGGCTGCCGCTACTGCATGGCCGCGTGTCCGTACTGGGCGCGACACTTCAACTGGGGGACGCCGCCGGCCGTCGCCGCGGAGGCGCTGAACACGGACATGCACTACCTGGGCAATCGCCCGCGGCCCCGCGGAGTCGTCGAGAAGTGCACGTTCTGCATCCAGCGGTCGCGCAAGGGGCGGCAGCCGGCGTGTGTGGAGGCCTGTCCCACCGGCGCGCGCATCTTCGGCAACCTGCTCGACCCCAACAGCGACCTCCGGTACGTCCTGGAGAACAAGACCGTCTTCCGCCTCAAGGAGGACCTCGGCACCGAACCGAAGTTCTGGTACTTCACCGACTGAGGGACCATGAGCGCTCTGGGGATGTTCTTCGTCGACGGCCTGAGGCAGGTGTTCAAGGGGGGCCGCCTGTACTGGATCTGGATGGGCGGGCTGAGCATGGTGGCGTTGGCGGGCATGGCGTTCTACTGGCGCCAGCTCGACCAGGGCCTGATCGTGACCGGCATGAGCGATCAGGTGTCGTGGGGCGCGTACATCGCCAACTTCACGTACCTAGTCGGCGTGGCCGCGGCCGCCGTGATGCTGGTGATCCCCGCGTACGTGTTCCACCGGGACGACGTCAAGCACGTCGTGCTGATCGGCGAGGGGATCGCCGTGGCCGCCGTGATCATGTCCATTCTCTTCGTGGTGGTGGACCTGGGCCGGCCGGAGCGCATCTGGCACATGATCCCCGCGCTCGGACGACTGAACTTCCCGGCGTCCTTGCTCGCGTGGGACGTCGTGGTGCTCACCGGGTACCTCGTGCTCAACCTCGCGATCCCCTTCTACATCCTCTTCAGCCGCTATCGGGGGCGGGAGCCCCAGTGGCGCCTGTACTTTCCCGCGGTCCTGGTCTCCATCGCCTGGGCGGTGTCGATCCACACGGTGACGGCGTTTCTCTTCTCGTCGAACGTGGCCCGCCCCTTCTGGCACACGGCCGTGCTCGGACCGCGCTTCCTGGCCTCGGCCTTCACGTCGGGGCCGGCGTTGATCGTGCTGACCCTGCAGGTCGTGGACCGGTATACCCCCCTCAAGGTCCAGACCTCGGTGATCGGCCTCATGGCCCTGATCACCACCGTCTCGATCCAGATCAGCCTGTTTCTCCTGGGGGCCGAGATCTTCACCGATTTCTACTTCCGCACGGAGGAGGTGGCCGCGGCGACCTATCTGTATCTGGGCCTCAACGGGGCGAACAGCCTGGTGCCGTGGATCTGGAGCGCGGTCGCCCTGGAGGTCGTCGCCGCGGTGATCCTGACCGTCCATCCGCTGAGGAGCCGCCGTGTCCTGTTGAGCGTCGCCTGCGTGCTCGCCATCGTGGGGGTCTGGATCGAGAAGGGGATGGGGCTGGTCGTGCCGGGGTTCGTGCCGACGCCGCTCGGTGAGGTGTTCGAGTACTCGCCGAGCTGGGGCGAGGTGGTGATCTCGCTGGGGATCTGGGCGCTGGGCCTGCTGGTGTTCACGCTGCTCGCCAAGGTCGCGATCCCCATCGAGCTCGGCACGTTGCGGTGGGGTGGAGCGCTGCCCCTCACGGTCCCGGCGGCGCCGTCACCGGGAAGTCGAGCGTGAACGTCGTGCCGGCGCCCGCCCGCGACTTCACGTCGATGGTCCCGCCGTGCTCCTGGATGATGCCGTACGTCACCGAGAGCCCGAGTCCGGTGCCGGTGCGCTTGGTCGTGTAGAACGGATCGAAGATCTTGGAGATCTCCTCGGCCGGGATGCCGGGGCCCGTGTCGGCGACGCGGAGGCGGATCCAGCCCTCCCGGTCGGCGGGGGCCGACTCGATCCGGATCTCGCCGCCCTCTGGCATCGCTTCCCGGGCGTTCGTGAGCAGGTTCATGAGCACCTGGTGCAGGGCGTTGGGGTCGCCGAACAGGGGCGGCAGCGCGCGGTCGAGGCTCGCCAGCACCCGGACGTTGTCGGCGCCCAGCGGTTTCTTCATGAGCAGCAGGGCTTCGTCCACGATCGCGTTGAGATCGATCGGGCTGGGCTCGCCCGCGGACTGGCGGGCGAACGACCGCAGGCTGGCCGCGATCCGGGCCACCCGCTGCCCCGCCCGGTGCAGCACCTGCAGGTCCTCCAGGAGCTGGGCCGGCAGGTGCTGCTCCTCGGCCTCGAGCAGCATCACCTCGATGCGGGTCGTCATGATGCCGAGGGGGTTGTTCATCTCGTGCGCGATCCCCGCCGACAGGGTGCCGAGGGCGGCGAGCTTCTCGTTCTGATAGAGGACCTCGCGCTGGCGCTGCAGCTGCGCCTCGGCGCGCTTGCGCTCGGTGATGTCCGTGATGAACGCCATGGCCAGCACGCCGTCGGGCGCCTCCACGTGGCTCAGGCTGATCTCCACGGGGAACTCGGTGCCGTCCTTGCGGAGGCCCGCGAGGTCGAGCCCGATGCCCATGGGGCGCGCGCGGGGTGTCGCGAAGTAGCCCGTCCGGTGGCCGGCGTGGACGCCGCGCAACCGCTCCGGTAGCAGGATCTCGAGCGACTGCCCCAGCAGGTCGCCGCGGTCGTAGCCGAACATCCGCTCCGCCGTGGGGTTGACGACGGTGATCCGGCCCCCGGCGTCGATCAGGATGATGGCGTCCGACGCCGATTCCAGGACGGCCTGCGCCAGCGCCTCGCTCTTGTGAAGCGCGGCCTCGAGCTGCTCCCGGGTCTGTCCGCCGTCATCCACGCCGGCCATGGTTCAGGACGCGACGGTCGCTGTCAAGAAGGCAGGCGCGGTCAACGCAGCGAGCCGAGATAGGCGGCGAGCGCCCGCACGTCGGCCTCGCTCAGCTCCAGGGCCGGCATGTGCGCGCTCGGCCGCTGCATCGCCGGGTCCCGCAACCAGCGGGTCAGGTAGTCCGGCGTGTGCTTCCGGCCCACGTGCGACAGGTCGGGGCCGATCGGCGTGCCGAACTTGCCGATCATGTGGCAGCCATGGCAGCCGTTGTCCTTGAAGGCGGCCTGGCCGCGCGCGGTGACGGCGTCCGGCGACTGGGCCCAGGCGGTGGCGGCGGCCGCCAGCAGGGCGGCGGGGATGACGAGGCTTCTCATGGCTGCTCCTTCTCTTCGATGCGGCCGCGGACGTCCAGCGCGCGGGCGCCAGCCGCCGTGGCCAGCAACGGGTTGATCTCCAGCTCGGCGAGGTCGGGGACGTCGTGGGCGATGTGCGAGAAGCGGGTCACGACCCCGGCGAGGGCGTCGAGGTCGACGGCGGTCCGCCCCCGCGCGCCCCGCAGGGCCGGCGCCATGCGCAGCTCGTCCAGCATCGCGCGCGCCTCGGCCGGATCGACCGGGGCCAGCCGCGTCGCGGTGTCGCCGAGGATCTCGACGAAGATCCCGCCGAAGCCCACCACGACCAGCGGACCGAACTGCGGATCGCGCACCATGCCGACCAGCAGCTCGGCTGCGTCGCCGCCGGCCATCGCCTGCACGAGCACGCCGTCCAGGCGCGCCGCCGGCCGCCGGCGCGCGACCTGGTCGAGCATCCGCGCCGAGGCGGCCGCGACGTCCTCCGGCGAGGCGAGCCCCAGGACGACACCGCCGACGTCGGTCTTGTGGGCGATGTCCGGCGAGACGATCTTGATCGCCACCGGCGTGCCGAACGCCCGGGCGATCGCCGCCGCCTCGTCCGGCGACCGGGCCAGGCGCGCCGGCACGGCGTCGATGCCGTAGGCCTCGAGCAGGGGCGCGCCCTCGAGCATGCCGATCCGCCCGGCCGCCCGCGCCGGGCCGAGCGCCGCGGCGAGTCGCGCGCGATCGATGCACGGCCGCGGCGATGGGGCGGCCGGCACCCGCCGGCGCCCGGCCAGCGTCACGGCGTGGGCCAGCGCGCGGACGGCCCGCTCGGGGAACGTGTAGCAGGGCACCCCGCCCTCCTCGAGGGCGGTGATCCCCGGGCGCACCCGGGCGCCGCCGGCAAGCACGCCGAGCACGGGCGCCGTCCGGTCACGCGTCGCTCCCAGCACGGTGCGGGCGACGCCGGCGGCGTCGGTCGCCGCCTGCGGGGCCAGCATGACGACGAGCGAGGCGGACTCGCCCGCGAGGGCGTCGAGCGCGGCGCCGTAGCGCGCCGGGGTGGCGTCGCCGACGAGGTCGACGGGGTTCGCCGTCGCCGCGTGCGGCGGCAGCACGGCGGCCAGCCGCGCCTGCACCGGCGCCGGCAGCCCCGTCACCTCCAGGCCGGCGTCGCGGGCCGCGTCGGTGGCGAGGACGCCGAGGCCGCCGCCGTTGGTCACGAGGATGACGCGGCGGCCGGGCGGCGTGCGCCCGGCGGCGAGCGCGCGGGCCACGTCGAACAGCTCCTCCAGCGTGGTCACCCGCAGCGCCCCCGCCTGCCGCACGGCGGCGTCGAAGGCGCGGTCGGAGCCCGCGAGCGCGCCGGTGTGCGAGGAGACGGCCCGGGCGCCCTCGGCCGAGCGCCCCGCCTTCATCAGCACGCACGGCTTGCGGGCGGCCGCCGCCGCCAGCGCCGTGAAGAAGGCGCGGCCGTCGGCCACGCCCTCGAGATAGCCGAGGATCACGCGCGTGTCGGCATCGTCGGCCAGCGCCGCGATGACGTCCGTCTCGTTCACGTCCGCCTGGTTGCCGAGGCTGGCGAAGAGCGAGAAGCCCAGGTTGTGGCCCCGCGACCAGTCGAGGATCGCCGTGCACAGGGCGCCCGAGTGCGAGAAGAAGCCGAGGCTGCCGGCCGGCGGCATGCCAGGCGCGAAGGTGAGATTCAGGCGGCGGGCCGGGCGGATCCAGCCCAGGCAGTTGGGGCCGATCATCCGCAACGGCGCCTGGCGCAGCCACGCGCGCAGCTCGTCCTCGCGCGCGCGCCCGTCGGCGCCCGCCTCGCGGAAGCCAGAGCTGATGACGACGGCGCCGGGCACGCCCCGGGTCACGCACTGCCTGAGCACGGGCAGCACGGCGGGCGCGGGCACCGCGACCACGGCCAGGTCGATCGGCCCCTCGACGTCGAGGATCGAGGGCACCGCGGGCAATCCCTGCACGACCGGGCGGGCCGCGTTGACGGCCACCAGCCGGCCGGGGAAGCCGCCGGCCCGGAGGTTGGCGAGCACGCTGCCGCCGACCTTGGCCGGATCGCCGGAGGCGCCGATGACCGCGACCGAGCGCGCGTCGAAGAAGGGGCCGAGGCCGGGGCGTGTCACGGCGCCGCCATCCGGCCGAGGCAGGCCGCGGTCTCGTGCGCGATCATCCGCTCCTCGTCGGCCGGCACGACGAGTGCGCGCACCCGCGCGCCGCCGGCGCTGATCACGCCCTCCGTCCCGAGCGTGCCGGCGTTGGCGTGGGGATCGAGCGCCAGGCCGCACCACTCGAAGCCGGCGCCGATCCGCCGCCGGATCTCCGGCTGATGCGCGCCCACGCCCCCGGTGAACACGACCGCGTCGGCACCTTCCAGGGCGGCCAGGTAGGCGCCCAGGTACTTGCGCGCGCGGTGGCAGAAGACGTCCAGGGCCAGGCGGGCGCGGGGGTCGCCCTCCTCGCGCGCCAGCAGGTCGCGCACGTCGCCGCTGCCGCCGGCCACGCCGAGCAGCCCCGAGCGCTCGTTGAGCCAGCGCTCGACCTCGGCCACGTTCACGCCCTCGGCCCGGACCAGGTAGCCGAGCAGGGCGGCGTCCACGTCGCCGCTGCGCGTGGCCATGACCAACCCCTCGAGCGGCGTGAGCCCCATCGACGTGTCGATCGAGACGCCGCTCCGGATCGCCGCCGCCGAGCAGCCGCTGCCCAGGTGCAGCGCGACCAGACGCAGGTCGCCGGCGGGGCGGCCGAGGAGCGCGGCGGCGCGCGCGGCCGCCCACGCGTAGGAGATCCCGTGGAAGCCGAAGCGGCGGATGCCGTGACGGCGGGTCAGCTCCCAGGGGATCGCGTAGTGCGCGGCGCGCTCGGGCAGCCGCGCGTGGAAGGCGGTGTCGAAGACCGCGGCCATCGGCGGCCGCGGCCGCAGCGCGGCTCGGCAGGCGCGGATGCCGGCCAGGCTGGGCCGGTTGTGCAGGGGGGCCAGCGCCTCGAGGCTCTCGATGGCCTCGAGCACGGTGTCGTCGATCGGCGTGGGGGCGGTGAAGCGGGCGCCGCCGTGGACGACGCGGTGGCCGACGGCATCGATCTCGCTCGCGCCCGCCGCCAGCCAGCCGAGCACACGTCCGACGGCCGCCGCGTGGTCGGCGACGGGTCCCTCGTTGCGCTCCACCCGCCCGTCCCGCTCGAAGATCAGACGGGCCGCCGGGCCCAGCTGCTCGACGCCGCCGCCGGCCAGCGCCCGGGCGGTGTCCAGGGGCGCCCCCGGCTCGACGGCGAGCAGGCGGAACTTCAGCGAGGAGGAGCCGCAGTTGAGGGCGAGGACGTTCACCCGCGCAGCAGGATCCAGACGCCGATCGCGATGAAGCCCACCGCGGCGGCCGTCTGGAGGCGGCGCGGCTGCACCCAGGCTCCGATCAGCGTGCCGGCGATGACCGCGACGGCGGTGGAGAGCACGAGGGCGCCGGCGGCGGCGACCAGCACGCCCGTCCGGCTCAGCGAGGAGTCGGTGGCGAAGAACAGCGTCGCCAGCTGCGTCTTGTCGCCCAGCTCGGCCAGGAACACACTGACGAAGACGATGGCGTACGCACGCATGACGTCAACCATACGCCCTCAGCAGGCGAGGCCGAAACGAGCCGGGCCCGAGGCCGGGGGGGGCGGCGGCGACGGCGAGACCGGCGGCCGGCCCAGGATCGAGTCGACCAGCGCGAGCAGGTCCCGGGCCGAGAACGGCTTGCCGAGGAAGGCGGCCGCCCCATTGTCGAGCGCCAGCCGGCGCGTGTTGGACCAGTCACCGCCGCTGATCACGATCACCGGCGTGCCGGCATCGGTGGCCGCCCGGAGAACGTCGAGGCCGTCGCCGTCCGGCAGCTGGCGATCGACGATGGCCAGGGCCGGGCGATGCGCGGCGGCGACCGCGGTGAGCCCCGCCCCGCGCGTGGCCGCCGTCTCCACCCGCCAGCCGACCCGCTGGAGCAGGCGCGCACAGGTGGCGGCCAGGTCGGCCTCGTCCTCGACGACCAGGATCGATCCGATCATGTGCTCCGTTCGAGTCCGGCGACCACGCGGACGAAATCGCTCTCGGTCACGATGCCGGCCAGGCGCCCGCCGTCCACCACGGGCAGCGCGCCGATCTTGTGGTCGATCATGATGCGTGCCGCCTCGGCGGCCGGCCGGTCGGGATCGACCACGATGACCGAGCGCGACATGATCTCGCGGACGGTGAGCTTGGCCAGCAGCGCGTTGACCTCCCAGACGGAGAGGCTGGTGGCCGGCGAGGGCAGGTTGAGGCGGACGTCGCGGTCGGTGACGATGCCGGCCACCCGCGAGCCCTCGACGACGACGAGGTGACGGATGCGCGCCTCGGCCATCCGCTGGCGCGCGTCGAGCATCGGCGTCTCGGGATCCACCGTGATCGGCTTCGAGGTCATGAGGTCGCGGACTCGCATGGCGAAGCTCCTCTCCAGCGACGCGTCACCGGAGCAGTCGGCGGGCGAGGCGCAGCAGATCCTCGCCCGCGGCCCACTCGCTGCGGGTCGCGGTGTCGAGCAGCAGATCGGGACTCAGGGAGTACTCGTACTCGACGACGACATCGGGCACGCCCCCGCCCCGGTGCGGACACGTCGGCGTGCCCCACCGCACGGCCCGCTCGCGGGCGAGGGAGATCTCGGGCGGGCACACCAGCTGCACCTCGGCGAACGCGCCGGTGATCTCGCGGGCCAGCGCCCGCCAGGCGCGGCGGGTCCGCTCGCGCGCCTCGGCCACCTCCAGCGGGCAGTCGAGCTGGACCTCGGCGAAGCGGGCGAGCGAGGCGCGGGCCAGGTCGCGCCAGG
>DASWJN010000037.1:0-19654 GCA_036397135.1 Candidatus Methylomirabilota bacterium
GCTGCCGTCCGCCCGGCGCGCGCGCGCCGAGCACTGCAACAGGCGCGCGGACACGTGCGCCTGGCCATTGTGGTGGCGCGCCGGAACCTGCCGCCCGGTGCCGCTGCCCGCGCCTTGCGGGCGGCCGGCGGGTCCCTGCGCGCGGTGTTGGAACGGCCCGCCGCGCGCTGACGTTCCCGGCGTCGTGGCGTCCCGCGGCACGTGGATTGCTCGTTGGATGGACGTGCTGATTTCCCGCTGCGCGTGGCACCGCCGGTATTACGGCTTCGGAAAGCTCCTCGGGGTGAGCCGCGGGGGGGAAATGCGCGTCAGCTTCACGGACGGAATCTGCCGCAAGTGTGCAACCCGGGTGCGCTCGGACTTCAAGGTCTCGCGCATCGGCGGTGGCGTGCCGGCCGATCGGCGGGCCTGGATGCCCGGGGTCGCCCTCGTGGTGCTGGCGGTCATGGCCCTGGTGCTCCTGATCGCCCGCCCCACCCACGACGTGCCGGCGTCTTCCAACGTCGCGCTGAGGCCACCACTTCCGGAAGGCCCCGAGCCGGCGGCGTCTCCATTGCTTGCAGCGCCTTCGGCCGGCGTGACAGCCCACCCCGGCCCCGCCGTCGCCGCGCGGCCATCGCCCGCGAGGATCCGCGAGACGAACCACCTCGGCCGCCCGGTGCCGCGCGCGACCCTCGTCCCTCGTGGTCCCCGCGACAGCGCCCAGTCACCTTGACCTGAATGGGGGCCCCGAGATGGCCCCCAATCTGAATCAAGTGTGCGAGGGGCCGGCGGTGTCCTCGAGGCGGACGGGAGTGCGGCCGCGCAGGAAGTCGAAGTCGCAGCCCTCGTCGGCCTGGAGGACGTGGTCGAGGAACAGGCGGCCGTAGCCGCGGGTGAAGTGCGGCGGCCGCGGTGTCCACGCTGCCCGTCGCCGGGCGAGCTCGGCGTCGTCGACCTGAAGCGTGAGGGCCCGCCCCGGCACGTCGAGCTGGATCGGATCGCCGTCGCGCACGAGGGCCAGCGGCCCGCCCACGGCCGACTCCGGCGCCGCGTGCAGGACCACCGTCCCGTACGACGTGCCGCTCATCCGCGCGTCGGAGATCCGCACCATGTCCTTCACCCCGTGCGTCAGCAGGCGCGCCGGCACCGGCGCCGCCCCCCACTCGGGCATCCCCGGCGCGCCGCGGGGGCCGACGTGCTTGAGGACGAGCACAGAGGTCTCGTCGACGGCCAGCGCCGGGTCGTCGATGCGCCGGTGCAGGTCGGCGTGATCCTCGAACACCACGGCGCGCCCGCGGTGGGTCAGTAGATGCGGTGAGGCGGCCGACACCTTGATCACGGCGCCGCCGGGGCAGAGGTTGCCGGTCAGCATGGCCAGGCCGCCCTCCGGCGCCAGCGGCATGCCGAGCGGGCGGATGACGTCCTCGTTCCAGCCGCGCACGTCCCGGACGTTGTCGGCCAGGGTGCGGCCGTTCACGGCCTGCGCAGCGTCGTGCGCGAGCGGGAGCAGCTCCTTCAGCACGACCGGCAGCCCTCCCGCGTAGAAGAAATCCTCCATGAGGTACTTGCCCGACGGCCGGACGTTGAGCAGGAACGGCGTCGTGCGCGACAGCGCGTCGAAGCGCGCCAGCGACAGCGGCACGCCGACGCGCCCGGCCAGCGCGAGGAGATGGATCACGGCGTTGGTCGAGCCGCCGATGGCCATCAGCGCGCGGATCGCGTTGTCGAACGCCTCCACGGTCAGGATGTCGGAGGGCCGGGGGCCGCCGGCCCGGGCCATCTCCACGGCCCGCCGCCCGGCCAGCTCGGCCAGCGCCAGCCGCCGCGAGTCGGGCGCGGGGATGGCGGCGTTGCCGGGCAGCGTCATGCCGAGCGCCTCGGCCATGGACGCCATCGTGGAGGCGGTGCCCATGACCATGCAGTGGCCGGCCGAGCGCGACATGCACGACTCGGCCTCGCAGAACTCCTCGTCCGTCATGCGACCCGCGCGCCGCTCGGCCCACAGCCGCCAGCCGTCGGTGCCCGAGCCCAGCTCCTCGGCGCGCCACTTGCCGCTCAGCATGGGGCCGCCGGTCACCATGACCACCGGCACGTCGGCCGAGGCGGCGCCCATCAGCATGGCCGGCGTGGTCTTGTCGCAGCCGGACAGGAGCACGACGGCGTCGAGCGGATAGGCGCGGATGCACTCCTCGACGTCCATCGACATGAGGTTGCGGAACAGCATCGTGGTCGGCTCCATCAGCACCTCGCCGAGCGAGATGGTGGGGAACTCGAGGGGGAAGCCGCCGGCCGACCACACGCCGCGCTTGACCGCCTCGGCGACCTGCCGCAGGCGCGCGTTGCAGTTGGTGAGCTCCGACCACGAGTTCGCGATGCCGATCACCGGGCGGCCGTCGAAGACGACGTCGCTGAAGCCCTCGCTCTTCAGCCACGAGCGATGCACGAATCCGTCGAGGTCCGAGCGGCCGAACCAGTTGCGACTTCTGAGCGCCTATGATGTCATTGGTCCCTCCAGCCGCCCCCGAGTATAGGGAAGCGCGGGGGAGTACGGACAGCGGGGGAGTACGGACAAGAGAGCCGGGGAGCAACGGAGCCGGGACCGTCTCAGACCAGGCCACCCACCTCCCATGCCGGCCTCGCCGACCCCGCTCCAAAGGAGATCGCATGCGGCTCGCCGGCAAGGTTGCGGTCGTCACGGGCGGAGGCAGCGGCATCGGGCGGGGCATCGTGCTGGCGATGGCGCGCGAGGGCGCCGACCTGGCCATCCCCGACATCCAGGTGCTCAACGCCGAGAAGGTCGCCGAGGAGGTGCGGGGGTTGGGGCGCAAGGTCGTCGCGATGAAGACCGACGTCACCAGCGTCGCCGACGTCAAGGTGATGACCGACCGCGTGCGGGACGTCTACGGCCGCATCGACATCCTCGTGAACAACGCCGGGATGGCGGCGCCGCCCGGCATGCCCTTCACCAACAACACCGAGGACGACTGGGACCGCGCCTTCGCGGTCAACACCAAGTCGGTCTTCATCACGTGCAAGGCCGTGGTGCCCCACATGCTGGAGCGCAAGACGGGGGCCATCGTCAACATCGCCTCGATCGCCGGGCCGCTGGCGGCGCCGACGATGCCCGCCTACAGCGTGGCCAAGGGCGGCGTCATCACGTTCACCCGGGTGCTGGCCAAGGAGCTCGCGACCCACGGCGTGCGCGTGAACGCCATCTGTCCGGGCGTTCTCTGGACGGACTTCTGGCAGAAGCTGGCCGCCCACATCGCCGAGACGAACCCCGCCTTCAAGGGCATGACGGCGCGCCAGGTCTTCGACAAGCGGGTCGGCGACGTGATCCCCATGAAGCGCGAGCAACACCCCGAGGACATCGGCTGGGCGGCCGTGTTCCTCGCCTCGGACGAGGCCCGCAACATCACCGGCCAGTCGCTGAATGTCGACGGCGGCTGCGTGATGTGGTGACCGGGGCGATTCATGAACTTCGACTTTTCGGAACAGGAAGAGGCGTTTCGGAAAGAGGTCCGGCAGTGGTTGGAGCGAAACCTGCCGGACGACCTCCGCGGGAAGGCGTTTGCGGCGTCGCGGGCGGACGTCGAGGAGGTGCGGCGGCTGCGGGCGTGGCAGAAGACGATGGCCGAGGCCGGCTACGTGGGGATGGACTGGCCGCGTGAGTTCGGGGGCCGGGGCGCGCCCATCACCGAGATGGTCATCCTCTACCAGGAGATGGCGCGGGCGGAGTCGCCGCAGATCGTGAACCGCGGCGGGGTGTCGATGCTGGGGCCGACGCTGATGAAGCTGGGGACCCCGGCGCAGCAGCAGCGGTTCCTCCGGAACATCCTGACGGCCGACGAGCTGTGGTGTCAGGGATTCTCGGAGCCCAACGCCGGATCCGATCTGGCGAATCTGCAGACGCGCGCGGTCCTCGACGGGGATCACTTCGTGGTGAACGGCCAGAAGGTGTGGACGAGCATGGGCCACGTGGCCGACTGGTGCTTCCTGCTCGTGCGCACCGACCCCGCCGCCGCCCGGCACAAGGGCATCTCGTTCCTGCTCGTCGACATGAAGACGCCCGGCATCACCGTGCGGCCCCTGCGCCAGATCACCGGCGAGGCCGAGTTCAACGAGACGTTCTTCGACAACGTCCGGGTGCCGCGCGAGAACCTGGTCGGCACGCTGCACGAGGGCTGGAGCGTGGCCATCACCACGCTGGCCTACGAGCGCGACCTGCTGACGTTCATCCGTCACATCTCCCTGCGCAACGCCCTCCACCGCCTCGTCAAGCTCGCCCGGGCCCGGGGACGCAACGCCGACCCGGTGATCCGGCAGAAGATCGCCGAGCTGTGGATCGGCGAGCAGGCGCTGCAGCTCAACGGCTACCGCAGCCTGACCCGGATCCTGCGCGGCGGCCAGCCGGGGCCGGAGGGCTCCACCTCCAAGCTCTTCTGGAGCTGGCTCGACCAGGAGCTGGCGCTGACGGCCACCCAGGTCATCGGGCCCTACTCGCAGATCGCCGAGGGCTCGCCGTGGGCGCCGGACGGCGGCCAGTGGCAGTTCTACGAGCTGCTGGCGCGCGCCAGCGGCATCCGCGCCGGCACCACCGAGATCCTCAAGAACATCCTGGGCGAGCGCGTGCTCGGCCTGCCAAAGGACTGAACGCCATGAGTGACCTGCTCTACGAGGTGAAGGACAGGATCGCCACGATCACCCTGAACCGGCCCGACAAGCTCAACGCCTTCACGGGCGACATGATCCAGGCGTGGGCGGGCTCGCTGGCCGAGGCCCAGGCCGACGACGGGGTCAACGTCGTGATCGTCACCGGCGCCGGCCGCGCGTTCTGCTCGGGCGGCGACGTCGGCCGCATGCGCCAGGCGGAGCCGTCGGCGCTGGACGGCAAGAACACCCTCTGGGAAGGCGTGCACCGCGTACCCAAGCAGCTCGAGCAGATGGACAAGCCGGTGATCGCCATGGTCAACGGGCTGGCCGTCGGCGCCGGCATGGGCATGTGCGTGATGTGCGACGTGCGCGTCGCCGCCGAGAGCGCGCGCTTCTCGACCGGCTACGTGCGGGTGGGGCTGGTGCCGGGCGACGGCGACACCTACTTCCTGCCGCGGCTGGTGGGCGCCGCCAAGGCCCTCGAGCTCCTGTGGACGGCCGACTTCATCGAAGCCCCCGAGGCCCACCGGCTCGGCATCGTGCAGCGGGTGGTGCCCGACGCGAAGCTGCGCGAGGAAACGTATGCGCTGGCCAGCCAGATCGCCGACGGTCCGCAGATCCCCGTGCGCATGATCAAGCGGCTCGTCTACCAGAGCTTGCGGCTGGACCTCCGCACGCACCTGGACCTGGTCAGCTCGCACATGTCGATCGTCCGCCAGACGGCCGACCCCGCCGAAGGCGTCGCCGCCTTCAAGGAGAAGCGCCCGGCGAAGTTCAAGGGGCGATGAGAGTCTCGGAGGGGGCCGCGACGGCCCCCTCCGACGGTGGTCAATCGACGGGCGCCAGACCTGCCTTGTGGCGCTGGGCGAGAAGCTGGTACGCCTCGGGATTCACGCGCACCCAGTACTCGGCCGGCGTGCCGGCGAGCGGGCCGCGCACTTTCGCGGGCGTGCCGAGCGCCAGCATGCCGTCGGGGATCTCGGTGTCCGGCGTCACCAGCGCACCGGCCGCGACCATCGCGCGCACGCCGATGCGGGCGCCGTCGAGCACGGTGGCGCCGTTGCCGATCAAGCACTCCTCGCCCAGGAAGGCGGCGTGCACGGTGCAGTTGTGGCCGATGGTGGCGCCGGCGCCGACGTCCACGCCCTGCCGGGGCGTGACGTGCACGACCGAGCAGTCCTGCACGTTGGCGCCGCGCCGCACGACGATCGGGTTGAAGTCGCTGCGGAGCACGGCGTTGTACCAGACCGAGGCGCGCTCCTCGACGGTGACGTCGCCGATCAGCACCGCCGTCGGCGCGATGAACGCCGAGGGATGCACGCGCGGATGCTTTCCCTCGAAGCTGAACAGTGGCATGGAGTGGACCCTCGCAGTATCCTCGAAGTGGCCCTCATCTTACTTCGGAGTCGACCGGCGTGGCAGTGCGAGGCGCAGCCTCGGGCGAGGCGAGCCTGGACGCGAGGCCGTGCGAGCCGCCGCCGGACGCAAGGCGGGCCTGGAATCGAGACCGAATGCCGTACCCGAGGATCGCAGCCGTCGCCACCGCCACGCCCACCCAGCGCTTCACGCAGGCCGAGCTGCTGCGGCTGGCCGGCTATCGTGACGAGCGGCGCCGCGGGTTCTTCGAGGCGAGCGACATCGCCGGCCGCCACCTCTACATCGATCGCGAGCGGTTCCGTCCCGACGAGTCCGTCGACGAGCTGAACGACCGCTTCCGCCGCGGCGCCCTCGAGCTGTCCGAGCGGGCGGCGCGGGCGGCGCTGGCCCGGGCAGGCTGGGCGGCCGACCAGGTCGATTTCCTGGCCACCACGACGTGCACGGGCCGGCTCACCCCCAGCCTGGACGCGCACCTCGTCGCGCGCCTCGGCTGCCGCCGCGACGTGCAGCGCGTGCACGTCGGCGACACCGGCTGCGCCTCGGCGGTGGTCGCGCTGCAGCAGGCGTGGAACCACCTGCACGCGTTCCCCGGGCACCGGGCGCTCGTCCTCGCCGCCGAGGTCTGCTCGGCCGCTTACTTCCTCGACGACCGCCTGGAGAGCGCGGTGGCGCACGCCATCTTCGCCGACGGCGCCGCCGCAGTGGCGCTGGCCCGCGACGGCGGCGGCCCGGCCGTGCTCGCGCACCGCACGCTGTTCCGCTCCGAGCACCTCGACGCCATGGGCTTCGAGTACCCGGGCGGCCGGCCCCGCGTGGTCCTGTCCAAGGACGTGCGGCGCATCGGGCCCCGCATGATGGGGGAGATGGCGCAGGCGCTCCTGGATCTGCAAGGGCTCAAGCGCGAGGACGTCCGGCACTGGGTGCTGCACTCGGCCGGCCGGCGGGTCCTCGACCGTGCCCGCGCGCAGCTGGAGCTGGACGAGAGCGCGGTGGCCCACGCGCGGGCGGTGCTGCGGGAGTACGGCAACATGTCGTCGGCGACGATCCTCTTCGTGCTCGAGCGCGCGCTGCGCCTGGAGACGACGGTGCCCGGCCAGTGGGGCGTTCTGATCGGGCTGGGTCCCGGCTTCGCCGCCGAGGGGGCGTTGCTCAGATGGTGAGGGAGGAGGGCGCGCGCGAGCGGCTGGACGGGCCGCTGCCGCCGGCGGCGCGCGGCGCGACGCTCGACGACCTCGACCGGCTCAACGCCTGGTTCGGCGGCTATGCCCTCACGCTCTCCCGTGTCCGGCGGGCGGCGGCCCGGCTGCCTCGCGGCCGCCGCCTCGTGGTGGTCGACGTGGGCGGCGGGCGCGGCGACCTCGCCGTCAACGTCGTGCGGTGGGCGCGACGGCGGCGCCGTCCGGTGCGCGTGCTCGTGCTCGACACCGACGCCGCCACGCTGGCGCTGGCCCGCCGGCGCACGGCCGCCTATCCCGAGATCGAGCTGGTGCAGGCCGACGCCACCGCGCTGCCGCTGCGGGAGGGGGCGGCCGACGTGGCGGTGGCCGCGCTCACGCTGCACCACCTCGACCGCGGGGCCGCGGCGGCCTGCCTGGCCGAGATGCGGGCGGCGGCGGCGCTGGCGCTGGTCAACGACCTGCTGCGAACGCGCACGTCGCTGGCGCTCGTCTGGCTCGTCACCCGGCTGATGCGCCTGCATCCGGTCTCGCGCCACGACGGGCCCGTCTCGGTCCGCCGCGCCTACTCGGCCGGCGAGCTGGCGGCGCTGGCCGAGAGGGCCGGCGGCCGGGCGCGCATCCGGAGCTATCCATGGCTCGGGCGCCTGGTCGCGGAGATCGCGTGAGCACGCCGGGCGCCGCCGAGCTCACCGCCCGCGAGGCGCGCCCGTGATCGCGGACGTCGCGGTCGTCGGGGCGGGACCGGCCGGTGCGGCCGCCGCCATCCTGCTGGCCGAGCACGGCCTGGACGTGGTCGTGCTCGACCGGGCGGAGCTGCCCCGCCCGAAGATCTGCGGCGAGTACCTGAGCCCCGAGGCCGGGCGCCTGCTCGACCGCCTGGGCGTCCTCAAAGCGGTGGACGCGGCCGGCGCGGCGCCGCTGGCCGGCATGCGGATCACCGCGCCCGACGGCACCAGCGTGGTCGGCCGCTACCACGCGATCGACGGCTGGCGGCCCTACCGCCAGCACGCGATGGGCGTGGCGCGCGAGACGCTCGACGGTGCGCTGGTCGAGCGGCTCCGCACGGTCCCGGTGGAGCTGCGCGAGCGGACGCGGGTCGTGGACGTGATCGTCGAGGGCGGCCGGGTCGTCGGCGTGCGCGCCGAGGACGGCGACCATCGCCCGCTCGAGGTGCGCGCGCGCGTGGTCGTCGCCGCCGACGGCCGCGCCTCGGTCGTCGCCCAGCGGCTGGGCTGCCGCCGCCCGCACCCGCTCTCCCGCATGGCGCTGGTCACCTACGTCAGCGGGCTCGCCGACTGCCGCGAGCTGGGCGAGATCTTCGTCGACCCGCCCGACTACGCGATCCTCAACCCGCTGGCCCCCGACCGCGTGAACCTGGGGCTGGTGGTCCCGCTCGCCCACGCCGCGCCGTGGAGCCGGCGCCTGGACGACTTCCTCGCCGCGCGCGTCCGGCAGCTGCCCTACCTGGCCCGCCGGCTGGCCGGGGCCACCCGGGTGGCGCCGGTCCGCGCGCTGGGCCCGCTCGCCCATCGGGTCGAGCCGCCGCGCGCCGGCGGCGTGCTGCTGGTCGGCGACGCCGCGGGCTTCTACGACCCGTTCACCGGCGAGGGGGTCTTCACCGCGCTGCGCTCGGCCGAGCTGGCGGCGGAGACGATCTCGCGCGCGCTGCGGCAGGGGGACGTGTCAGTGCGAGCGCTGGCCTCCTACGACCGGTCGCGCCGCGAGGCCTTCCGGGGCAAGGAGCGCGTCACAAGAGCGCTGCAGGTGATCATCCGCCACCGGCGGCTGGCCAACCTCGCCTGCCGCGCGCTGGCCCGGCGGCCCACCCTCCTCGAGGGGCTGCTGGGCGTCCTCGGCGACTACGTGCCGCCGCGGGCGCTGGCCGGGATCGTCACCGGCCGCTGAATCGCGCGTCCGCCCTGGCCACGGGGCTTGTGCGGCTCGGGACCGGCGGTGTAGGTGTAGGGCGCGGTCACTACGCAGGCGAGGGGGCGCGATGGCCAGCCGATCGGACAACCTGCCACGGCGGTTCGCCCGTCTCTACACGGCGGCGATCACGGACGTCTTGGACGAGATGGGGCTGCTGCGGCAGACGCTGCCCCACGCCATCCAGCCGCTCACCCCCGACATGCGGCTGGCCGGCTACGCCTTCACCGCCCGCGGCCGCGCCCACCGCGGCAAGCCCCGCGAGCGCGACGCCACCCTGCGAAAGTTCCTGGGGATGCTGGGCGCGGTCCCGGCCGACTCGGTCCTGGTGCTGGCCGCCAACGACAGCGAGGCCGCCCACTTCGGCGAGCTGTCGGCCGAGTGGTTCCGCGCCCGGCGCGTGCGCGGCGCCGTCATCGACGGCAGCACGCGCGACGCCGCCTTCATCGCCCGCGTGCGCTTCCCGACCTTCGTGCGCTACCGCACGCCCCAGGACTCGGTCCCGCGCTGGCGGGTGCGCGACTGGGGCCAGCCGCTCACGATCGGCGGCGTGCGGGTGAGCCTGGGCGACATCGTGGTGGGCGACCTCGACGGCGTGGTGGTCGTGCCCCGCCGCGTCGCCGCCGAGGTCCTGAAACGCTGCGAGCGGCTGGTGGGAATGGAGAGCAAGGTGCGCACGGCGGTGCAGCGGGGGATGACGCCGCTGGCGGCGTACGAGAAGTTCGGAGCGTTCTAGGCCCCGGCCTCGTCCGTCTCCAGGCACACGTCGCAGTCGGCCTCGTTCGCGCACACCGGGCACAGGCCGGTCTCCTGGCGCCAGCGCCTTGCCTCGCCGTCGCGGATGGCCGAGGTCAGCGCCGGGCCCAGCTCGTCGGTGAGCCGCGCCTGGTCGTCGGCCAGCTCGCGCAGCCCCTGCTGGGAGGAGGCATGATCCAGCAGGATCGCGAACGCGTTGCGGATGAGCCCCCGATACTCGTCGATGTAGGCCAGCAGCTTCAAGATCTGCGGCTTGTCCTGGGCCAGCCGCGCGCGCAGCTTCGGGGTGAGGCTTCGGCGCGGTGCAAGGATGCGACTGCGGTCGTCGCTCAGCCGGAGAACCACGCCGCGCTGCCAGAGCTCGGTCAGGAGACTGCTCGCACTCATCGCCCCACCTCCGGGTCAGTTCACGCCACGGGGGCTCTGTTGCGGGGGGCGTGCCAGCGTACCGCCGGCCCGGAAATCAATGGCTTGGGCGGCATAGAGATCTGGCCAACACGGATTCGTAAACTTCTCCGACTGCGCTGGTGTCCACGGTACGGTCCGGCAGAGCCCGGCCTGGACGGCGCCACCGCCCCGGCACGCGCATCATGACAGCAGTAGTCGGTATGCTAAGATGCGGCCATGCGGACCACCGTGACGCTGGACCCCGACGTCGCCGCCAGACTCAAGGCGTTCGCCCGTCAGCGCGGCGTCTCGTTCAAGGAGGCCCTGAATAGCGTGGTGCGTGCCGGCCTCGGCCGCGAGCGTCGAGCCGCCCAGACCTTCAAGCCCTACACGCAGCCGATGGGTCTGCGCCCTGGCTTCAACCTGGACAAGGCGCTGAAGCTCGCGGCGGCCTTCGAAGACGAGGAGATCGTCCGGCAGCTCGAGCGCCGGAAGTGAAGGTCGTCGACGCCAATCTCCTGCTCTACGCGACGGACCGGAGTTCGCCACGGCATGAAGTCGCGCGATCGTGGCTCGAACGTCAGCTGTCGGGCGACGAAACGGTCGGCTTTGCCTGGGTCGTGCTGCTCGCCTTTCTACGCCTCAGCACGAATCCCCAGGTCTTCGAGCGGCCGCTGTCGCCGGACCGGGCGCTGGACGTCGTCGAGAGCTGGCTGCGACAACCCTGCGTCGTCATCGTGCAGCCCGGCGTCCGCCACACGGCGATGATGCGGCAGCTCCTCGGTCCTCTCGGGACGGCGGGCGACCTCGTGAACGACGCCCACCTCGCTGCGCTCGCCCTGGAGCACGGGGCCGAGCTCAGCTCCTGCGATGCCGACTTCTCTCGGTTCTCGGGCCTGCGCTGGATCAACCCGCTCGACGCCCGGTAGCCCACGCCGCGCCCGCTTGGCGTCTTCCAGGCGCAGCCGGACCTGACACCAGCGGGCTTCTCTGGCCCGGCCTCAGCGCTGGCGGCGGGCGGGGCGGGGCGCAGCGGCCGGCTCGTCCGGCACCTCGCGCAGGCCGGCGAACTCCGGGAGGCCGGCCTCCTTCAGGGGCTTGTTGACGCGGTCGCGGATCCACTTGCCGTCCCACCACTCGATCGGCGTGACCGACACGCCGGCGACGAACACCTCGAAGTGCAGGTGGTCGCCCACGGCCAATCCGGTCGTGCCGGTGCGGCCCAGCGCCTGGCCTTGTCGACCTTGTCGCCCGGCTTGACGTCGAGGGACGACAGGTGAGCGTAGAGCGTCTGCAGGCCGAGACCATTGCGGTCTTGATCCAGCCCAGCTCGCGGGGCCGCGCTTGAAACGGCACGAGCATGCCCCATTCCAGACCGGGGCTCTGGAAGCCGATGAACCCGACCCGGGCGGTCTTTGCCGTCTCCTGGGCCTCGGCGGACGTCGCGGCGACAACCGCCAGAAGGACGCTGGCGGCGGTCCTGGCGGGCCACCGGGTACTTATGTCATTGCCTCAGCGCTGGGCGAGCCGCGTCGTCCCGAGGACGCTCGCCAGGCACATCTCGTCGGTGGTCTCGAAACCGGAGGTGACCGTCCGCGGCGGCGAGCTGGGATTGCGGGGGTTCGTCGCGGAGTTGTCGTAGACGCACTCGGCCTCGACCACGGTTCCTGCCGGCAGCGACACCGGGCGCCTGAAGGAGTACAGGAGCTGCCATTCGAAGTCCCAGTCGTCGATGCGGAGCAGCGGCCGCCTCGTCCCGTCGGGCAGATGAGCCGTCACCGTCATCTCCCGGCCGAGCAGGTGCATGTGGGCATTGACCGACATGGCCTCGAAGTCCTCGTCCACGCTGGCGGTAGCCACGACCCTGGCGCGAGGCGCGCGCGCCGGGATGACGAAGTTCCACGCCGATGGGCGGACGCGGTTGAGGCGGCGCTCGAACGGTCTCGACGTGAAGTGCACACCCACCCGGGTCACGTCGGTCTGCGGGGTGTCGCCCGGGTTGTGATAGTGCACCTGGATCACCAGGCGGGCCCCCGGCGGGATGCCCCACGCGACTCGCGGCGGGATCTCGATCGGAGCGAGCCCCGGCACCCATCCGCCCAGGCCGCCGGAGCTGTCGAACCCCGGTCCCCCGAAGCAGGTGTAGCCGGGACCTGGCTCGGCCTGATCCAGTTCGACCGATCGCCCGGTGCGGTCCAGGAAGGTCTGGACGTGGTGGACCACCTTCCGGTTGCCAGGGAGCACCTCGGAGGCGCGGATGAAACGCCAGTCGCCGGCGATCCGGATGGGGACGGTGAAGCAGCGGTAGAGGTCACTCGTCCTCGGCGGGACCGTGAACGGCTCTTCCATCGCGATGACGGCCGACGGCCGGCTGAGCGCCCAGCCGGTCGAGAACCGTCGCGGCGCCGGCAGGTCTCGCGGATCGCCCTCGGGCGCACCGGTGGCGACCCAGCGGGAGATCACGTCGATCTCGGACTCGGCGAGGCGGCGCACGTCCGCGAACTCGCCGTAGCCGGGGACGGCCTTCCACGGCGGCATCTTGCGGGTGGTGACCGCCTTGCGGATCTTCGCGCGGCGCGAGTACGCGTCCTCGTACCGCAGCAGCCCGAAGGGCGCGACGCTCTCGGGGCGGTGGCACTCCTGGCAGTGGCGCTGGAGCAGCGGCGCGACGTCTCGGGTGAACGTGACGGCGTCAGACGTTGGGGGCCGGGACGTTGTTGCGCTCGGCCGCGGCGGCGTCGACTCACAGCCGCCGAGCAGCGCGAGCGTGGTGACGATGGCCAGCATCCTGAGACGTCGCATGGAGTTCCTCCCGTCGGCCTGGTCTCCCGACGGCGCGAACAGCGGGGCCTAGCGGCGGCGGCCGGAACGGGGCGCGGCGTCCGATCGCGCGGCGGCCGGCTCGTCCGGCCCCTCGCCCAGGCCGGCAAATTCCGGAAGGCCGGCCTCCTTCAGCGGCTTGTTGACGCGGTCGCGGATCCACTTGCCGTCCCACCACTCGATCGGCGTGACCGACACGCCGGCGACGAGCACCTCGAAGTGCAGGTGGTCGCCCACGGCCAATCCGGTCGTGCCGGTGCGGCCGAGCGCCTGGCCCTTGTCGACCTTGTCGCCCGGCTTGACGTCGATGGACGACAGGTGGGCGTAGAGCGTCTGCAGGCCGAGGCCGTGGTCGAGAATCACGGTGTTGCCGTAGATCGTGAGCGGACCGGCGAAGGCGACCTGGCCGGCGTTGGCGGCCGGTACCGGCGACTGCTTGGTCGACGCCAGGTCGAAGCCCACGTGGACCTGGGTGTCGACCGTGCGGCCCTGGTACACGTAGGTGCGCGTCTCGGCGAAGTTCGAGAAGACCTTCGTGTTGCGCGGCTGCACGAAGGGGCCGTTCCAGAGCGGCGTGTCGGCCGTCTGGGCGCCGATCTTCAGCTTCTCTTCCTCGGCCTGGCGGCGCTGGTCGCGGTTGATCACCAGGAAACCCTCGACGAGCGGCTGGCTCGGCGGGTGCTGGGGCAGCAGCTCGGGCACCTTGGCCTGCAGCAGAGCGTCGGTGATCGTGATGGTGTCCCGGGGGAAGCGGCGCGGCCGCAGCTCGGCCGGCACCGTCCGCGTCGCGGTGTTGCCGGCCTCGTCACGCGCGGTCACTACCAGCGGCGTCCCTGCTGCAAAGTCGTGCGGGAGCGCGAGGAGCGCGACCCGCGCGCCCTTGTCCGGTGGACCATAGGCAAAACTCGGGAAGACGCGCGGGCCGACGCTGACGTCCACGCGGGCCGCGTCACCCGCCCGGAAGGCCACCAGCAACGCGCCACCCGGCGAGACGTAACGGGTCGCTCCCAGGATCTCCAGGCGCGGCGGTGTGAGGTCGATCGTCACCGGCTGGGAGACGAGCGCGCGCACGCCCGGCCGCAACGGCCGCCAGAAGTCGTCGCCGCCCCACACCTCCAGCGTGGCCCCGCCCTCCTTGAGGCCGAGCGCCGCGGTCTGGACGGTGATCGGCAGCTGCACGCGCGCCGCCACCGGACCCTCCGGCTTGACCAGCGTGACCGGCTTGCCGCCCTGCACGAGGCGCACCTCGGCGCCGCGGACGTTGCCACGGGCCGCCTGGAGGGTGACGGTGAACGAGGCGGTGTGGCCGAGGGCGCGCGGGGCATCCGTGGTGACGTCCACGCCGGGCACGGACTGCCGCCAGCCGAGGTACGACACCGAGCCGACGATCGCCACCACGAGGACGAGCACGACGACGACCCACGTCTTGGTTCGGGACCGCTGACGCACGCCGGCGATGATAGCAGCGGCCCCGCCGTCGCCGGAAGCCTTCCTTGACACCCCTCCGAGCGGTCGCTAGATTGACGCGGTGTCCACCGTCTGGCTGGTTCCCGCCTTTCCGCTGGCCGGGGCCCTCCTCAACGTCTTCTTCGGGCGGCTGATCGGTCACCGCGCGCACTGGATCGCGGTACCCGCGCTGGCCGGCTCCTTCCTCGTCTCGTGCGCGGTCGCCGCGCGGGCGTGGTCGGGCGGAGGCTTCACCACCACGCTCTTCACGTGGATCGTGGCCGGCGACTTCGAGACCGGCGTCACCGCCTACGTCGACGCGCTCACCGCGGTCATGCTGCTCGTCGTCACCGGCGTGGGCTTCCTGATCCACCTCTACTCGGTGGGCTACATGCACGGCGACCCCGGCTACGCGCGCTTCTTCGCCTACCTGAACCTGTTCGTGTTCTCGATGACGATGCTGGTGCTGGCCGGCGACTTCCTCCTGCTCTACGTGTTCTGGGAGGCGGTCGGCCTCTGCTCGTACTTGCTGATCGGGTTCTGGTACACGCGGCCGGCGGCGGCGGCGGCCGGCAAGAAGGCGTTCATCGTCAACCGGGTGGGCGACTTCGGCTTCGGGCTGGGGATCATGTGGCTGTGGGTGGCGCTCGGCACGCTCGACTTCGCCGGCGTGTTCAAGGGCGCCGAGACGCTGGCGCCGGCGACGGCGACCGGCATCGCGCTGCTGCTGTTCATGGGGGCCTGCGGCAAGTCGGCCCAGCTGCCGCTGCACACCTGGCTGCCGGACGCGATGGAGGGGCCCACGCCGGTCTCCGCGCTCATCCACGCCGCCACCATGGTGACGGCGGGCGTCTACATGGTCGCGCGCAGCCACGTGCTGTTCGAGCGCTCGGCGGGCGCGCTGGAGGTGGTGGCGTGGGTCGGCGCCGCCACCGCGGTCTTCGCCGCCACCATCGGCCTCGTGCAGACCGACATCAAGCGCGTGCTCGCGTACTCCACCGTGAGCCAGCTCGGCTACATGTTCGCGGCGGTGGGGCTCGGGGCCTACGTGGCCGGCATCTTCCACCTCGTCACCCACGCCTTCTTCAAGGCGCTGCTCTTCCTGGGCGCCGGCAGCGTGATCCACGGCCTCGGCGGCGAGCAAGATCTGCGCAAGATGGGCGGCCTCTCGTACAAGATGCCGCTCACCGCCACCACGATGTGGATCGGCGGCCTCGGCCTGGCCGGCGTGCCGCCGCTGGCCGGGTTCTTCTCCAAGGACGAGATCCTGGCGGCGGCGTTCGGCGAGGGCCGCTACCTGATGTTCGCGCTGCTCCTGGCCGGCGCGCTGATGACGGCGTTCTACACCTTCCGGCTGCTGTTCCTGGCCTTTAGCGGCTCGCCGCGCATGGCCAAGGAGGTGCTGCACCACGCCCACGAGTCGCCGTGGGTCATGACCGCCCCGCTGGCCGTGCTGGCGGTCCTCACGTTCGTGGCCGGCTTCGTGCTGGGCCTGCCGTTCGACGCCACCCGCCTGGCCCACCGGCTGCAGGCGGTGTTCGCGCTGCACGAGGGCGTCCACTCCAAGCTGGTGCCGCTGCTGTCGGTCGTCGTGGTCGTCGCCGGCTTCGTCCTCGCGCTCCGGCGCTACCGGCTACAGCCGGTGAAGGCCGAGCAGGTCGGCCAGCCGCGCACACCGGTGCACGCGCTGCTGCTCAACGCCTGGTACGTCGACCGGCTCTACGACGCCCTCATCGTGCGCCCGCTCTTCGCGCTGTCGGAGGCGCTGGCGCGGGTCTTCGACCTCGGCGTGATCGACGGCGCCGTCAACGGGGTCGGCCGGGGCGTGGCGGGGTGGGGCGCCCGGCTCCGGCGGCTGCAGACGGGCTTCGTCGTCAACTACGCGCTGACGATGCTGGCGGGCGCCGTCGCCATCCTCGCCTTCCTCCTGGTCCGATGACCGCCGCGCCCAGGCTGCCCGCGGCCCGAGCCGGCCGCCGCGCCGTCGCGCGATGACGTTCGGCCTGCTGACGGCCGTCACGTTCCTGCCGGCGGCCGGCGCCGTCGCCGTCGCCCTGGTACCGCCGCGCCTGGCCATGGCGCATCGCGTCCTCGGACTCGTCATCGCGCTGGCCACCCTGGCGCTGTCGCTGCCGCTCTGGTTCGGCTTCGACGGCGACCGTGCGGACTTCCAGTTCGCCGAACTGTACCGCTGGATGCCGACCCTGGGGGTGAGCTATCACGTCGGCATCGACGGCATCAGCCTGCTGCTCGTCCTGCTGACGACGTTCCTCACGCCGCTGGCGCTGGCGTCGGCCTGGCACGCCATCGAGGACCGCACGAAGGAATTCGTGATCACGATGCTCCTGCTGGAGACGGGGATGCTCGGGGTGTTCGTGAGCCTCGACCTGTTCCTCTTCTTCGTGTTCTGGGAAGCCATGCTGATCCCGATGTACCTCATCATCGGGGTGTGGGGCGGCGGCAACCGCATCTATGCCGCCGTCAAGTTCGTCCTCTACACGATGGTCGGCTCCGCGCTGATGCTGGTCGCCATCCTGGCCCTCTACTACCAGCACGGCGCCGCCACCGGGACCTACACCTTCGACCTGCCGGCGCTGGCGCGCTGGGTGCTGCCGCCCGGCACCGCCCAGAACCTCATGTTCCTGGCCTTCGCGCTGGCGTTCGCCATCAAGGTGCCGCTGTTCCCGTTCCACACGTGGCTGCCCGACGCCCACGTGGAGGCGCCCACGGCCGGCTCGGTGATCCTGGCCGGCGTCCTGCTGAAGATGGGCACCTACGGCTTCCTGCGTTTCTGCCTGCCGCTGTTCCCCGACGCCACCGTCACGTTCGCGCCGCTCGTCTTCGCGCTGGCCGTGGTCGGCATCGTGTACGGCGCCCTGGTGTCGACGGTGCAGCCCGACCTCAAGAAGCTCGTCGCCTACTCGAGCGTGAGCCACCTCGGCTTCGTCATGCTGGGCCTCTTCACCCTGAACCAGCAGGGGCTCGTCGGCGGCGTCATCCAGATGGTGAACCACGGGCTGTCGACGGGCGCGCTGTTCCTCATGGTCGGCATGATCTACGAGCGCCGCCACACCCGGCTCATCGCGGAGTTCGGCGGCCTCTGGAAGGTGATCCCCGCGTTCTCGGCGCTGTTCCTGGTGCTCGTGCTCTCCTCGCTCGGCCTGCCGGGCCTCAACGGCTTCGTCGGCGAGTTCCTGGTGCTGGTGGGCGCCTTCCAGGTGAGCCCGTGGCTGGCGGCGCTGGCCACCACCGGCATCGTCTTCGCCGCCGTCTACCTGCTGTGGATGTACCAGCGGGTCGCGTTCGGCGAGATCACCCGCGAGGAGAACCGCCGGCTGACCGACTTGTCGCCCCGCGAGTGGGCGGTGCTGGTGCCGGTGCTGCTGTTCATCGTGTGGATCGGCGTCTACCCCACCGCCTTCACCGGCAAGACGGAGGCGACCATCGCCGCCCTCCTGGCCCAGGTCGAGAGCAAGGCCAGCGTGGCCCTGCTCGCCCGATGAGCCCCGACATCGCCGTTCCCCCCGTCGCGCTGGTGCCGCTGCTGCCGGTGCTGGCGGTGCTGGGCGCCGGCGTGCTGGTGCTGGTGCTCGACCTGCTGCCGCCGCGCGACGGCAAGACGCACCTGGGCGGCGTCGCGCTGATCGGCGTCATCGCCGCCATGCTGGCGACGGTGGCCCGGTGGGTGGCGGGGACGGAGGAGCGGGCCTTCCGCGACATGATCCTCCTCGACCGCTACGCCCTCTTCTTCGACCTGGTCATCTGCTACGCGGTGGCGCTGGTCCTCATGCTGTCGATGGACTACCTCGGCCGTACCGGCGGCGAGTCGGGCGAGTACTACGCCCTCGTCCTCTTCGCCACCGCCGGCATGATGCTGCTGGCGGCCGCCGGCGATCTCATCGTGATCTTCCTGGCCCTCGAGCTGACCTCGCTATCGTTGTACGTGCTGGCCGGCCTGTTCACCACCCGCCTGACCTCGGGCGAGGCGTCGATGAAGTACTTCCTGCTCGGCGCCTTCGCCTCGTCGTTCCTGCTGTACGGCATCGCGCTGCTCTACGGGGCCACCGGCTCCACCAACCTCGACCGCATCGCGGCCTCGGCCGCCGCCCGGGGCGGCGAGCCGCTGCTGCTGGTGGGCCTCGGCCTGCTCCTGGTCGGCTTCGGCTTCAAGATCTCGTCGGTGCCCTTCCACATGTGGGCCCCCGACGTCTACGAGGGCGCGCCGACCTCGATCACCGCCCTCATCGCCACCGGTTCCAAGGCGGCCGCCTTCGCCGCGCTCATCCGGGTCCTGGTGGTGGCACTGCGCGGGCTCCAGCCCGACTGGACGGCGCTCATGTGGGCGCTGGCCGCGGTCACCATGACCCTCGGCAACGTGGTCGCGCTGGCCCAGTCGAACCTCAAGCGGATGCTCGCGTACTCGTCCATCGCCCACGTCGGCTACATGCTGATGGGCCTGGTGGCCGGGAGCGCGCAGGGGGCGGGCGCCGTCCTCTTCTATCTGCTCGCCTACACGTTCACCACGATCGGCGCCTTCGGCGTCATCGGGCTCTGCGCCCGGGCGGGCGAGGAGGCGGTGGAGGTCGGCGACTACGCCGGGCTGGCGCGCCGCCACCCGGTGCTGGCCGCCACTCTGGCGCTGTTTCTGCTCTCGCTGATCGGCATCCCCCCGCTGGCCGGCTTCGTCGCCAAGTTCTACCTGTTCGGCTCGGCGGTGCGCGCCGGGTACATCTGGCTCACGGTGATCGCGGTGCTGAACTCGGCGGTCGCCGCGTACTATTATCTGCGCGTGATCGTCTACATGTACATGCGCGAGCCCGACGGCGAGCCCATGGGCGTCGCGACCTCGTTCGCGGGCGGCCTCGCCCTCGCCATCGCGCTGGTGGGCATCGTGCTGCTCGGCATCATCCCCGCGCCGTTCGCCGACCTCGCCCAGGCCGCGGTCGCGCCCCTCCTGCGCTGATGCCTCGCGCGGCGGCCGGGACGCCGACCCCGGACGCGGCGCGGCCGGTCACGCCGGCGGCCGTGGGGCGGGACCCCCGGCCGCGCCCGCATCGCTCGCCGGTACGCCGCTCCGAGTTCCGAGCGGGGCTCGCGCGGGCCCCCCAGCCCCCCGAGGGCCCCGAGGG
>DASWJN010000038.1:0-4851 GCA_036397135.1 Candidatus Methylomirabilota bacterium
CCGCCAATAAATTGGAGCTCTTCGACAACCCCGCGAGCGCGAGTGGCGCAGACGCGGGCCCAGCGCCGCCGGGGCCGTTGGCCGACCGCATGCGCCCGCGGGCGCTCGACGAGATCGTGGGCCAGGAGCACCTGCTCGGGCCCGGCCGCGTGCTGCGGGCCGCCGTCGAGAGCGGCGAGCTGCACTCGATGATCCTGTGGGGGCCGCCGGGGTCGGGCAAGACCACGCTGGCCTCGCTCATGGCCCAGGTGGCCGGGGCCCGGTTCGTCGCGTTCTCGGCCGTGCTGTCGGGCGTCAAGGAGATCCGCCAGGTCGTCGCCGAGGCGGAGACCGAGCGCGCGCGGCGCACGCGGCGGACCATCCTGTTCGTGGACGAGATCCATCGCTTCAACCGCGGCCAGCAGGACGCCTTCCTGCCCCACGTCGAGAAGGGCACGATCGTGCTCGTGGGCGCCACCACCGAGAACCCGTCGTTCGAGGTGAACTCCGCCCTGCTCTCGCGCTGCCGCGTGTACGTGCTGCGGGCGCTGAGCGAGGCCGACCTCGTGGCGATCCTGCGGCGCGCGCTCGCCGACCGCGAGCGTGGCCTGGCCGGGCTCGAGCCCGAGGTGGCGGACGAGGCGCTGGCGCTCATCGCGCGCCTGGCCAACGGCGACGCCCGCGCCGCGCTCAACATCCTCGAGCTGGCCGTGCAGCTGGTGCCGCCGGCCGCGGGCCGGCGGCGGGTGAGCGAGGCCGGGATCCGCGAGGCGGCCCAGCGCAGGACGCTGCTCTACGACAAGAGCGGCGAGGAGCACTACAACCTGATCTCGGCGCTGCACAAGTCGCTGCGCGATTCCGACGCCGACGCCGCGCTCTACTGGATGACCCGCATGCTCGACTCCGGCGAGGACCCACTCTACGTCGCCCGCCGGCTCGTGCGGTTCGCCTCCGAGGACGTCGGCAACGCCGATCCGCACGCGCTCGTCCTGACGCTCGCCGCCAGGGACGCGTACGATTTCCTGGGCTCGCCGGAGGGCGAGCTGGCGCTCGCCCAGGCGACCCTCTATCTCGCGCTGGCGCCGAAGTCCAACGCCGCCTACGTGGCGTTCAACGAGGCCCGGGCCGACGTGCAGGAGCGCCCGGCCGAGCCGGTGCCGCTGCACATCCGCAACGCGCCGACCGGGCTCATGCGCGACCTCGGCTATGGCGCGGGCTATCAGTACGCCCACGAGGCGCCCGAGGCGCGCGTCGAGCAGGAGCACCTGCCCGAGGCGCTGCGGGGCCGCCAGTACTACCGGCCGGTCGACCGCGGTCTCGAGGCGGAACTGGGCCGGCGCCTGACCGAGTGGCGGCGCTGGCGGGCGGAGCGCGGCCGATCGTCCTGATCGGTGGCACCCTCCTTGCCACGTCAGGCGGCGAGGAGGTCCGTCATGAAGCGATCCCTCGTCGTCCTCGCCATCCTGACGCTGCTTGCGGGACCCGCGCTGGCCGCCCCCGGTGACCCGCGGGTCACCGAGGGCACGCTCGAATGGCCACCGAGCCTCGCGGCCGAGCCCTTCGTGGTCGTGCGGGGCGACGATGGCCGGCTGTACTACGTCGACATCAGCGCCGCCCAGCGCCGTGCTCCCGGGCCCTTGACCGCCGGCTCGCGGGTCGCCGTCCTCGGCGTCGAGGGCGCCCGGCCCCACGAGACGGCGGCCATCGCCTTCGGCCCCGGGGATGCCGCGGCGCTCGGGCTGACCGCGCCCGGCGCAGGGCCGGCCCCGTCCGCCTCGATCCCGTCCACGGCCGCGGCGCCCACGCAGTCTCCCGAGCCACTCTGGCGCCTCGACGGGGCCGTGCAATCCGTTTCCGGAGCGGCGATAACCTTGCGCACCGACGACGGCCAGGTCCACACCGTCGACGCCTCCAACCTGAGCGACACCACGGTGACCGCACTGCGGCCCGGCGATCGCGTCTCGCTGTTCGGCGTGCCCCGCCCCGATCGCAAGCTGGTCGCCAACGGCTACGTCCAGAGCAGCGATCCAGTCCCGCCCGCGGCCTCGCCCCCGTCCCCCCGCCAGTGACTCTCGTGAAACGTGGTGACGCCGGGGGCGGGGCACGGGAGCCCCGCGCGCGCCGTCATGGCGAGCCGTCGTCGCCGTTCGAGCGCAGGGCGCGGCGAGCGAGCCGTCAACGAATCGACTGGTCCGCGCCCCAGCCCCCGCTGGGGGATGGGGGGCCCGAGCGAGCCGCGCCCGGAGCGAGTTACGGCGACAGGCGAGCCATGCCGGCGCGCGCGGGGCTCCCGTGCCCCGCCCCCGGCGGCACCGGATTCCACGAGAGCCAGTAGCGGGCGCACGCGGCAGGCACGAGCGGCGGAGGCGGACTGCTACAATCCGGTCATGCCGCGCGTGGGCGTCATCTTCGGCGGCCGCTCCGGCGAGCACGAGGTCTCGCTGGCCTCCGCCGCCTCGGTGATCGCAGCCCTCGAGCGTCGCGGCCATCAGGTGGTCCCCATCGGGATCGCGCGTGACGGCCGCTGGGTCGTGGGCGGCGATCCCCTGCAGGTCCTCGCCGAGCAGGCGCGCGGTGCCCTGCCGAGCGGCGACGAGACCGGCGCCGTCAAGAAGGCGCTGGCCGACCGCGCCGAAGGCGTGGCGAGCGCGGCCCCCACCTCGCTCGTCCGCTCGGAACCCGCCGGCAGCGTCCCCAGCGAGCTGCGCCAGGGCCTCGACGTCGTGTTCATCGCGTTGCACGGGCCCTACGGGGAGGACGGCACCATCCAGGGCCTGCTCGAGGTCGCCGACGTCCCGTACGTGGGCGCCGGCGTGCTCGCCTCCGCGGTCGGCATGGACAAGGCGACCATGAAGACCGTGTTCCGCGCCCACGGCCTGCCGATCGTCGAGCACCTGGTCGTGATGCGGCGCGACTGGCGCGCGCGACCCGAGGCGGTGACCCGTGAGGTCGCGGAGGCGCTCGGCTTTCCCTGCTTCGTGAAGCCGTCCAACCTGGGCTCGAGCGTCGGCATCAGCAAGGTCAAGGCGGCCGCCGACCTGCCGGCCGCCCTCGACGACGCCGCCCGCCACGACCGCAAGCTCGTCGTCGAGCGCGCCGTCCGCGGGCGGGAGATCGAGGTCAGCGTGCTCGGCAACGACGCGCCGGAGGCCTCGCTGCCGGGCGAGATCGTCTACGAGGGCGAGTGGTACGACTATGCCACCAAGTACGCCGAGGGCCAGGCGCGGCTGGTGTGCCCGGCGCCCTTGACGCCCGAGCTCACCGCGCGCTTCCGCGAGCTGGCGGTGGAGGCCTTCCGCGCGATCGACTGCGCCGGCATGGCCCGCGTGGACTTCTTCCTGGAGGGCGGCACGATCCTCGTCAACGAGATCAACACGATTCCCGGATTCACGTCCACGAGCGGGTACGCGCGCATGTGGGAGTCCACCGGGCTGGCGTATCCCGACCTCGTGCAGCGCCTGGTGGACCTGGCGCTTGAGCGCCACCGCGAGAAGTCCGGGTAACGTGACCGTCGTCATTGCCGGCGGCGGCACCGGCGGCCACACCAGCCCTGGGCTCGCGGTCGCCGCGGCGCTGCGCGAGCGCGGCGTCGCCCACGCCTGGATCGGCAGCCGCGACGGCCTCGAGGCGCGGCGCGCGGTCGAGGAGGGCATCCCCTACCACGCGATCCCCACCGGCAAGCTGCGCCGCTACTGGGCGTGGCGCAACGTCACCGACCTCGCCGTGAACGTGCCGGCCGGCGTCGTCCGGGCCTGGGCGCTGCTGCGCCGGCTGCACCCTCGGGTCGTGCTCGCCACCGGCGGTTTCGTCGCGCTGCCCGTCGTGCTGGGCGCGGCGCTGGCGCGCGTGCCGGTGGTCGTCCACGAGCAGACGGCCGTGCCGGGCCTGGCCAACCGCATCGCCGCCCGCCGCGCGCGCCGGATCGCGGTGACGTTCGCGGACAGCGGTCGCCACTTCCGCTCCGCCCGCGTCGTCGTGACCGGCAATCCGCTGCGGCCCGAGCTGCGCGCCGGCTCGCGCGCCGACGCCGTGGCCCGCTTCGGGCTCGATCCCGCGCTGCCGCTCGTCTACGTCACCGGCGGCGCCCAGGGCGCGCGCCCGATCAACCGGGCCGTCGGCGAGATCGTGGGCGAGCTGCTGGCGCAGGCACAGGTCATCCACCAGTGCGGTGATCACCCCGCGACCGGCGACCGCGCCTGGCTGGCGGCGCGGCGCGACGCCCTGCCCCCCGCGCTCGCCCGCCGCTACACGGTGCTGCCCTGGGTGGGCGCGGAGCTGTCCGGCATCTATGCCGCCGCCGCGCTCGTCGTCACCCGCGCCGGTGCCGGCACCGTGAACGAGTGCTGCCAGCTCGGGCTGCCCGCCCTCTACGTTCCGCTGCCCGGCGCCAGCGGCGACGAGCAGACCGCCAACGCCCGCCTCGTCGGCCGGGCCGGCGGCTGCTCGATCCTTCCGCAGGCCTCGCTCACCCCCCCGCTGCTCCTCGAGCGCATCCGCAGCCTGCTGGCCGACCCGCCCCGCCTCAAGGAGATGGGCGAGCGCGCCCGCGCGCTGGCGATCCCGGACGCCGCCGACCGCCTCGTGACCCTGCTGCTCGAGGTGGCGGCGTGAGGCGGTTCGATTTGCGGAGCGAGACCCGCAGGTCGAAGCGGAGCGGGCAAGTCTGGCAGCGAGGCGCCGTCCGGCAATGAGACTTGGCGGCCGCCACCAGCAAGGCGTGAAACTCGTTGAAGAGGGCGGGATCGGACGGCAGGTGCGCCTCGAGGAACGCCCGCGCCTGCTCGTACCCGGCGGCGCGCGGCAGCAGGCGGTGGCGCACGAGGACGCGGCGCGCATAGGCGTCGGCCACGAACAGCGGCCGGCCGGCGGCGT
>DASWJN010000039.1:0-2169 GCA_036397135.1 Candidatus Methylomirabilota bacterium
CCATGATCCGCACGCCGTACTGCCGCGCCTTCTTGGCCTTGCCGGACTGCGTGTCAGGGTCCGCGACAACCAGGAAGTCCAGGCGCTTCGTCACGGTCGCCTGGACGACGAGCCCGGCCTCCCCGGCGAGCTTCTCGGCCAACTCGCGCGTGACTCGCTCACCCTTGAGCTGCGAGAGCATCTCGCCAGTGAAGCAGACCGTCTGCCGCGCAGGGACCCTCCTCGCCCGGCAGCGTCGGGCGCCGGCGGCCGCGGCGCCGAAGCCGACTGGACCAGCTTCGTGAGCACGGCCCGATCGAGGCCCAGGAGATCGCAGACATCGGCCAGGTCGCGGTGCTCGGCGGCCGTGATTCGGCCGTCGGCCATCGCCTCGGACACCAGGCTCTCCAGGTACGCCCGGCGCGCCTCGAGCACGTCCCCGCGAGTCATCCCCCAGGACGTCGCCATGTCCACCAGCAGCTGAGTCTCGTCACGCGTCACCCGCCGGTCCTCGAGAGCCCGGTCGACCAGCGCCAGGTACTCAGCCTCCCGCGGCGTGCGCGCCTCGTCGCCGAGCATCTGGGCCACGTGCCGGGGCAGGTAGGAGCGCTCGGCCACTCGGTGGACGGCCGCAGCGTCGCGGCCGAGCGCCTTGCCGCTCGGCGTGCCGACCGCCCACTCGACGGAGGGGAAGGTTACCGGCTGGCAGCCGAGCGACGCCAGGTCGACTCGCCGCCCCCGCCGCGCCGTGTCGAGGAACGCGGCCAACAGGCGCGCCGTCGTCCGCGCGTCCCCGAGCGCGGTGTGCCGGTCTTCGGAGACCACGCCGACCTGCTCGGCGCAGGCGCCCAGCTTCCGGCTGGGCGCCTCCGGCAGGAGCCGATAGGCCAGGTCGAGCGTGCACAGGGCGGGCAGCGCCGGCAGCGACCGTCCGGCTCGCGTGAACTCGGCGCCCAGGAAGTTGAGGTCGAGCGGAGATGGTGGCCGACTACCACGGCGTCACGCAACCGCACGGCGACGTCAGGGGCGATCTCCTCGAAGAGGGGCGCCGCCGTGACGTCGCTGGCCCGGATGCCGTGGATGTCGGTGCGCCCGATGTCGCGGCGAGGATTGCCACCACGGAAGGGCCCCGGCCGGAAGCCGCGGTTCATCTATGAGTTCAGGGGCGAAGCGTCACTCTCCGGACTTATCGCGGGGTTAATTTCTGCAAGTTCGGTGGTGGCCCCAACGGGATTCGAACCCGTGTTTCAGCCTTGAGAGGGCCGTGTCCTGGGCCTCTAGACGATGGGGCCGTGCCGCGTGAGTGGCTGGGGGAGGAGGATTTGAACCCCCGCTACCAGGGCCAGAACCTGGCGTCCTACCCCTAGACGATCCCCCAATGACCGCCCACTGCGACAGCGGGCTACAGCATACCTGAGGCGCCGGGTCGGCGAAAGTCCTAGCGCACCGCCGCCTTCAGACTCCGGCTCGGGCGGAAGCGGGGCACGCGGGCGGACGGGATGGTGATGGCCCGGCCGGTGCGGGGGTGGCGCCCGCCGCGGGTCGCGCGGCGGGCGACGACGAAGGTCCCGAAGCCGCTGATGGTGACGGTGCCGCCGCTGCGGAGGCCCTCGCGGATGCCGCCCAGGAAGGCGGTCAGCGCGCGGTCGGCGGCGGCCTTGGAGCCGCTCGAGCCGCGGGCCAGGATCGCGACGAGATCGGCCCGGTTCACGGGGCCGGGCTCATGACACGGGCCACCGCGTCCTCGAACACCGACGGGGGAAAGGGCTTCTCGATGACGGGCACGCCTGAGTCCTCCAAGAACGCCCAGGCGTCGGGGTTGGCGGTGTCGCCGGTGATGAACACGAAGCGGCTGGCCAGCCCGGGGGTGCGGGCCTGCACGTGCCGATAGAAGTCGGGACCGTCGCCATCGGGCATGCGCATGTCCGAGATGATCAGATCGTAGGTGTGGTGGGCGACGCGTTGCAGGGCCTTGCGACCGCCGGCGGCGACGTCGACGCCCCAGTCGTGCTCCTTCAGCAGCGTCACGATCAGGTCGCGGACGGCCGGCTCGTCCTCCACCACCAGGGCCTTGCGTCCCTCCCCGCGGGGCATGGCGCGCCGCGCGCGCGGCGGCGCTTCCTCGCGCTTGCCGCTCACCGCGAGCTCGACGGTGAAGGTGGTCTCGCCGGGGCGGCTCTGCACGCTCAG
>DASWJN010000040.1:0-21380 GCA_036397135.1 Candidatus Methylomirabilota bacterium
CCCTTCAGGGGGATGGGGGGCTCGCGCTCGCCGAGCCCGGAGCGAGCGTACGGCGACAGGCGAGCCATCGGTGGCGCGCCCGGGGCTCCCGTGCCCCGCCCCCGGCGTCACCGGATTCCACGAGAGTCGTTGGCGGACGCCGACGAGCGGGCGGGAAGGCCGGGCACCGGGGTATGATCCCGCCAGGATGAAGCCACGGGTGGCGCTGGTCGGCACCGGCGGGACGATCTCCTCGATCGGGCGGGGGAGCCTCGACCTGTGGGAGTACGTGGACACGAGCCGCAAGGCGGAGCCCGACGAGCTCCTGATGCGGTTCCCGGAGGCGGCCGGAGCCGCGGAGATCGTCGCCGTGCGCTTCCGGGCGGTGGGGAGCACCGCGATCGGGCCGGCCGACTGGCTCGCGCTCGACGCGGCGGTGCACGACGCCGTGTCGCGCGAGGCGCCGCTCGACGGCGTCGTGATCACGCACGGGACGGCGACGCTGGAGGAGACGGCGTACTTCCTGAACCTCACCCTCAAGGTCGACACGACCGTCGTGCTGGTGGGGGCGCAGCGGCCGGCCACCGGCCTCAGCTCCGACGCCGGGCTGAATCTGCTCAATGCGGTGCGGGTGGCGGGCGCGCCGGAGGCGCGCGGGCTCGGAGTGCTCGTGCTTCTCAACGACGAGATCCAGGCCGCGCGCGAGGTGACCAAGGCGTCGACGCTGCGGCTCGAGACCTTCCGCAGCCCCGATCTGGGCATGCTGGGCTACGCGGACCCGGACGGTCGCGTCGCCATCTACCGGCGGCCGGCACGGCGCCACGCGCCCGGCACGGAATTCGACGTGCGCGGGCGCCGCGAGCTGCCGCGGGTGGACGTCACGGCGTCGTACGCCGGCGCCGACGGCGCCGCCATCGGGGCCTTCGTCGCCGCCGGCGCGCGGGCGATCGTCGCGGGGGCGCTCCCGCCCGGGGTGACGACGCCGGCCGAGACGGACGCGCTGCTGGAGGCCCGGCGGCGCGGCGTCCTCGTCGTGCTCTCCAGCCGGGCGGGAAGCGGGCGCGTCCTGCCGCGCACGGTCCTGCGCGAGCGGGGCTTCGTCGTCGCCGACAACCTGAATCCGCAGAAGGCGCGTGTGCTCGCCATGCTGGCCCTCACTCGTACGGACGACCCGGCCGAGGTCCAGCGCATGTTCGACGAGTACTGACCGTCAAGGAGACACGCATGGACCACGATCGGTTCGGCAACCCCCACGCTCCCGCGCTCTCGTACGCGCGCGGGCGCATCCTCGCCGGCACCGAGGACGACTTCCGCAAGCTCCGCCACGCGTGGAGCATCATCCGCAAGCACGGCCCCCAGTCGATCTTCGTCTTCACGGGGCTCGAGCACGGCCTGGCGATGACGGCGGAGGAGATCGAGTGGGCGGACGACGAGCTGGCCCCCGCGGTCCATTACGACGAGCTGAAGGCGCTCACCCTCCAGCACCTCGGCGGCTCGGAGGCGTTCCACGACGTCGCCGTCTTCAACCGGCTGACGGGCGCCACCCTCGCCACCCACCTGACCCTGGTCCGGCCCGGCGACGTCGTGGTCGGCGTCTCGGCCAGCCACAGCCACCCGACGGTGATCCGGGCCGCCGCCCTGGCCGGCGCGCGGTTCGTCGACGCGACCGGGGCCGACGCGTTCGCGCGGGCCCTCGAGCGCGAGCCCCGGGTCGCGCTCGTGGTCCTCACGCGGCTGGCCGTCACCTACGAGCTGCTGCCGGTCGAGGCCATCCGGACGGTGGTGAAGCTGGCCCATGACCGGGGCGCGCCGGTCTACGTCGACGACGCCGGCGGCGCCCGCGTGGCGCCCGCCGCCTTCGACCACCCGCGCATGCTCGAGCTGGGCGTGGACCTGGGGGCCACCGGCCTCGACAAGTACGGCACCATCGGACCGCGCCTGGGCCTCATGGCCGGCGACCGGGGGCTGGTGGGGCGCATCCGCGCCAAGGGCTTCGAGTGCGGCCTGGAGGCACGCCCGATGCTTTACGCGGCCGTCGTGCGCACGCTCGCGCAGTATCGTCCCGAGCGCGTCCGCGACCTCATCGCCTCCACGCGGGACGTCGCCGACGCGCTCCGGCCCATCGTCGGCGTCCGGCTCCACGAGACGCCCACGACGGCCCAGCTTCTCGCGGACGACCTGCTGGCGATGGCCATGGAGCGCGCGGGCGTGACGGAGCCGCCCGTCGTCCCGTACGAGGCGGCCGCCGCCTTCTGCATGGTCCTCCTCGAGGACCACCGGATGCTCACGGTCCATTTCATCGGCATGCCGCCGGGCACGGCCAACATCCTCTTCAAGTTCATCCGGCCGGAGACGCTGGAACGGTTCGGGGGGCCGAAGAAGTTCGCCGACGCGGTCGACGCCGCCATCACCAGGCTGGGGATGCTGCTCCGCGAGCCCGCGCGCATCCCGTCGCTGCTGTTCGGCGACGCCTGACGGCGCCGGGCGGCGTCCGAGCGCGTCTCCGAGGGGAGACGTTGAGCCCTCGTCGCGGTTGCCGTATCGTGGCGACAGCCATGAAGGCGCCACCGCTTCCGCTCTGGCGAATGCCGCGGGTCCGATACGACCGCCTCGTCGAGGCCGGCATCTTCGGTCCCGAGGACCGGATCGAGCTGCTCGACGGCTTGCTCGTCGTCCGGGAACCACAAGGCGGGCGCCACGCCACCGTCGTCGCCCTCGTGCGAGCCGCGCTCGAGAAGGCGTTCGGCCGCGCCTACTACGTGCGGGAGGAAAAGCCGATCGCGCTTGACGAGCGGTCGGAGCCGGAGCCCGACGTGGTCGTGGTGCCGGGCCGGCCGCGGGACTACCTGGACGGCCATCCATCCCGGCCCGTGCTGATCGTCGAGGTCGCCGACACGTCGCTGGCCCTCGACCGGCTGCGCAAGGGCGGCCTGTACGCGCGGGCGGGGATCGCCGACTACTGGGTGGTCAACCTGATCGACGAGGTGCTGGAGGTGTACCGGGAGCCGGTGCGCGCCTCATCGGGCCCCAGCGACTGGAAGTACGACTCGGTACGGCTGCTCCGGCGCAACACGGTCGTCACGCCCCTCGCCGCGCCCAGAGCCCGCATCCGCGTTGCCGCCCTCCTGCCGTGATCTCGCGTCAGCGAGGGTGCAGTTGCCGACGCTCACTCGGTGGCGGCGGCCTCCGTCACGCTGCCGTAGCGGTGGAGCACGCGCGAGACCGTCTGCTCGCGCAGGTACCAGCGAAGCTCCAGGCGCCCGTTGGCGAGGACGGGCGCGTCGATGACGGTGACGCCGGTGCCGTCGGCGGCGGCGCGGGCCGCGGTCGAGAGCGACTCCCACGCCCTCAGGCGCTCGGCGTCTTCCGGGTGCGCCAGGCGCTCCACGAATCCCGCGTCCGCTTCCACCACGAACTCCACGCCCTCGCACCCGGCCAGCCACGCCCACGGGCCTGAATCCGGCGACAGGCTCACGGTCAGGGGCGTTCCGGCCACGCCCGCGGCCAGAACGACCTGGCACAGCGTGACGGCGGTCTCCGGCCGCGCGGTCGTTCCTCGCGCGATCACGCGGCGGCACGGGCGGTAGCGAAACGCGTTGCGCTCGCCCCGGATCGCGCTCGGATCGTGCTCCCGGCTGAAGTGCCGGCACCACGCGCGCGCGTAGCTCGCCGCGCTCGCCCGCAGGAGCGCGCGCGCCTCGGCATCGGTCAGCTCGGCCAGGCATCGCTCGAGCAGGACGGCCACCGGCTCCGGCAGCGGTTCGTCGTCACCGGCGGGGCGCGACACCTGTCGCCAGCGCGCCAGCTGCAGGACGTAGTTCGGCCCGCCCGCCTTGGCCCCGGGCCCCACCGACGAGGCCTTCCAGCCGCCGAACGGCTGGCGGCCGACGATGGCGCCGGTGATGGGACGGTTGACGTAGAGGTTGCCGGCCTCGATCCGGTCGACCCACCGCTCGATCTCGCGGTCGTCGAGAGTCTGGATCCCGCTGGTGAGCCCGAACGGCTGGGCGTTGGCGAGCGCGATCGCCTGCTGCAGGTTCTCGGCGCGCATCAGCCCCAGCACGGGCCCGAAGCACTCCGTGCGGTGGAAGAAGCCACCGGGCTGCACCCCGAGCTTGATCCCGGGCGACCAGAGCTGCGCGTGGTCCGGCGACGAGCGCGGCTCCAGCAGCCATTCCTCGCCCTCGTCGAGGACAGTGAGCGCGCGCCGGAGGGCGGGGCCGGGCGGCTGGGTCAGCGGGGTGATCCGGCTCGCCGGCTCCCACGCGCTGCCCACCGCGAGGCTGGCCGCGGCGTCGCGGAGCTGACGCCGGAAGTCGGGGTCGTCGTACACCTCGGCCTCGCAGATGGCGAGGCTGGCCGCCGAGCACTTCTGGCCGTTGTGGCCGAAGGCCGAGCGGACGAGATCGCGGACGGCCTGGTCGCGGTCGGCGAGCGACGTGACGATCATGGCGTTCTTGCCGCTCGTCTCCGCGAACAGGGTGAGGTCGGGCCGCCAGCCGAGGAAGAGGCGAGCTGTCTCCACCGAACCGGTCAGGATGACGCCCCCCACGCGGGGGTCGGTCACCAGCCCACGGCCGACCTCGTCATCCGGGCACGGCAGGAACTGGAGGAGCTCGCGCGGGACGCCGGCCTCCCACAGGCTGGTGGCCAGCCACCAGCCGGCGAGCACCGCCTCGGGCGCCGGCTTGAGCACGACGGCGTTGCCGGCCGCCAGCGCGGCCAACACGCCGCCCGCCGGGATCGAGAGCGGGAAGTTCCAGGGCGGGGTGACGACCACGACGCCGAGCGGCTCCATGCGGCAGTCGGCCAGCTCGCCGGCGGTCTCGTGCAGGGCCCGCGCGTAGTAGCGCGCGAAGTCGACCGCCTCGGAAACCTCGGCGTCCGCCTCGGTCACCGTCTTGGCGCCGTCGACGATCATCGCGCCGATGAGGTCGCCGCGCCGGCGCCCGAGCTCGGCGGCGCACGCCTCCAGCACGGCACCGCGCTCGGCGATCGAACGACCGGCCCACGCCGGCTGCGCGGCCTGCGCGACGGCCAGCGCGCGATCGACGTCCGCGGGGCCCCCCAGCGCATACCGGTAGGCGATCCACCCGGGACGCGACGGATCGCGCCCCTCGGCGACCCGGGGGCCCGCGCGGAATTCCCCGCCGATCTGCAGCGGGATCGCCTGCGGTGGCCGCTCACGCCAGCGGTCCACGACCTCCTCGATCCAGGCGCGGTTGGCGGCCAGCGTCCAGTCGGTGTCGGGCTCGTTGTCGAACCTCGCCGCGAGGGGACGCCCGACGGGCCGGGAGCGCTCTTCGGCCCGCCGGTCCTGCGTTCGGCGCGGCGCGTCGGAGATCCCGGCCTCGACCTCGAAGGCGGCCAGGAAGCGATCGCGCTCGGCGAGCCACTCCGGCGAGCCGGGCTCGAGGTCGAAGACGTGGCGCAGGAAGTTCTCGGGCGCGGTGTTCTCGTCCAGCCGGCGGACCAGGTAGGCGATGGCGCTGTGGAAGTCCTCCGCACGGACGACCGGCGCGTACAGGAGCAGACCGCCGGCCCGCGCGTGCACCGCCCGCGCCTGGTGATTGGCCATGCCCTCCAGCATCTCGAACTCGACCCACGGCTCGACGCGATGGATCTCGCGCAGCACGAGGCCGTAGGCGACGTCGAAGAGGTTGTGGCTCGCCACGCCCGGGTGGACCGCCTCCGCGTGCTCGGGGCGACAGGCGTACTCGAGCATGCGCTTGTAGTTCGCGTCCACCTCGAGCTTCGTCTCGTAGGGCGCCGGGGGCCAGCCGTGCACGGCGGCCTCGATGCGCTCCATGGCCAGGTTCGCGCCCTTGACGACACGCAGCTTGATTGGCGCCCCGCCCCGCGCCCGCCGCTCGAGCGCCCACGCGGTGAGGGCGCGCTGCGCGCGGTGGGCGTCGGGCAGGTAGGCCTGGAGCACGACGCCGGCGCTCAGGGACAGGAACTCCGGTTCGTCCAGCACCGCCCGGAACGCCGTCAGCGTGAGGTCGAGGTCGCGGTACTCCTCCATGTCGAGGTTGATGAACTTCGGCGTGATCCGGCCATCCGGGTGCCGGTAGCGGTGGCGGGCGGCCGCGCGGTAGAGCGTGCGCAGACGCTCGGCCACCCGCGCCACCGTCGCCCGAAAGGCGACGAGGTCGATCTGGCTGAAGACGGAAGACACCTTGACCGAGATGTACTCGACGTCGTCGCGAGCCAGGAGCCCGAGGTAGGCCTCGAGGCGTCGCGCCGCCTCCAGCTCTCCCAGGATCGCCTCGCCGAGCTGGTTGAGATTCAGCCGCATGCCCGCGCGACGCCGCTCCTCGAGGTACTGCTTCAGGTCCTCCTCCTCGCCGGGCAGGATCACGTTCTGCGTCTCCTGCCGCAGCCGGCTCACGATGGGCGGGACGACCAGGCTCGGCAGATAGTGCGCCATGGCCCCGCCCAGCAGGAGCGCGACCCGCTCCCACCAGTCCATGTACCGGGGCACCCCGTAGCGTTCGAGCAGGTACGCGAGCTGGTCGGCGATGCGCTCGGGCCGGCGGCTCCGGAAGGCCTGGTCGGCGAGGGCGATGGTGAGCTCCTTGCCGTGCGGGTCGGCCATCATGCGGGCGAGCTTGCGGGCCTGGGCGCGCTCCTCCGAGGTCTGCTGCGCGCGCGCCTCGCGCAGGAGCGCCTCGGCCAGCGCGACCGCGCGGTGGGCGAGGCCCTCTCCGCTGGCGATGTCGTCCGTCGCGCGCATCCCGGTGCCTCGCGCTCAGTGTACCCGGGAGGCGCCGCCGCCGAGCGCGCGTGCTAGAATCGCGCGCCATGAACGTGACCCGCCTTTCCCCACGCCAGGAGGATCGCCCCATGCTACGCATCGTCGCCGCGTCCCTGTTCCTCGCCGTGCTCGCCGCCTCGGCCGGCGGGCCGGCCCGGGCCCAGACCAGGGAGCTGGTCATGGGCAACGTCAACCCGCCCAAGCACGGGACCTCGCAGACGTCCCAGCAGTTCATCGACAAGGTCGCCGAGCTGACGGGCGGCAAGGTCAAGATCGTCCACCACCACTCCGGCGCCCTCGGCGGCGAGCGCGAGGTGGCCCAGCAGATCCAGCTCGGCACCGTCGACTTCGGTCCCATCACCACCGCGCCCCTGTCGACGCTCGTTCCCGAGATGTCGGTGTTCCAGCTGCCCTACATCTTCCGCGACTACCAGCACGTCTACGCCGCCCTCGACGGCGGGGACACCCTGCGCAAGTACTACGAGGGCGTGCTGGACAAGAAGAACCTGAAGCTGGTCGGGTTCATCGCGGCGGGCTACCGCGGGATCTACGGCCATCATCCGATCAACGGGATCGCCGACGTCAAGGGCAAGAAGATCCGCGTCCAGGAGGACAAGATCCTCGTCGCGACCTTCAAGGCCCTCGGGATGATCTCGACGCCGATCGCCTTCCCGGAGGTGGCGACGTCGCTGCAGACGAAGGTGATCGACTTCGCCGAGGGCGGGATCAACACGTACTACCACAACAAGTTCTACGACATCGTCAAGCACGTGGCCGACGTGCGCCACACCCACCAGGCCGTCGCCCTCATCATGTCGAAGGCCTCGTGGTCCAAGCAGGACGCCGCCACCCAGAAGGCCATCGTGGAGGCGGCGAAGTACGCCGAGCGGTGGAACCGCAAGTTCATCCTCGACGAGGACAAGTCGATCCAGGAGCAGGTGAAGGCCAAGGGCGCCTCCATCACCAAGCCCGACGCCACGCCCTTCCGCGAGGCCACCAAGAGCGTGTACGAGGAGTTCTACGCCACCCCCGCCGGCAAGGACGCGCGCAAGATGGTGGACCACATCCTGAGCCTCAAGTAGGCGGGTGGCCGCGCCCGCTCCCGGCGATCCCGGCCGTCCGGGCTTGCCGTTCGGCCGCTGGGGGACTCGAGTCTACGAAGGGCTCGGGTTCCTCGGCGGCGCCATCCTGGGGCTCATGACGCTCGCCGTCTTCGTCCAGGTGGTCGTGCGGTACCTCGGCCTCGCGGTCGAGGGGCTCGACGAGGTGCCGCGCTACCTCTTCGTGTGGCTCGTCATGATCGGCGCCGCCGCCGCCATGCACCGGGGCGAGCACACGATGCTCGAGTACTTCCGCGATCGCTTCCGGCCGCGGACCCGGGCGCTGGTGGGCGCCCTCACCCAGGGCGCCGGCATGCTGCTCTTCGTCTCGCTCATCGAGTCGAGCCTCGTGCTCGTCCCCAACGCCCAGCTCCAGACCAGCGCCGGGCTCGGCCTGCCGCTCGGGTACGTCTACGCCGCCGTGCCGGTCGGCTCGGCCCTGATCCTGCTGCCCATGGCGTGGCGCCTCGTCGCCTCGCTGAGAGACCTGTGGCCGAGACGCTCCTGATCGTCTTCGTCGTCGCGGTGGTGCTCGGGATGCCGATCGGCATCGCCCTCGGCGTCGGCACGCTGGCCACCGCCCTCTTCCATCCGACGCTCAACCCGATCATCATCCCCACCCGTTTCGTCGGGCTGCTCTCGGACTCGTTCCTGATCCTGGCGGCGCCCCTGTTCATCCTGGCCGGGAACATCGCCGCCCGGGGGGGCGTGGCCCGCGCCATCATCGACTTCGCCACCATGCTGGTGGGACGCTTCCGGGGCGGCCTCGCCTACGTGAACATCCTGGACAGCATGATCTTCGGCGGGATCTCGGGCTCGGCGGTGGCGGACGTGTCCGCCCTCGGCACCTTCCTGATCCCCCAGATGGTCCGCAAGGGCTACGACAAGGATTTCGCGACGGTGCTCACGATCTCGACCGCGATCATGGCGCCGATCGTGCCGCCGTCGATCGTGGCGGTGATCTACGCGTGGATGGCCGACGAGTCGGTGGCGGCGATCTTCGCGGGCGGCTACCTGCCGGGCCTCCTGATCGGCATCGGCATGGCCGTGCCCACGTTCGTCATCGCGCGCAAGCGGAACTACCCGCGCGAGCCGCGGCCGACCGTCGCCAGCGTCACCCTTGCCCTCCGCAACGCCCTGCCGGCGCTCATGATCCCCGTCATCATCATGGGCGGCATCCTCCTCGGCTGGTTCACGCCGACGGAGGCGGCGGCGGTGGCAGTGGTCTACGCGCTCCTCGTGCCGCCGCTCTTCTACCGGGAGCTGGCCTGGCGGGACCTGCCGGGCATCTTCGCCGACTCGGCGCGGCTGTCCGGCGTGATCGGCCTCATCATCGGCCTCGTCGGGGCGTTCGGCTGGGTGCTGACGTACTCGAAGTTCCCCTTCCGGGTGGCCGAGGCGATCTCCACGGTGGCGCCCACCTGGTGGCTCTTCATGCTGGTGGTGATCGCGCTGTACGTCTTCCTGGGGACGTTCCTGACGCCCTCGGAGATCATCCTCGTCACCGTGCCCGTGCTGCTGCCGGGCGCCCAGGCCATCGGCATCCACCCGATCCACTTCGGGATGGTCTGCGTCATCGCCTCCGCGGTCGGCCACATCACGCCGCCCGTCGGCCTGTGCCTGTTCGTCGGCATGGCCGTGAGCGGGCTCCCCATGGAGAAGCTGGTGAAGCCGCTCCTGCCGTTCCTGGCCGCGATCGTCGTGGTCCTGCTCCTGGTGGCGTTCGTCCCCCAGACGGTGCTGTTCGTCCCGACCCTGCTCGGCTTCATCAAGTAGCGAGGGCTATAATCCGGCAATGGACGACGCGGCCATCGAGCGTCGGCTGCGCGACTTCTTCCAGACGGGAGCGCCCGACGTCGTGGCCGCCTATCTCTTCGGCAGCGTCGCGCGGGGCACGTCCCGCGCCACGAGCGATGTCGACGTCGGGATCCTCCTCGCTCGGCCACCAGCGCCGCGCTTCGCCGACTTGCCGCTGGATCTCGAGGCGGACCTCGAGCGTCTCATCGGGGTGCCGACCCAGGTGGTCGTCCTCAATCGCGCCCCCGCGGACCTGGTCCATCGTGTGCTCCGCGACGGCACGCTGCTCGTCGACCGTGATCGCTCCGCCCGCATCGCCTTCGAGGTGCGCGCCCGCAACGAGTTCTTCGACCTCAAGCCGGTGCTCGATCAGTATCGCCGTGCCCGCGCGGCCGGCCGGTGACGGACAAGGAGCTCATCGCCAAGAAGCTCGCGCTGATCGAGACCTGTGTCCAGCAGTTGCGACAGCTCGCCCGGCCCGCGGCCATCGCCACCGACGTGCGGGAGGAGCGCTTCGTCGAGCACACGCTGCAGATCGCCATCCAGGCGGCTCTCGACGTCGCCTCCCACATCGTCTCCGACGAGCGTCTCGGCGAGCCGCGCACGAACCGAGAGCTCTTCGACCTTCTGGAGCGCCGCGGATGGATCGAGCCCATCCTGGCCGCCACGATGCGCCGGATGGTCGGCTTCCGGAACATCCTCGTCCACGGCTACGAGATCGTCGACGTCGGGATCGTCGTCGAGGTCGTCGAGCGTCGCCTGGACGACCTGCTCGCGTTCGGCGTTGCGATCCGAGCGCGGCTGAGCTGATTGGCCTGCGCTTCGCCGCATCGGCCGATCCGGGCGTGTCCACGGCCTGATACACTTGTCGCCAGTCCGGCCGCGTGCGATCGTCCGCGCCGGGGATGGTTAGCGATGGCGACTCGCCTGAAGCGGAAGCTCGGATACGAGGACTACGCACGCCTGCCGAGCGGCGACGGCAAGCGCTATGAGGTGCTCGACGGCGAGCTCTACGTGACGCCGGCACCGAGCCCTCTCCACCAGCGCTTGTCCAAGCGGCTCCAGCGGCGGCTCGAGGACTACTTCGAGGTCCGCGGCCTCGGCGAGGTCTTCAACGCGCCGATCGATCTCATCCTGGCGCCACACGACATCGTCGAGCCGGACCTCGTGCTCGTGGCCGAGCCCGCGCAGGTGTCGCAGCGGGGCATCGAAGGCGTTCCGCTCCTGGTGGTGGAGGTGCTCTCGCCCTCGACCCGCGCGCAGGACCGCGGTATCAAGCTGCGGCGCTACGGCGACCTGGGCATCCCCCACTACTGGATCGTCGACCCCGATGCCCAGACGATCGAGTGCCGGGCGCTGGAGGGCGGTGGCTATCGCCGCGTCGTCGAGGCGTCCGTGCCGGACGTGCTGCGGCACCCCGCCTGGCCCGACCTCTCGATCGACCTCGCCGCCCTCTGGCGCTGATCGGAGAGCCACGAGCGAGGGGCCCTCGCCCAGACCCGACAAGGTGGTTGCACCGCCACCCGGGGGCGTTTAGATTGCGAGCGATGCGCGTGGCCATCCTGCCGTCGGGCGCGCTGCTCGCCGACCCGGCGCCCGGCGACGACGAGGCGAGCGACGGCCTGTCCTCGGTGGCGCGCGCCCGCCTCGCCCGCGCCTTCGCGCGGGGCCCCGGCCACGCCCTCCTCGATCTCGGCGCGACCGAGCTCGACGCGCCGCTGCCCCCTCCGCTCGCGTTCCTGCGCGACGTCGGCCGCACGTTCGTGACCCGGCTCTGCGCGCTGCCCGACCTCGAGGAGCGACGCGAGCGGGTCGAGGTCGACTGCCCGCCGGACGAGCGCGCCCGGCTGGCCGGCGCCGTCCCGCCCATGGACGGCGGCGAGTACGTCGACGCCGACTGGGTCGCCGCGCGCTGGGCCGACCTCCACCGGGCGTACGCCGAGGAGATCCGCGCCCATCGCGGCCCGGTGGCCGAGTGGCTGCGGGCGCGCCATCTCTCCTGGCACACCGTCGGCCGGGTGTGCCTGCACCTGGCCGAGAACCGCGGGGACGAGGCGCACCCGTTCGCGTTCCTCGCCACCTACGCGGTGCGCGCGGGGGCGGGCGGCACGGTGCAGCATCGCCCGCTGGCGCGCGCGCTCGAGGACTCCTCCGCGCGCGGCGACCGGCAGGGGCTGCTCCACCTGCTGGTGCCGCTGCAGCGCGCCGCGGAGCAGACCGCCTGGCTGGCCGAGCTGATCGACTCGGGGGCGATCTACCAGGCGATGGCCTGGACGCCGGCCGAGGCGCACCGCTTCCTGCGCGCCATCCCGGCCTTCGAGGCGGCCGGGCTGGTCGTGCGCGTCCCCGACTGGTGGCGCCCGCGGCGCCCGCCGCGGCCCGAGGTGAGCGTGCGGGTGGGCGAGAAGAAGCCGAGCGCGGTCGGCCTGGATGCGTTGCTCGATTTCTCGGTCGCCGTCGCGCTGGGCGACGAGACGCTCACGGCCGCCGAGGTGCGGCAGCTGCTGGCGTCGTCGGGCGGGCTCGTGCGGCTGCGCGGGCAATGGGTCGAGCTGGACCGCGAGCGGCTGCGCGAGGTGCTCGCCCACTGGGAGCGCGTGCGGCGCCAGGCCGAGGAGGGCGGGCTGTCGTTCCTGGAGGGCATGCGGCTGCTCGCGGGCGCCGCCCGCACGGAGGGCGACGCAGCGGCGCTGGCGGCGGGGGAGGGCTGGTCGCGCGTCGAGGCCGGCGCCTGGCTGGCGCGCACGGTGGCGGGGCTGCGCGGGCCCGCCGGCCTCGCGGCGGCCGACCCGGGCGCCGACCTGCGCGGCACGCTGCGGCCGTATCAGAAGGTGGGAGTGTCGTGGCTGGCCTTCGCCTCGTCGCTGCGCCTGGGCGTCTGCCTGGCCGACGACATGGGGCTCGGCAAGACCGTCCAGGTGCTGGCGCTGCTGCTCCTGCTCAAGCGGCGCGCGCGGGGCGGCGAGCCGCCGCACCTGCTGGTGGCGCCGGCGTCGCTCCTGGCCAACTGGCAGGCCGAGATCGAGCGCTTCGCGCCGTCGCTGGCGACGCTGATCGCGCATCCCTCGGCCATGGCCCCGCGCGAGCTGGCCGAGCTGGCGGGCGGCGATCTCGGCGGGACCGACCTCGTCATCACCACCTACGGGACGCTGGGGCGCGTCGAGGCGCTACGGGCGCGGGAGTGGTCGCTGGCGATCCTCGACGAGGCGCAGGCGATCAAGAACCCGGGCGCCCGGCAGACGCAGGCGGTGAAGACACTGAAGGCGCGGGCCCGCATCGCGCTCACCGGCACCCCCGTCGAGAACCGCCTCGGCGACCTGTGGTCGATCTACGACTTCCTGGACCCGGGGCTGCTGGGCTCGGCGCGCGACTTCTCCACGTTCGTCAAGCGGCTGGCCGAGCGCCCGGCCGAGAGCTATGCGCCGCTGCGCCGGCTGATCCAGCCCTATCTGCTGCGCCGGCTGAAGACGGACCGCTCGGTTGTGGCCGACCTGCCCGACAAGACCGAGCTGAAGGCGTTCTGCCTCCTCTCCGGTGCGCAGGCCGCGCTCTATCAGAAGGCGGTCGACGAGCTGGAGCGGACGCTCGCCGGCCTCACGCAGGGCATCGAGCGGCGCGGCCTGGTGCTCGCGTATCTCATGCGCTTCAAGCAGATCTGCAACCACCCCGCGCATTTCCTGGGCGAGGGGGCGTGGGACGAGGACGGCAGCGGCAAGCTCGCCCGGCTGCGCGAGGTCGTCGAGGCGGTGGCGGCCAAGCAGGAGAAGGTGCTCGTGTTCACGCAGTTCCGGGAGGCCACCGAGCCGCTGGCCGCGTTCCTGGCGGAGCTGTTCGGCCGGCCCGGCCTCGTCCTCCACGGCAGCACGCCGGTCCGGGCCCGCGGCAGGCTCGTGAAGCGCTTCCAGGAGGACGCGACGGTGCCGTTCTTCGTGCTGTCGCTGAAGGCGGGCGGCAGCGGCCTCAACCTCACCGCCGCCTCCCACGTGGTGCACTTCGACCGGTGGTGGAACCCCGCGGTCGAGGACCAGGCGACCGACCGCGCCTACCGCATCGGCCAGCATCGCAACGTGCTCGTGCACAAGCTCGTCTGCCGCGGCACCGTCGAGGAGCGCATCGATCGGCTCATCGAGGACAAGCAAGCGATGGTGCGCGGCGTGCTGGCGGGAGGCGGGGAGACGCTGCTCACCGAGATGAGCGACGCCGAGCTGATGGCCATGGTCGCGCTCGACCTCCGTCGGGCCACGGCCGAGGCCTGAGAGAAAGGACGCCCGATGGCGTGGTACGGCAGCGGCGGCTGGGACTACTACCCGCCCTACGTGTCGGTGGCGGAGAAGAAGGCGAACGGGGCAAGGGCGCTGGCGAAGCTGCTGAAGAAGCGCAAGCGGGCGGCCGAGCCGGTCGTGGCGCACCGCAAGCGGCGGGTCGCCGACACGTTCTGGGGCAAGGCGTGGTGCGACAACCTGGAGCGCTACGCCGACTTCGCCAACCGCCTGCCGCGCGGGCGCACGTATCTGCGGAACGGCTCCGTGCTCGACCTGGCGATCGCCGGGGGCACGGTCGAGGCCTACGTCGCCGGCAGCGAGCTGTACCGGGTGACGATCGGCATCGCGCCCCTGGCCCGGGCGCGCTGGCGCCACGTCGTCACCCGCTGCACCGGCCGGATCGGCTCGCTCGTCGGCCTGCTGCGCGGCGAGCTGTCCGACGACGTGCTGGCGGTGCTGACCCACGCCCGGGCCGGGCTCTTCCCGGAGCCGCGCGAGATGACGCTCGACTGCTCGTGCCCGGACCAGGCGGGCGTGTGCAAGCACGTCGCCGCGGCCCTCTACGGCGTGGGCATCCGTCTCGACGCCCGGCCGGAGCTGTTCTTCGTGCTCCGCCAGGTGGACCAGGCGGAGCTGCTCAGCTCGGCCACCGCCGGCGCCGTGTCGCGGGCGCGCCCGGCCGCGGGCAAGCGCATCGCCGCCGACCGGCTGTCGGCGGTGTTCGGGATCGAGCTGGAGGATGCGCCGCCGCCGCGCGCGGGTCGGGGGAGTGGCCCGTCGCGCCGCGGCAAGCCCGTCGCCGCCCGGAGGCGTTGACCCGCTGTCCGGCTATCCGGCGCGCCGCAGCCGCGCGATCCGCTCCTCGATGGGGGGGTGGGTGGTGAACAGCCGGGCCAGCCCGCGCCTGGTCGCGCCCGAGATGCCGAAGGCCGCCAGCTGGTCGGGCAGCGCCTCGCGCCCGTAGCTCGGCCGCAGGCGCTCGAGCGCCCCGATCATCCGCTCGCGGCCCGCCAGCCGCGCGCCGCCCGAATCGGCGCGGAACTCGCGCTGGCGCGAGAACCAGAACACGATGAGGCTGGCCAGGATGCCGAGGACCAGCTGGGCGACGATCGCGGTGATCCAGAAGGCCGGCCCGTGCCCCCGCTCGGTCTTGAAGACGACGCGGTCCACGACGTGGCCGATGACCCGGGAGAGGAAGATCACGAACGTGTTCACGACGCCCTGGATGAGGGCGAGCGTGATCATGTCGCCATTGGCCACGTGGCTCACCTCGTGACCCAGGACGGCCTCGACTTCCTCCCGCCGCATGCGCTGCAGGAGCCCCGCGCTCACGGCCACCAGGGCGTGATTGCGGCGGGCGCCGGTGGCGAAGGCGTTGGGGGTGGGCGAGTCGAACACCGCGACCTCGGGCATCCCGATCCCGGCGGCCTTCGCCTGGCGGCGCACGGTCTCCACGAGCCACTCCTCGGTCGGGGTGGACGCCCGCTCGATGACCTGGGCGCCGGTGAAGCGCTTGGCCGTCCACTTCGACACGGCCAGCGAGAGGAACGAGCCCCCCATGCCGAAGACGGCCGAGAACACCAGCAGCGCCCGGAGGTCGAGGTCCACGCCCCGGTCGTCGAGGATGCGCTCCACGCCCAGGAGCCGGAGCGTGATGCTGAGCACGACGAGGATGGCCAGGTTCGTCGCCAGGAACAGCATGACGCGCTTCATTCGGTCGTTCCTCCCCAGGGCTCGCCGGGCAGCGCCCGGGCGAGATCACTAGATCTTACGTCAGAGACGGGCCGACGGCGTCAACGGTTCGGCGTCACGGCGCGGTCCTGGCTCTGTGAATCCTGGGGCGAGGGCGGCGGCGCCGCTCCGCCCAGCAGGCGCCGCAGGTCGCGGGCGACGGCGACGCAGACGCCGAGCACGCCCGGGCCGAGGACGGCCACCGCCAGCCAGGTCAGCGCGTCCCAGACGGTCATGGCCGGCGGCCGAGCACGCGGCCGAGCAGGTAGCCGAGCGCGGACACCGGCACCGCGGCGAAGAGCGCGTACTCGCGGAGCAGCGTCACGCCCCCGACCGCCATCCGGCGCGTCTCCAGACCGAGATCCGGCGTCCCCCAGGCGTGGAGGACGGCATAGAACGTCACCACCGCCGAGAGGCCGCCCCAGCAGGCCAGGGCGCCGGCGAGCGGCACCGGCCGGCCCGGGAGGAAGAGGCTCGCCAGCGTCGGCACCAGGAGGGTGGAGGTGAGGATCGTGGCCATGAACGCCCACGCCTCCTTGATCCGCTCGAAGTAGAGGCCGAGCGCGACGCACACCGCGGCGGAGAGCAGCATGGCGCCCCGCGTGTAGCGGATGAGCGTGCGGTCGTCGAGGGTGCGGCGGGCCAGCGGGCGGTAGATGTCGTAGACGAGGTTGCCCGCCGCGACGAGGAAGTACGAGTCCACCGTCGCCATGGCGGCGGCCAGGCAGCCCCCGACGAACAGCCCGGAGAGCCCGAGGGGCAGGTACAGCGGGACCAGGCGCAGGAGCACCTGGTCGCGCGGCGTGTCCGCGGGCAGCACGCCGGAGGCCATCATGGCGCCGCCCGCCATCCCGACCGCCGTGGTCGCCCAGTCGTAGGCGCCCCACAGGAGAAGACCCCAGAGGAAGGCGTTGCGGATGGCCGCCGTGTCGCGGGCGGCCAGCATCCGCTGGTAGAAGAGCGGTTCCACCAGCACGCTGACCGCGGTCAGCGCATAGGCGGCGGTGTACAGCGGCGGGGCCGAGCCGAGCGGGGCGAAGGCGTCATCGCCGAGGGCCGTGCGGATGCCCTCGAAGCCGCCCACGGCGCCCATGATGTAGGGGAGCGCCACGGCCAGCGACACGCACATGACGCCGAACTGCACCGTGTCGGTCAGCACGTCCGCCCAGGCGCCCCCCAGGGCGACGTACGCGACGGACACGGCGCTGCCGAGGCAGGCGCCGAGCCAGAGCGGAACGCCGAACAGCACCTCGCCCATGGCGGCCAGCCCCATGATGGCCAGGATGGGCAGCGCGTAGAGGAACGAGGCGATCGCCGCCGCCACCTGCGTGGACCGGCCGTAGTGCTGGCCGAGCAGGTCGGCGAGCGAGAGCGCGTCCAGGCCGCGCAGCCGCCGCGCCAGCAGCAGCGCCGCCACGAGCAGCGCCAGCGTGTACGGCCGGCCGTACGTGAACCAGACCACCACGCCCTCGCGCGACGCGTCGCCGCTGTCGCCGATCAACGAGTCGAGCCCGTAATACGAGGAGACCAGCGTGCAGATGAGGATCGGCGTCGTGAGGGAGCGCCCGGCGAGGAAGAAGTCCCGGTAGACCTTGACCCGGCCGGCCAGGAGGAAGCCGGCGGCGATCATCGCGACGAGGTAGACCGCGACGACGGCCAGGTCGACGGGATGCACGGACGGCGTCACGCGCTCGATCGGCATGCCTCGCGGGGCGAGTATGGCACGGCCGCGCGTGATCTTTCTCTGGCGACGCCGGGGCCCTCGGGCATCATGACTACGTATGAGGCTGGCCCGGCTCGCCGGTCTGCTGCTCCTGCCGCTGGTGGTCGCCGGCGCCGCCGAGGCGCAGCTGCGCTCGGCGCCGTTCGTGGCCGGCCTGAGCGCGCCGCTGGCCATCGTCCAGGATCCGGCGGACGCCGGCGTGCAGTTCGTGGTCGAGCAGGCCGGCCGCATCCGCGTCGTCCGGGACGGCGCGCTCGCCGGCGACTTCCTCGACCTCACCGCCGTCGTGCTCTGCTGCGGCGAACGGGGGCTGCTCGGCCTGGCGTTCCCGCCCGACGCCGCGACCAGCGGCCGGTTCTTCGTCAGTTTCACGCGCCGGCCGGACGGCCACACCGTCGTCGCGCGGTTCCGCCGGTCGGCGGACCCGGGCGTCGCCGATGCCGGCTCCCGCGTCGATCTGGTCTGGCCCGACGGCAGGCGGTTCATCGCGCAGCCATTCGCCAATCACAACGGCGGCCACCTGGCCTTTGGCCCCGACGGCTACCTCTACGTCGGGCTCGGCGACGGGGGGTCGGGCAACGATCCCGGTCACCGGGCGCAGGATCCCTGGACGCTCCTCGGGAAATTCCTCCGGATCGACGTCGACGTGCCGGACGACCACCCCCGGGGCTACGTGGTGCCCGCCGACAATCCGTTCGTGGACGGCGACCCGGTGGCCGCGCTCCCGGAGATCTGGAGCTTCGGCTGGCGCAACCCCTGGCGCTACGCGTTCGACGACGTCGCCCTCGGCGGGACAGGGGCGCTCGTCGCCGGCGACGTGGGTCAGGGCGCGTGGGAGGAGATCGACTACGAGCCGCCCGGGCGGGGCGGGCGCAACTACGGCTGGCGCAACCGTGAGGGCAGGCACGCGACGCCCGACGTGCCGGCGCTGCCGGCGCCGGCGTACGGTCCGCTCACCGATCCCATCCACGAGTATCCGCACGGCGCGGGGGCGTCGGTCACCGGCGGCCACGTCTACCGCGGCCGGGTGCTGGCGGCGACGTTCGCGGGACGCTATTTCTTCGCCGACTTCATCCAGGGGCGCGTGTGGTCGATCGCCCTCGCCGTCGACGCGGGGACGGGCAAGGCGCGCGCGTCGGACCTCCGCGAGCACACCGCCGAGCTCGGGGGAGCCGCCGTGCTCGGCAACGTCAGCTCGTTCGGCGTCGACGCGGCCGGCGAGCTGTTCGTGATCAACTACGCGGCGGGCGCCGTGCGCCGGATCCTGCCCGGCGTCCCGCCCAGCGCGCCGGCCAATCTCCGCGTGCGCTGAGGCGGGATCAGTAGAGGTGGCAGGCGACCTCGCCCGAACCGCCGCGAGGCTGCAGGCTCGGTTCCACCTCCGAGCAGACCGGCATCGCCGCCGGGCAGCGCGGGTGGAACCGGCACCCGGGCGGCAGGGCGAGGGCGCTCGGGACCTCTCCGGCGACGGTCCGTTCCTGTGGCTGGTCGTCCGGATGCGTCCAGAAAGAACGAGCCCGACAGCACCGGCGCCAGCGTGACGCCGGGAAGGTTGCGGACCTTGGTGATCAGCTCGCCGGGGACGTTGTAGATGATGTCGGCCTCGCCCCGCTCCAGCATGGCGACCCGGGTGGCCGCCTCCGGCACCGAGATCATCGTGAGCTGCTTGGCGTGGACCGGGCGGTAGTAGCCGTCGAACGCCTCCATCTCGACCTTCATGCCCTGGTTTTTGATGAGGGCGTCGTGGAGGGCGGTGAAGAAGTTGTCCGGGGTGGCGGTGCCGTCGTGCTCCTGGGGATCCAGCCAGCGGGACGCGAAGCCGGCGTGCCAGGCGAGCGTCAGCTTGCCCTTGGGCGCGGCTCCGGCCGGTGACGAGAACGGGATGACCGTCGCCGCGGCGGCGAGCAGGATCAGGGCGACGGCCAGCGGACGGGCCACGTGACGAGCCTCGAATCGCGGACACCTCATGTCGGGGCTCCACTCGGGAGATCGGGTCGTACCGCTGCGAAAGTGCTGTAGGCTAGCCCGGCGCGACTACCCGGCCAAGCGCGCCTCCCCCATGCCAGCGGGCCCCGACTCGGTCACGACGCGGCGGCATCCGGCGGCGCCCGCCGCCCGGCGCGGCGCCCTGCTGGTGGCCGGTGCCGCGGTGTGCTGGAGCAGCGGGGGGCTCATCGCCCGCCTCGTCGGCACCGGGCCCTGGACGACCAGCCTCTGGCGCAGCCTCTTCGCCTCGCTCTTCCTCAGCCTGGTGTTGTGGCTCGTCCGGCGCCGCGGGATCGTCGCGCAGTGGCGCGAGGGGGGCCGTCCGGTCGCGGCCGTGGCCCTGTGCATGGCGCTGGCCTCGACTTGCTTCATCTTCTCGCTGGCCCACACCTCGGTGGCGAACACGCTGATCCTCATGTCGACCGGCCCCTACGTGGCCGGGCTGCTGGGCTGGATCGTCCTCGGCGAGCGCGTGGCCCCCCGCACGTGGCTGACGATGAGCGTCGCGCTCACCGGCGCGGTCGTCATGGTGTCCAGCGCTCCCAGTCGCGGCGCGCTGGTGGGTGACCTGCTCGCGGTCGTCATGGCGGCCAGCTTCGCCGTCGCCACCGTCCTCATCCGCCGGCATCCCGAGATCCAGATGGCGCCGGCGGCGGCGCTGGCGACGGCCCTCACGGCCCTGGTGGCGCTGCCGCTGGCCGAGCCGTTCGCGACCGGCGCGCGCGACCTGCTGCTCCTGGCCTTCTTCGGCGTGGGGCAGTTCGGGACGGGCTTCCTGCTCTTCATGGCGGGCGCGCGGTTGATTCCCGCCGCGCAGAGCGCCCTCATCGGTATGCTGGAGACCGTCCTGGGGCCGCTGTGGGTCTGGCTGCTCCTGAGCGAGCAGCCCCGGGCGGCCACACTGGCGGGGGGCGCGCTGATCCTGGCGGCGCTTCTCGCGAACACGCTCGTGGAGCTCGGCACACCCCGCGGGCGAGGCGCGGCCGGTCGCTGAGCGGTGTCCAGGCGCGCTGGCCGGTACTGCTCTTGCTACTCACGCTGGAACGCGAGCCGTGCGCGAAGAAGGGCGGGGCGAGATGTTTCCATACCACGACGAGAACGAGACCCGGCGAACGCCGTACGTCACGTACGCCATCATCGCCCTGAACGTGCTGGTGTGGCTCGTCGTCCAGGGCGCGGGGACGGCCTACTCGCTGGCCTGGTCCGTGTGCGAGTACGGGCTGATTCCCGGCGAGCTGACCGGCCGGCTGCCGCCGGGCACGCCGTTTCCCATGGGCGAGAATCTCGTCTGCCTGACCGACCCCGGCCGGCAGGGGCTCAACGTCCTCACCTCGATGTTCCTGCACGGCTCCTGGCTCCACCTGCTCGGCAACATGTGGTTCCTGTGGATCTTCGGCAACAACATCGAGGACTCCATGGGGCACGGCCGCTTCGTGGTCTTCTACCTGGCGTGCGGGGTCGCGGCGGCCCTGCTGCAGGTCGCCGTCAGCCCGGCCTCGCGCATTCCGATGGTCGGCGCCTCCGGCGCCATCAGCGGCGTGATGGGCGCCTACCTGGTGCTCTATCCGCGCGTGCGCGTGTGGGCCATCGTGCCGATCGGCATCTTCCCGGTCTCCATCGCCCTGCCGGCGTGGACGATGCTGCTCTACTGGACGGCCATCCAGCTCCTCGGCGGCCTGTTCGGCATGATGGGCGAGGAGCGGGGCGGGGTGGCGTTCTGGGCCCACCTCGGCGGCTTCCTCGCCGGCGTGGTGCTGATCAAGCTCTTCGCCCGCCCCGAGGACATTCGGGCGCACCGGAAGGGGCACTGGGAGCCGCGGCGCGTGGCCGCGCGCTGGTGAGCTCCAGCTGAATCTCGTGGAATTCGGTGACGGCGGGGGCCGGGCACGGGAGCCCCGGGCGCGCCACGGATGGCTCGCCGGTCGCCGTACGCTCGCTCCGGGCTCGGCGAGCGCGAGCCCCCCATCCCCCTGAAGGGGGCTGGGTCGGGATCAGTCGAATCGCCGATCGCGCGCTCGCCGAGCCCTGCGCTCGCAACGGCGACG
>DASWJN010000041.1:0-5050 GCA_036397135.1 Candidatus Methylomirabilota bacterium
CCGGTGACCTGGAAGACGTTGAGGACGTCGTGCACGTCGAGCTCGGTCAGATGATACGGCCGCACCGCCCGGACGAGGTTGCTGTGGCAGCAGACGTCCCACTCCTCGCCGTTGAGCAGCTTGTGCACGTAGGGATCGCAGCGGGTGCCGAGCAGGTCGTGACAGCCGGCGCCGTCGGCGTCGCGGCCGTACCGCACGGTGTCGGCGACGATCGTCAGCATCGGGCGCAGGTAGGGCAGGCACGACCACAGCCGGTCGAACGTCGACACGTGGGCCTGGTGGAGCTGGCGCGAGCGCGAGGCCCAGAAGCGCTCGCGGGGATTGTGGAGGTTCCAGACGTTGAGGTCCGCGATCTGCGCCCGGTCGACGCACGCGATGCGGAAGATCTGTCCGGCCCGCACCGGCCACGCCTTGCCGGTGCGGGGCGGCACGACGAACCGCTCGACCAGCGTCCGCTTGCCGGCGTCCGGTGCCAGGCGCCCGTAGAAGTCGCGGTTCACTTCCAGCGCCGAGCCCGGCTTCGCCTGGTAGATCACGTGCGGCTTCGCCATCGCCGACTCCCTGTCTGGGTCGTGAACAGCCCCCGGCCGGTGGCAACGCAAGAGTCACGATAGTCTCATACAGGCGTGCCGACTTTCCCGGGCGTGGGACAATATCGGCTGCGATGGGACCTCGTGCCACCTGCGTCGCCCTCGTCGTCGCTCTGCTCACGACGTGGGCATCGGGAGCGCGGGCCGCACCCGAGGCCGCGTCCCCGCTCGTCCGCGTCGAGCTCCTCGGCGACGTGCAATCCATCTCGCCGGGCGAGACCTTCTGGGTCGGCCTCCGCCAGCAGATCGCCCCCGGCTGGCACACGTACTGGGTCAACCCCGGCGATTCGGGCGAACCGGCGCGGGTGGAGTGGGCGCTGCCGGCCGGCTTCATCGCCGGGGAGATCGCCTGGCCGTACCCGGAGCGGATTCCCGTCGGGCCGGCGATGAGCTACGGCTACGAGCGCGAGGTCGTGCTGCCGGTCCCGGTGACCGCCCCGCGCGATCTGGCGGCGGGCGCGCGTCACGCTGCGGGGGCAGGCCTCGTGGCTCGTCTGCGAGAAGATCTGCATCCCCGAGGACGCGCCGGTGGCGCTGACCCTGCCGGTGGCGGCGGGGACGCCGCGGCCCGACCGCGCGGGGCGCCGCTGATCGCCGCCGCCCGTCGCGCCGTCCCCACGCCGAGCCCGTGGCCGGCGTCCTTCGTCGCCACGCCCGAGACCGTGACGCTCGGCGTGGACGCGCGCGACCTGGTGCCGGAGCGCATCGCCGAGGTCTGGTTCTATCCGGCGCGCTGGGGCCTGATCGAGCACGCCGCGCCGCACATGTCCGTGATCGACAAGACGGGCATGCTGATGTACGCCGGCGCGATCGACGACCGTCCCACCTCGCGACGGGGCGACGTGCAGGGTGCGCAGAACTACGTGCGCGAGGCGCTGCAGGCGGTGGCCGCGGGCCAGCCGGTGAAGACGCCGGTCACCCGGGCCTACGGCTGCACCGTCAAGTACGCGTAGGCCCCGCGATGCGTGAGGGCATCGGCCGCCGCAGCCTGCTGCACGGGGCGGCGGCGGCCACCACCGCCTGGGCGCTGCCCGTTCCCGCCTTCGCCCAGACGACCGACGCGGCCCGCACGGCCATGGCCGGCGCGGCGACCGCGTTCGTGGCCGCGCTAACGGCCGACGGCCGGCGGCGCGCGCTGTTCGCGTTCGACGACAAGGAGCGCCGGAACTGGCACTACGTGCCCCGCCGCCGCCAGGGGCTCGCGTTCAAGGACATGCCGGCGGCGGCGCGGGCCGCCGCGCACGAGCTGATGAAGGCCAGCCTCGGCGCCGCCGGCTACGGCAAGGCCGTGAACGTGATCCGGCTCGAGGGCGTGCTCCGCCAGCTCGAGACGTTTGGCGCGTTGCTGCGCGACCCCGAGAACTACCTGGTCAGCGTGTTCGGCCCGCCGGGCGCCGGCGCGCCGTGGGGCTGGCGGCTGGAGGGCCACCACCTGTCGCTGAACTTCACGCTGGTGCCGGGCAAGCCGATCGCCGTCACCCCGGCCTTCCTGGGCGCCAACCCCGCCGAGGTGCGCTCGGGCCCGCTGGCGGGGTTGCGCACACTGGGGCGCGAGCAGGACCTCGGCCGCGCGCTGGCCCGGGCGATGGACGAGCCGCAACGCGCGCGCATGGTCATCGCCGCGCAGTCGCTCGGCGACATCGTCGCCGGTCCCGGCCGCGGGGAGCGCCTCGCCACGCCCGCCGGCGTGCCCGCCGCCGAGCTGGGCGCGTCACAGCGCGACCGGCTGCTCCGCCTCGTGGAGGAGTACGCGCGCAACATGCGGGCCGAGGTGGCCGACCAGGAGCTGGAGCGGATGCGCGAGGCGGGCGTGGAGCGGCTGCACTTCGCGTGGGCCGGGCCGCTCGAGCCCGGCCACGCCCACTACTATCGGATCCACGGGCCGACGGTGCTCATCGAGTTCGACAACACCCAGAACGACGCCAACCACATCCACTCGGTCTGGCACGACCCGCGCAACGGCTTCGGAGCCGATCTCCTCCAGAGTCACTACGAGCGCGGCCACCGTCCCGGTCACGCCGCCTGACGGCGGCCGCGCCCGCCGGACCGTCAGCTCTGGGGGGCGACCAGGCGGATGTCCACCCGCCGGCTCTTCGCCAGCATGTCACGGGTCGGCTTCTCGCCGGCCGCCGGGGCCACCTTGCCCATGCCCACCGCGTGGATGCGCCGCAGATCGATGCCGTGGCGCTGCACCAGGTAGCGCACCACCGCGTCCACGCGCTCGCGGGTGAGCTGGTAGTTGTAGCGGTCGCTGCCGCGGGGGTCGGCGAAGCCCTGCAGCTCCAGCGCCGAGTTGGGATCCGCCTTGAGCGCCCGGGCCACGTCCTCCAGCTCGTTGATCCCCTCGTCGCGGAGGTCGGCCTTGTTGAAATCGAAGAAGATGCTCTTCGTCTCCACCGTCGCGTACTTGTTGCGGTTGGCAAACCGCTGCGTGAACTGCTCCTCCGCCGCGCGCTGGGCCTGCGCGACCGCCGCCGCGTCCTTCCGGGCCTCGGTGGCGAGCGTGTTCACGTCGCCCACCCGCGTGTCGAGACCCTCGATGCGCTGGCCGGCGGCGTCGAGCGCCTGGCTGTTGGCCGCCGTGCGGTCCGCGGTCTCCTTGAGCTGCGTCCCCTGGGTCTCGACCCGCTGGGTCAGCCGGGTCTCGGTGGTGCCGACCTGCTCGCGGACGAAGCCCTTCGTCGCGCACGCCGAGGCGAGCACGCCGATACCACCGCAGAGGATGAGAACGGTCACGTGTCGTTTCATAGCTGCGACCCTCCTGTGAAGCGGTGCTGCCACTAGCCTCGCACGCCGATCAAGACGCGCGCGGGGAATCGTACCGATCGCGGTGCCGCACCCACGCCATGCTGTACGGCAGCCCGGCCTCGTCTCGCCCCTTCGGAACGAGGTCGAGCCACTGATAGGCGCCGTTCATCGCGTCGAGCCCGCGGGCGTAGCAGGAGTACGTGTGGAAGACGTCTCCCGCCGGATCGCGGACGAAGACGCTCGCCCCGGGGGCCTCGGGCGCGGGGAAGCCGCCCATCGTGTAGTTGTAGTAGGCCTTCCCCGCCTGCCGCTCGGCCGCATCGAAAGAGACGTGGTAGTCGCGGTTGAAGTCCGTGTGGAACGAGGAGACCCACTTGAAGCTCCAGCCCATGCGCCGCTTGAACGCCTGGAGCGTCTCCAGGGGAGCCCGCGAGACGGCCACCATCGTCACGTCCCGGTGGTTCAGGTGCACGACGACGCCGTTGAAGTTGTCCGCCCAGAACGAGCAGCTCTTGCAGCCCTCGGTCCAGCCGGGGTCGAACATGAAGTGATACACGAGCAGCTGGCTGCGGCTCTCGAAGAGATCCGCGAGCGTTTCCTTGCCGCTCGGCCCCTCGAAGACGTACGCCTTGTCCACCTTTTCCCAGGGCAGATCCCGCCTGGCCTGGCTCAGGCGATCACGCAGCCGCGTCAGCTCCTTTTCCTGCGCGAGGAGATCCTTGCGGGCGGCGATCCATTCTTGCCTGGAAACGACCGGATGGCTGCTCATCGAGATTCCCTCCACCTGGTGGCCCTTCGTGGGCTCCCGCTACGAGTGACGTACGAGCAGGTCCGGGATCGACACCAGCGGGCCGATTGTTCCCCCGGCCAGGTGCTCGTCCTGCTCGCTCAGACGCGCGCCTGTCGCATCAGCGCCGCGCAGCGGTCGAGCACCGGCAGCACCTCCTCGGCCCTGGCCGGCGGCAGGGTGAAGACGAGGCGGGCGACGCCGGCGTCGCGGTAGCGCTCGATCAGGTCGCGGTCCTCCGCCACGCCGAAGACCGTGATCGGAAGGGTCGCCGGGTCGCGCCCGGCCTCGGCCGCCAGCTTCCGGAAGTCCGGCAGCAAGGTCAGCACGTCGCCGTAGGCCGGACGCCGGGCGTGCGGGACCCAGCCGTCGCCGTAGGCGATCGCCCGGCGGGCGCCGAACGGGAAGGCGCCCCCCACGATCACCGGCGGGTGCGGCTTCTGCACGGGCTTGGGCCAGGTCATCATGGGCGGGAAGTCGACGAACTCGCCGCGGTACTCGGGTCTGGATTTCGTCCAGATCGCCTTCATCGCCTCGACGCGCTCGCGCATCACCGTGAACCGCGACTTGAAGTCGGTCCCGTGGTCGGCCATCTCCTCGGCGTTCCAGCCGGCGCCGATGCCGAAGAGGAACCGCCCGCCGGAGACCTGATCGAGGCTCGCGACCTGCTTGGCGGTGTGGATCGGATCGCGCTGCACGACGAGGCAGATGCCGGTGGCGACCTGCAGCCGGGTCGTGGCCGCGGCGGCGGCCGCCAGCGTCACGAAGGGGTCCATCACGTCGTAGTACTTCTTGGGCAGATCACCGCCCTGGGGAAACGGCGAGCGGCGTGACAGCGGGATGTGCGAGTGCTCCGGCGCCCACAGGCTTTCAAAGCCGCGCTCCTCGAGCGCAATACCGATCTCGACCGGCCCGATCGAATAAT
>DASWJN010000042.1:0-20353 GCA_036397135.1 Candidatus Methylomirabilota bacterium
GCTGGCGCCGATGGGGTGGCCGAAGGCCTTCAGCCCGCCGTCGGGGTTGACGGGGAGCTCGCCGTCGAGGTCGAACGTGCCGGCGAGCGCCTCCTTCCAGCCAAAGCCGCGCTCGGCGAAGCCGAGGTCTTCGTAGATGACGAGCTCGGTCGGCGTGAAGCAGTCGTGCACCTCGGCCATCGCCAGCTCGGCGCGCGGGTCCTTGATCCCGGCCTGGGCGTAGGCGTCCGCGGCGGAGGCCACCACCTCGGGGAAGGTCGTGTAGTCGTAGTCGGGATCGATGGGGCCGGCGGCGGGCCCGGCCACGAAGGACAGCGCCTTCACGTAGAGGGGCTTGTCGGTGTAGCGGCGGGCGTCCTCGGCCCGCACGATGATGGCGGCCGCCGAGCCGTCGCTCACGCCCGAGCAGTCGAAGATGCCGAGCGGCCCCGCCACCAGCGGCGAGCAGGCGATCGTCTCCTTCGGCACCTCCTTGCGGAACTGCGCGCGGGGGTTCAGCGCGCCGTTCCGGTGATTCTTCCAGGCGATGCGCGTCATCACGTCCTTGAGCTGGCCGGCCTCGATCCCGTACTTCTTCGCATAGGCCGGCGCCAGCAGGCTGAACATCGCGGGTGCGGTCATCGCCGCCGCGGTGCCGTCGCCGGCGCTGCGGGTGTTCGGCAGACCGGAATAGCCGGAATCCTTCAGCTTCTCGACGCCGATGGCCATGGCCACGTCGTACGCGCCCGAGGCCACCGCGTAGCAGGCGTTGCGGAACGCCTCCGACCCCGTCGCGCAGTAGTTCTCCAGCCGGCTCACCGGCTTGTAGTCGATCTTGAGCGGGCGCGAGAGCGTGAGCCCGCTCTGGCCCGAGAACAGCGTGCCGAGCCAGAAGGCGTCGACGTGGCGCAGCTCGATCCCGGCCGAGGTCAGCGCCTCGCCGGCCGCGTCCACCAGCAGGTCGCTGGCGCCGCGGTCCCAGTGCTCGCCGAAGGACGTGCAGCCCATTCCCACGATCGCCACGCGGTCACGGATGCCGTTACTGGCCATGGAGCGGCCTCGCTTTCCAGAAGTAGTTGTGGACTCCCCCCGCCGTGACGATGCGGCGGAACGTCATGCCGACCCGGTCGCCGATCTTCACGGCGCTCGGGTCCACGTCGGTCATCTCGGACTGGAACCGGCCGCCGCCCTCGAAGTCCAGCACCGCCACGACCATCGGCGGCGACGGCGAGAAGGCCAGGCGGTCCACGGTGAAGGTCGCGATCGTGGCCGGCACGTCGGCCAGGCGCTCGGGCGCCATGCGGTCCACCGCGTGGCATTTCACGCACACGCGCTGGGGCGGCAGGTGGCGGGCGCCGCAGGCCTGGCAGCGGCTGCCGGTGAACGCGAACTTCCACGCCTCGGAGCGGCGGGCGGCGGGCGCCTCGGGCGGCTGCGGGTCGGGCCGGCGTGGCGGCTCGCGCTTCAGGAAGCCGCGCCAGGCCAGGAACGTGGGATAGGACACGCGCGCGCCACCCGCCAGCCGGGCCGAGACGCCGGCGGGGCGGCGGGGCGCCGCCGTCACGCGCCAGACGCTGGCGTCGGCGCCGTCGGCCAGCGAAACGACGGCGATCAGGTCGTCGGCCTGCGCCTGGTCGAGCGCGCCGGCGAACATCAGCCCGGCGTGGGCGGCGCCGGCGTTCCCGACGGTCGCCGCGAGATCGTCGGCGACCGCCTCCTTCTTCGCGCCGGCCGCCGCCGCCACGCGCTTCACCGCGCGGCCGTGCGGCCCGGCGACGATCAGGCGCGCCAGGCCGGGCGCCGTGACGCCGGCCTGCTTGAGCGCCTCCGCCAGCGCGCTCTCGCCGAGCGGCACGTAGGCGTGCTCGCCGAACCGCTCCTCCCAGTGCCGCGAGGCCGGCTCGCCCGGCAGCCGCCAGCGGTCGAGGAACTCGGCGGTGGCCGACGCGGCGGCCACCGGCTCGGCCACCACGCGCGCGTCGGGCGCGTCGTCGGCGAAGAGGAACGCGGCGGCGCCATCGCCGCCGTCGCGCTCGTCCGCGCCGCCCGGCAGCCCGGTCCGGATGTCGCTGAGCACGGCGAGCGCGGGCGTTCGCGCGTCGCGGGCGGCGCGCATCGCGCCGACGGCCGAGCGCACCGAGCCCACCACGTCGACGGCGAACGCCGACGCCGGAAGGTCGAGCGCGGCGTGGATGGCGGTGGCGTTCGTCTTGTCGAGATAGGCGGGATCGGAGGTGGCGAAGTACAGGGCCTGGGGCACGACCCCGGCGCCCCGCAGCGCCGCCCGCCCGGCTTCGACGCCGAGGGACGTCGTGTCCTCGTCGTACGACGCGACCGCCCGGGTGCCCGGGCCGGCCGGCGAGCCGAGCGCCTCGGCGATGGCCTTGCGCTCGAGCCGCCCGTAGGGCAGGTACGCGCCGTAGCCGACGATCCCTCTCATGGCGCGCTCATCTTACCGTGACTTGCCGGTGGCCCGATGGTGACCGGCCAGCACCGCGGCCACGCACGCCGTCACCCGCACGCCCGTCGGCAGGTCGATGAACTCGTTGGGGCCGTGGGCGTTGGAGCCCGGGCCCATCACCCCGGTGACGAGGAACTGCGCCTGCGGGAAGCGCTCGCCGAGCATCTGCATGAACGGAATGGAGCCGCCGAGGCCCGCGAACATCGGCGGCGCGCCGAAGTAGGCGCTCGACGCGCGCTGGACCGACTCCCGCAGCCAGTCGGCCATGACCGGCGCGTTCCAGCCGGTCCCGGGTCGCTCGCCCGCGTCGAGCGTCACGCGGGCCCCGTAGGGCGGATCCGCCTCGACTACCTCCTTCACGCGCCGCATGGCACGGCCGGCGTCGGCGGTGGGCGGCAGGCGCAGCGAGAGCTTGACGGAGGTCTTCGGGCGCAGCACGTTGCCGGCGTCGGCCAGGGCCGGCAGCCCCTCGGCGCCGGTGACGGCCAGCGCCGGGCGCCACGTGTTGTTCAGCAACGCTTCGACCGGATCGCGCGTCACCGGGCTCATGCCGGCCACGAACGGGAACTCCTTCATGACGCCGTCGCCGAGCACCTCGGCGACCGCCCGCGTCTCGGCCAGGCGGCCGGGCGGCACCTCGACGTGGCACTCGTCCACGAGGATGCGGCCGGTGCGCTCGTCCTCGAGCCGGCCGAGCACCTGGCGCAGGAGGCGGAACGAGGACGGCACGATGCCGCTGGCGGCGCCGGAGTGCACGCCCTCCGTCAGGACCTCCACGGTCAGCGTGGCGCTGGTGACCCCGCGCAGGGACGTGGTCGCCCACAGGTGGTCGTAGTCGCCGCAGCCCGAGTCGAGGCAGACGACCAGGCCCGGACGGAGCCGCTCGGCGTACTGCTCGACGTAGGCCGGCAGGTCGGGGCTGCCGCTCTCCTCCGAGGCCTCGATGAGCACGACGCAGCGGGCGTGCGGCACGCCCTGGGCCTGGAGCGCCTCGATGGCGGCGAGCGCCGCGAAGGCGGCGTAACCGTCGTCGCCGGCGCCCCGGCCGAACAGCCGGTCCCCGCGGCGCCTGGGGATCCACGGCCCGGCGTCCTCGGCCCAGCCCACCATCTCCGGCTGCTTGTCGCAGTGGCCGTAGAGCAGGACGGTCTCGCCGCCGGCCCCGGGCACCTCCATGAGGATGACCGGCGTGCGGCCCGGCAGGCGCACGACCTCGACCGTGAGCCCCTCGATCTTCCGGCCCCGCGCCCAGTCGGCGATCAGGGTTACCGCGCGGTCGATGTGTCCGTGCTCCGCCCATTTCGCGTCGTACATGGGCGACTTGGCGGGGATGCGGATGAACTTGGTGAGGGCGGGGACGATATCGCCGTCCCAGACCCGCTGCACGAAGGCGCGCGTGCGATCGGCGTCGAGGCTCATGGCCCTGGATGGTAGCATCTGTGCGAAGTCCAAGGGAGGAGCCACGATGCCGCTGCTGCCGATGACGACACGCGAGCAGGTGGACCCCGAGGTCCGCCCGCTATGGGACGAGTGCGAGCGGCTATTTCCGGCGTTCCGCCACCTGTGGGCCACCCAGGCGCACTCGCCGATCGTGTTCCGCCACGTCTGGGGCCAGCTGCTGGAGCTGAAGCGACGGAGTCCGGTGGAGGCGCGCCACTTCGAGATCGGCATCGTCGTCGCCTCCGCGCTCAACCGGTGCCGCTACTGTGTCTCGCACCACGCGCCGCTGGCCGAGGCGGCCGGGCTCACGGCCGACCAGGTCGAGAGGCTGGCGCGGCTGGCGCTGGAGCCGTTGCCGGAGGACCACGCGTTTCCGGCGCGCCCAGGCTTCACGCCCGACGACAGCCTGGTCGTCGACCTGGCGTACTTCCTGGTCTGGAGCGGGATCTACCCGCACGCGGCGGACGTCCATCCGCGAATCGTGCACCGGCTCCGCCGCCGCCTCCTGGCCCGCCTGCGCGAGCGCTTCTCCGAGCGCCAGATCGAGGAGCTGACCTGGCGCATCGTGCAGTGCGTGGCCTTCAACTGGCACAACGACTTCTTCGAGCTGGACGTGGAGCCGGGGGTGGCGCCGCGCGAGCCGGCGGCGCCGGCGGCGCCGGCGGCGCGCGCATGACGTATGTCCCGCCGCCCGACAAGTGGGAGACCCGAGCGCCGGAGGCGCTCGGCCTGCGGGCCGACGCGCTCGACGCCGCCGTCGAGTACCACCGGGCCCACGAGAGCCGGTGGGCGCGCGACTTCATGACCAGGTCCGGCCGCTTCATCGGCGTGGCCGACGAGCCGGCCGACTCCGACGTGCTCGGCCCGATCCGGCCGCGCAAGGATCCCAATGGGTTGATCGTTCGCGGCGGGTACGTGGTGGCCGAGTGGGGCGACACCGGCCGCGCCGACATGTCGTTCAGCATCGCCAAGAGCTACCTGGCCATCCTGGCGGGCGTGGCCGTGGCCCGTGCGTTGATCCCGAACCTCGACGCGCCGGTGCGCGACGCCGGGCTCGACGACTCGTTCGAGACGCCGCAGAACCGCGCGATCACCTGGCGTCACCTGCTGCAGCAGACGAGCGAGTGGCAGGGCACGCTGTGGGGCAAGCCCGACACGATCGACCACAACCGCGACCTCGGCAAGAGCGACTTCGACCCGGACAAGGGCCGCCCGCGCTCGCTCCGGCCGCCGGGCACCTTCTGGGAGTACAACGACGTCCGCGTCAATCGCCTGAGCCTGTCGCTGCTGCAGGTCTTCCGCCGGCCGCTGGCCGACGTCCTGGGCGAGGCGGTGATGGGGCCGATCGGGGCCAGCCAGGACTGGGCGTGGCAGCCGTACCGCAACTCGTGGATCGACCTCGACGGGCGCCGGCTGCCCTCGGTGCCGGGCGGCTCGCACTGGGGCGGCGGTCTCTGGATGTCCAGCCGCGACCACGCGCGCCTGGGTCTCCTCGTGCACCGGCACGGCCGGTGGGGCGGCCATCGCCTGCTCGACGCCGCCTGGCTGGCCGAGGTGCGGCGGCCGTGCCCGCTGAATCCTCAGTACGGGCTGATGTGGTGGCTCAACACCGGGCGCGCCCACTATCCGAGCGCGCCCGCCACGACCTACGCCGCCCGCGGCGCCGGCAGCAACATCATCTGGATCGATCCGGAGCACGACCTGGTCGCGGTCGCCCGCTGGATCGACAAGGCCAGCATCGACGGGTTCCTGAAGCTGGTGGTATCGGCCGCCGGCGGCTGACGAGCGGCGTGTCGGGTTGACGAGGCGACGAATCATTCGGCCGATGCCGGAGCGCCCGGGAGGCGAACGATGCGGTCAATGACGAACCGTAGGTGGTGGTCCACGATTTTCATCGTCTCCGTGCCCGTTTTCGGGCTCCTCTGGTCGACCGACGAGTCGCACGCGGTTCGGGAGTTCGCACTGGAGTGCTCCGAGAACTACTCGCAATGCGGGGGGAGCAACCTGCCGGACTCGTGCGACCTGCAGGTGGCCCTGCGAGCCGAGATCGAGTCGTCGCTGGGGATCTGGGTCAAGGGATGGGACTTCCGGCACGAAAATGCCTGGCCCCAGGACTGGTGGGAAGCGAACGCCGTCAGTGGAGGACTCGACACGTCCATCATGGACGCGATCGGCCGAGCCGACTTCTCGTTCTACTCGGGCCACGGAACGGGCGCCGCCAACGAGCCGAACGGCTCGTGGGATCTCCACATGGGGCATTCGCATGACGGGGCGTGTCAGGCGACGTCACCAGGCCAGATCAAGCTGGGCGAGCAGTCACCGGACGGGTTCGGCAACAATGGTGACAACGAATACGTCATGCTGGACGCCAGCTGCTCGATGGTCATCGGCGAACGGCAACAGGTCTGGCAGAACTGGGGTCCCGGGATCCTCATGCGATCTCACCAGGGACTGGCGTTTCACGGGTCGCCCGATGATGTCGATGATCGTGGTGAGGAGTTCATCGAGAACGTCGCCGATGGGGATTCGAACCGTTCGGCGTGGCTCGATGCCGGTGAGAGCTGTTTCCTCTGGGTGTGTTGGAACTCGCCGGCGGTGATGACCTTCGGCGCGAACGCGGCCGACGCACTGGACCGGCATAGGCACGAGACGATGTCGAGCCCGCGGGCCGACGCGCCGTCAGGCTGGGGCGGCCACTACCGGTGGGAATTCATCGACAACGGGGGGTGCTGATCATGCCGACCCAGGGCTCGGGGCGCCGACACCGCCTGGTGACCGGACTCGTGGCCGCCGCGACGCTCGTCGGGCTCCCTCCGGCTGGCGCGGCGGACGGCGCCGCCGAGATCCGGTATCTCTACAAGCCACCGGTTGCCGTCAAACCGGCGGCCCAGGTACCGCTGCTCGTCCAGAAGGCGCGGGAGTTCCCCCGGGAGAGGATCGAGGCCCGGATACGCGCCCTCGCCGCCAGCGTGGCGCCGGGCTTTGACCTCGCCCGGGCCCGCATGGCGACGGTGGCGGACGGGGAGACGATCGAGTACAGCTACGGACCGCATCGCGTCAAGGTGTACCCACGCTCGGGAATGATGAAGTACGCCAACCGGGCGGCCTACAACGCCATTCCCCCGGATTTCGAGAAGCAACGCGCGGTTCGGGAGGAGCGAGCGCTCCTGATCGCGCGCGAGCTCGTTGAACGGCTCGCCGCCCATGGCCTCATCGACCAGACGGAAATTCTGTGGCACGCGCCTCATGTGTACTACCGAAAGCTCGGCGAGGATGTCGGTGGTCCGGTCGGAGGGGGCAGGCCTCCGACGTCGGCGCCCCCGCGGGATATGGACACCCGCGTGTTCCTGTCCCGACTCAAGGACGGGGTGCCGGTGTCCGGACACGGCGTGCGAATCGTCATCAATCCCGACGAGAAGATCGCGTCCGTGAACCTGATGTGGCGTGACGTCGAGAAGAGCTCGAAGACGTATCGCACGGACGGGGACATGGCCCGAGCGCGGCAGAGGTTCGAACGGGCTCTGGCCGTCTCGAAGGGCGCTCGAGTGGATGTCCTCGTCGACGAGTTCGTCTACCTCGATCCTTCCCCCCGAGATCCGGTGGCCTTCCTCGAGCCCGGGTTCCTCTTCGTCTACGTGGTCAGGACGCCCCTGGCCGGCAAGCCCGGTGTGTTTGCAGTGAGCAAGAAGCTGCACTGGTTTCTCGGAGCGACCGAGCATGGGCTGCTCCAGGTACCGTCCTTGCGAAAGGCCCGACTGAAAAGGCTCGACGTCGAGTTGCCCGGTGACCGTCACCCCGAGGCGACGCGTGAAGGCGAGCACGAGCGGGAAGGCGATGACAGGAACTAGTGCCGCGCTTGGCGCCGCGCCCGCACGGCGGCGGCCAGCTCGCGGAGCGCGGACACCGTCGTCTCCCACCCCATGCAGGCGTCGGTGATGCTCTGCCCGTAGACCAGGCGCGCGGGGTCCCCGAGGTCCTGACGGCCGTCCACCAGGAAGCTCTCCATCATCATGCCGATGATGCCGGCCTCGCCCTGGGCGAGCTGGGCGGCCACGTCGCGCACGATCAGCGGCTGGCGGCGGTAGTCCTTCTCGCTGTTGCCGTGGCTGGCGTCGATCATCACGCGCGGCGGCACGCCGGCGTCGCGCAGGGCGGCCAGCGTCTTCTGCACGCTGATGGCGTCGTAGTTGGGGCCGCTGGACCCGCCGCGCAGGATCACGTGGCAGTCGGGGTTGCCGGCCGTGGCCACGATGCCGGCCAGCCCCTGCTCGGTGACGCCCAGGAACCGGTGGGGATGGGCGGCCGCCCGGAGGGCGTCGATGGCGATCTGCACGCCGCCGTCGGTGCCGTTCTTGAAGCCGACCGGCATCGAGCAGGCCGAGGCCAGCTCGCGATGGGTCTGGCTCTCGGTCGTGCGGGCGCCGATGGCGCCCCACGTGACCAGGTCGGCGATGAACTGCGGCGTGATCGGATCGAGCAGCTCGCTGCCGGCCGGCAGGCCCAGCTCGGCCAGGTCGAGCAGCAGGCGGCGAGCCAGCCGCAACCCCTCGTTGATGGAGAACGAGCCGTCGAGCCGCGGGTCGTTGATGAGCCCCTTCCAGCCGACGGTCGTGCGCGGCTTCTCGAAGTAGACGCGCATGACCAGGCGCAGGTCGGCCGCCACCTCGCCGGCGAGCGCGCGCAGCCGCCGCCCGTAGTCGACCGCCGCCACCGGGTCGTGGATCGAGCACGGGCCGACGATCACGATGAGCCGGTCGTCGTCGCCGTCGAGGATGCGGGCGATCTCCTCGCGGCCGCGGCTCACCGTCACGGCGGCGGCCTCGGTGAGCGGCAGCTCTTCGAGCAGGATCGCGGGCGGCAGCAGCGGGCGGATGCTCTCGACGCGAAGATCGCGGGTGCGGACCGGCATCGGCGGCGTGGCTCCTCCTTGGGTTCGGGCGCCTCATTCTAAACCCGGCGCGTAGAATCCGGACAGGCGGCCGCCGGCGGGCGGCCGGGAAGAGGACGACATGAAGCCGGGCACGGCACAGCAATACCTGCGGGCGACGGCGTGGCAGGCCAACCTGGTGGGAGCGCTGGTCACCTACGCGTACTTCCGGTTCGTCGACTACGAGGCGTTCGGGCGGCCGCCGACCGCGGGCGAGATCGCCTACTTCGTGGCCGGCTTCGGCGGTCTCGTCGCCCTCGGCTTCGGGCTCGCCGCGCTGTGGAACCGCCCGCTGTCGAAGCCGGCGCCGCCGCCGGCGGGGCCGGCCGGCGACCTCGCCCGCCGCCGCGCGCTCCAGCTGCCGTATTTCGTCGCGCTCGTCACCTGGCTGGGCTGGGTGCTGGCGGGCGGCATCTGGGGCATCGGCGCCCAGATGCTCTTCGGGACGTTCACGCCGGCCGATTCCGTCCGCCGGGTGTTCGGCATCACGGTCGTCAGCGGCACCGCCGCCACCGTGCTGGCGTTCCTCATCGTCGAGCGGCAGTGGCGCCGGGAGCTGCCCGCGTACTTCCCCGAGGGCGGGCTCACGGCGGTGTCGAGGGCGCCGCGACTGCCGGTCCGGGCACGGCTGCTGCTGGTGCTGCTGCTGGTGGCCGTGCTCCCCATCTCGGTGCTCGGGATGGCGTCCTTCCGCGGCGCCACGTCGGCGCTGGCCGCGGGACCCGATGCCGCCGACGTCATCACCCGCATGCTCGCCGTCGTCGTGTTCCTCGGGCTGGCCACCATGCTGACCTCGATCGGACTGGCGCTGTCCGTCTCCCGCAGCGTGGCCGAGCCGCTCGGCCGCCTGCGCGCGGCGATGGCCGAGGTCGAGCACGGACGTCTCGACACCCGCTGCCCGGTGGTGTCGAACGACGAGATCGGCGCGCTCACCGAGGGATTCAACGGCATGGTGCGCGGGCTCCGGGAGCGTGAGCTCCTGCGGGAGACGTTCGGCAAGTACGTGAGCGAGGAGATTCGCGACGAGATCCTGGCCGGCCGGGTGGCGCTGGAGGGCCAGCTCCGGGACGCGACGATCCTCTTCGCCGACATCCGCGATTTCACGCCGTGGGTCGAGGCCTCCGACCCGCGCGAGGTGGTGCGGGATCTCAACGCCTACTTCACCGAGATGGAGACGGCCATCCGCGCCCACGGCGGGCTGGTCGTGCAGTACATCGGCGACGAGATCGAGGCCGTGTTCGGCGCGCCGGTGGCCCGGCCCGGCCACGCCGGGCAGGCGGTGCGGGCCGCGCTGGAGATGCGCGCGCGGCTGGCCGCCTGGAACGCCGGACGGCAGCGCGCGGGCCGGCCGCCGCTGCGCAACGGGATCGGCATCCACACCGGCACCGTGCTGGCCGGCAACATCGGCAGCGCCGACCGGCTCTCGTACGCGCTGGTCGGCGATGCGGTGAACCTCGCCTCGCGCCTGCAGAGCCTCACCAGGGAGCTGGCGGCCGACGTCCTGGTGAGCGGCACCACGCGGGCGCGGCTCGACGGCGACCTCCCGCTGGTGTCGCTGCCGGCGGTGCAGGTGAAGGGCCGCGTCGCCGAGGTGGAGGTCTACGCGCTCGGCTGACACCGCTCGGCCAGCACCACCAGGCTGTTGGCGAGCGCGCGCCCCGGCGCGGCGCCCGCCAGCACGGTGTCGAGGCGGCGGAGCCCACGATACGCCGCGGCGAGCGCGCGCGGCAGCCGGGGGCGGTGCAGCACCGTGGAGGGGATCAGGTTCGTGATGCCGTGCACGCCCCAGCCGCGGAGGGGCGCGAGGCCGGCAGCGCCCAGCATGTCCGCCAGCTCGCGCCGGGTGAAGAGCCAGAGGGGCCCGTAGCCGGGATAGGGCACGCGCAGGCGCCCGCGGGCGGCGAGCGCGTGCCACGCCCGGCGGGCCGGCACGCCGTAGCCGAGCGCGTCGCCGCACAGCGCGCTGGCCAGCGTCCACGCCAGGTCGAGGCTGGGACGGTGCTCGCAGTCCAGGAGCAGGCGGCCGCCCGGACGCAGCACGCGTGCCAGCTCGGCCAGCGCGCGGTCGGGGTCGTCGACGAACGACAGCGTGCTGCCGCAGCACACGACCGCGTCGAAGCGCGCGTCGGGATACGGCAGCGCCTCGAGGCTGGCCCGGGCCAGCGCGACACCGGGCAGCCGGCGGCGGGCGACGGCGAGCAGTCCGGCGGAGACGTCGACGCCGTGCGTCGCCCAGCCGAGTCCGTCCAGCAGCGCGGATTGAAATCCGGTGCCGCAGCCGGCGTCGAGTGCGCGCGCGCCGGCCGGCGCGGGGCCGAGCGTCTCGCGTAGGATCGCGTGCAGCACGTCGTAGAGGTGCTCGTACCAGGGCTCGAGCTGCTCGTACGCCGGGGCCATGGCGTCGAACAGGCGGGCGACCGCCGAGGTCATGGGCCGAGTCTAGCGGGCGAGGAGGGCGTCGTGAGCGACAAACCGATCGAGGTGGCGTGGCCGCCGCGGGCGCCGATGGGCCTGGTGGCCGGCGGCGAGGACGGCGGCCGCGGGCAGACGGTGAGCCGGCTGCTCGGGCGCATGCGGCACTCGGCCTTCCAGGGCCGCAAGCTCGGTGAGGCGTTCGAGGTGTGGCAGCGGATGATCGACGGCGACGGCCTCATCTGCCTGGGGCTGGCCGGCTCGCTGGCCAGCGCGGGGCTGGCGCCGCTGATCGCCTGGCTGGTGGAGCGCGGCTACGTGGACGTCGTCGCGTCGACGTCGGCCAACGTCACCGAGGACCTGCTCGAGGCGCGCGGCGCGCGCTTCTTCCAGGTCGACCCCGAGCAGGTCGACGACGCCGCGCTGTGGGCGCGCGGCTTCTACCGCTTCTACGACCACGTGGTGAGCGCCGCCGACTACGACGCGATGGAGGACTTCACGCGCGGCTTCTTCGAGGACCTGGCGGCGCGCTGGACGGCGCCGGCCCTGCCCGGCGTGAGGTTCATGCACGAGTTCGGACGCTGGCTCGAGCGCCAGGGCCTCGGCTCCACCATCGCGGCCAGCTGCTTCCGCCACCGCGTGCCGCTGTTCGTGCCGGCCGCGCCCGACGGGCCGCTGGCCGAGGGCTACCGGAGCGCCGCCGCCAAGGGCCCCGTCGTGGACTTCTTCGCCGACTACGAGATCGCGCTGCGCATCATGGCGCGCTACATGCCGCCCGGCCCCGGCACCTCCGCCGTCTTCCTGGGCGGCGGCGTGCCCAAGGACTTCCTGCAGATCACCGCCACCAGCGTCAAGGCCATCCGCGGCGACGGCGCGCCGAGCCCGCACCTGGCCGCGATCCAGATCACCACCGACAACACCGTGTTCGGCGGGCTGGGCGGCGCCTCGGTGGCGAGCGAGTGCATCTCGTGGGGCAAGGAGGCGCTGGACGGGCTGAACGTGATGCTCTTCGCCGACGTCACCATCGCGCTGCCGCTGCTCTGCCAGGGGCTGCTGGAGCGCTACGGCCCCGCGCACGGGCGCCGCGCGCGCGCGGCGATCCAGGGCGAGCTGGCGGCGCTCCTGGAGGGGTGAGCCTCAGCGCCCGCGCCAGCGCCCGAGCGCCCAGAGCACGGCGCCGGCGGCGGCGCCGAAGGCCAGCGCCTCGCGCAGGCCGAAGAGCACGCGGACGTTACGGGCCTCGACGTGGCGGGCCAAGATCACGCCGACGGCGCTGTCGGTGACCCGGGCGGAGCTCGCGGCGACGACGCCGGCGGCCGACTGCTCCAGCCCGGCCTCGCCGCGGGCGACGACGGCCACGGCCTTGGAGGCTTCCAGCTCCACCTCGTCGGCCAGCGCGACGACGACGCCCCCGGCCGTGACCTCGACCTCGTGGCCGTGGGCGAGGACGATGCCGCCCTGGATGACCTCGACCTCCTGGGCCTCGACCCGCACCGCGCCGCCCTGGCGGATCGAGACCTCGCGCGCGTGGACGGAGCGCGCCCCGGCCTGCCGGAGCGTCACCGCGCCCGCCACCACGTCGCCCGCGTCGCCCCGCCGCTCGTTCGGACGTTCCTGCTCTCCGTCTGCCATCGCCGCACCTTCCTCTCCGCCGGCTGTGCGGCTATCATCGCACCGTGCCCAGGGACCTGCGAGCGGTGCCGACCGTGACGATCGACAACGCGCGGGTACGGGTGACCGAATGGCGCTTCGCGCCGGGCGCCAGCACCGGCCCCCACCGCCACGAGCTGCCCTACGTGGTGGTGCCGCTCACCACCGGCCGGCTGGCGGCGACCGGGCCGGCCGGCGACACCGTCAACGAGCTGGTGGCGGGCCACCCCTACTTCCGGCCGGCCGGCGTCGAGCACGACGTCCGGAACGCCAACGCCTTCGAGTTCGTCTTCGTCGAGATCGAGCTGAAGGACGGGTGAGCGGTCGGGGACAGCGATGGAGGCGGCCTGGGAACGCGCCGTCGTGCGCGGCGACGTCGAGACGGTACGGCAGGCGCTGCGAGCAGGCGCCGACGTCGACGCCCGCGATGCGCACGGCCAGACCGCCCTCATGCTCGCCGCGCACCGGGGGAACCGCGCGCTGGTCGAGACGCTCGTCGCCGCCGGCGCCGACCTCGACGTGACCGCGAAGTACAATCTCAGCGCGCTGATGCTGGCGATCGTGGCGGGCCACGAGGCGGTCGCGCGCGTCATCGCCCGGGCTGGAGCGGACCTCGGCATCCGGGGTCGCGGGGCCCCGGGCTTCGAGGGCAAGACCGCGCACGATCTCGCGGTCGAGCGCGGCCTGAACGATCTCGGCGTGGACCCGCAGCGGCCGTGAGCGCCATTCCGGCTCGGCCCTGGCACGCGCTGTTCGCGCCCCTGCCGCCGGAAGCCGTCGTGCGGCGGCAACCGGTCGCCTCACCCGAGATCCTGGCGACGCCCGAGGGCGCGGCGATCGCCGGCTGGGAGCAGCTGATCGTCGAGCTGTCGGCCGGCGCGGCGGGGCTGCGCGTGGTCATGGTGGTGCTCGACGCGACCGGCCGGCCGATCAGCGCCTCGGACCTGGTCCTCTACCGATCGGAACCCGGCGCCGGTCGCGCGGGCGGCTCGCCCTCGATGACGGAGGTACGGCAGCACAGTGTCGGGGGCCGACTGGAGGCGGACGGCACGTTCCGTGGCACCCGCTGGCTCACCGTCGGCGTGGAGGGCGTGGACGAGGACGAGCCGCGCCTGGAGTCGACGAAGTCCGAGCCGAGCACGGCCGACGCGGCCGGCCTCACGGCGCTCGTCGCGGACCTGATGCGCCGGCTATAGCCGGCACCAGCGCCGCGCCAGCTCCGCGTAGACCTCCACCGCCTGCTCGATGCGCTCGATCGAGCACCACTCGTCGGTCTGGTGGGCGAGGCCCAGCTCGCCGGGGCCCAGGATGACCGTGGGCGCGCCGCCATAGGCGGGCGTCAGCGCGGAGGCGTCGGTGACGTAGGGCGCGGCCTTCACCTCCGGCCGGCGGCCGAGCACCGGCGCTACGACGTCGAAGACCTCCCGCATCTCCGTGCCGCCGGCGTTCCTCGACGCCGTCGTGCAGGAGAGCCTCAAGGTCCCGGCTCGCGTGTGGCGAGCGGCGTTCGAGGACCTCGTTGGAGGACGACGTCGCGGTCGAGCTCCACCGGATCAGGGCACTGCCTGCTCGTGTGGGCGACCGAGACGTCTTCCGCAGCCGGCGTGATCAGGATGCCCTCCTGGCGGCGATCGCTGGCTCGCGGCTCATCGTCTACGAGGGGGGCCGGGCACGCCCTCCCCTCACTGGGAGGAGCCGCAGCGCTTCGCAACCGATCTCGTCGCCTTCGTGCGGGCCCTCGAGCTGTAGCGCGCAAGATCGACAACATCTCCGCACGATCTTACAACCCGCGACGATTGACAGCTTCGGCGACGACCTGCTCTCTTGCCCAGCGACCCTCCATTCCATGGGGGTATGGGATGTTCGAGCGGGAGATTCTCGCCTGGAGCCGCGAAGGAGAGTCGCAAAGCGCCGAGGAGATCCTCCGGTGGGCGCTCACCGGGCTACACCCGCACATCGCCTTTGCCTCCAGCTTCGGAGCCGAGGACGTGGTCGTGGTCGACATGCTCCTGAAGCTGAATCCGGCTGCTCGCATCTTCACGCTCGACACCGGTCGCCTGCCGGAAGAGACGTACACCCTCATGGAGAGCATCCGGCGGCGGTTCGGTGCCACGATTGAGGTCTAGCTGCCACGTCCGCAAGGTGGCGCCACTGGAGCGCGCGTTGGCCGGGCTGGCCGGGTGGATCACCGGCTGCGACGCGACCAGGCGGCGACCCGGGCCGCAGTCCGCAAGGTGGGACTGGACGACGACCATGGCGGCCTCGTCAAGGTCAACCCGCTGGCCGACTGGTCCTGGGCCGAGGTCTGGGACTACATCCGACGCCACCGTCTCCGCTACAACGCGCTCCACGACGTGGGGTACGTCAGCATCGCCTGCCCCCGTGCACCCGGGCCGTGGGGGCAGGGGAAGGCTGCCGGGCCGGCCGCTGATGGTGGGAGCACGTCGACAACGAGGAATGCGGGCTGCACGCGGTCCACGACCGGGGCCGCGGATGAGCCCAGCCCCCGGGGCGCATGATGCTTGCGGTCGTCGGTGTGGTCGCGCGAGGGCAGCCCGGCGAAGGAGGACTGAACGGCCATGTTCAAGGCCATGCAGCGTGACGTCCGAGCGGTGCTGGAGCGCGATCCGGCAGCACGGTCCGTTCTCGAGGTCGTGCTGTGCTATCCAGGCGTACACGCCATCTGGTTCCATCGCCTCTGCCACTGGCTCTGGCAGCGCGGGTGGCTGCTCACCGCTCGGTGGCTCTCCCTGGTGAGCCGCTTCCTGACCGGCATCGAGATCCATCCGGCGGCCCGCCTGGGCCCGGGCCTGTTCATCGATCACGGCATGGGAGTCGTCATCGGAGAGACGGCCGAGATCGGTGAGGACGTCACCCTGCTTCACGGCGTCACCCTGGGGGGAACGAGCGGGAAGCGGGAGAAACGGCATCCCACGCTCGGCAACAACGTGGTGGTCGGCGCCGGCGCCACGATCCTCGGCGCATTCACGATCGGCGCCGGCAGCCGCATCGGGGCGGGGTCGGTCGTGGTTCGCGAGGTTCCCGAGAACTCCGTGGTCGTCGGCGTTCCCGGACGCGTCATGTTCCGCAACGGTGAACAGGTGGCGCGGCACATCGAGCTGGATCACTCGACGGTGGCCGATCGGCCGGCCGGCACCCGCGATCAGAGTGCTGGGGCGAGCGCGCATCCCCGCTGAGTCGGCGAATCGTGCGGGAACCGGACCCTCCCGGGCCGTGGCCGGCGGCGGTCGGTCGGTCGTGGCCGTTCATCGGGCGCGGGTCCGGCGCCGTGAGGGTGACGGTGCCGGGTCCTGTCCCTGCTGCTCCCAGAGGGCGCTGCACTCCAGGTGAAGCGTAACCCCCCGCCCCGACGTATAGAGGTAGTCACACATCAGATCGCCTTGCTCGATGGCCTCGTCGCAGGCGGCGCACGTCGTTGCCTCGCTCACGCTCGGCCGCACTCGTGGAATGAACCGATACTGGCCGGGGTGCGGCAGGGTGCCGGCTCGCAGCTTCTCGCGGATTCTCCCGCGGCGAACGCCGGTGGCCACGGTCGGCTCCCCCTGGGCGCGGCGCCGGGCGCGCGGTCCAGCCCGCCGTCCGACCTGCTCCGCGGAGCCGGCTGCCCAGGCCGGAAGCGATGGGGGCGGCCACGAGCCGCGGTTGCGTAGCTGAATCCGATAGTTGCCCGGTCGGAAACCTGAGCGCTGCACGAAGATCCGCGACAGGTGCGACGCGCTCGAAAACCCCGCCTGCGTGGCGACGTCGTCCAGCGTGGCGTCGGTCACCGTCACCAGATGGCGGGCCACTTCGAACCGAAAGCGTCCCACGTAGTCCATCAGCGGCGCACCCAGCTTCGCACGGACGACGTGGGCGAGCCGATCGACCGAAAGCCCGACCGCCCGGGCCAGGCCCCGAGCCTCGAGGGGACTCTGGTAGGAGCGGGCGACAACCTCGACCAGCTTCAGCACGTAGGGTCCGAGCCGGGATGAGAAGGCCGCCAGGTCATGGAGCCCGGGTACGAGCGTGGCGATGCGCTGGAACACGTGATCCAGTCGGTGCGGCGTCCCGATAAAGGTGCACCACGTTGCCGCGAGGCGGCCGTCGGGATGGCCCGCGACGTCGGCTCTCGGCATCAGGGCCACCAGCCGCAATTGCGGGTACCGCTCGTGAAGGCGGTCGATGAAGTCGGCGGGCGCGTCCGGCGCCCCGCCGCCGTGATAGACCACGACGAGCGGATTGCGCGCGAGCGGATCGGGCAAGCCTCCCAGGCTGGGGGCGGCCGTCGCCACGTCTACGTACCGGGACAGGAAGACGGCCAGGGTGGCCACGAACGCCGGCTCGGCACCGATGAGAAGGACGGTCTGCGGATTCGCGCGACGGGCCTTCACCGCCCCCGCGACCAGGTGACGGAGGTGGGGCTCGGCAAACGGCTTGGTAACGTAGTCGAACGCGCCGAATCGCATGCCGCGGACGATCATCGGGGCGTCGGCGAGACCACTGATCAGGATGACGGCAAGGGCCGGGTCCAGCGCCTTGATCGTGAGGAGCACGTCCAGCCCGTGCATGCCGGGAAGCAGCACGTCGAGCAAGACGGCGTCGACGCGGCGCGAGGCGAGGACCTTGAGAGCGGCCGCACCGTCGGTGGCGGTCACCAGCTCGTAGTCGGGTTCGAGGACGACGGCGAGCAATTCCAGCATGGAGGGGTAGTCGTCCACGGCCAGCACCACCGGGCGGGAACCTGCCGGAAGCGCCTGATCGCCGTCGGCCATGGTTCAAGTGTCCGCTCGAACTCTAATGCAACACTTAAAGGTTTTCAACCCACGAATGGCCACCCGGCAGCGGCCCTGTGCATGCATGGGGGCAGAGCTGGGTATTGTGGCGCGGGGTTTCCCGTGTGACACCTGCCGGCAACGACCGGTTGCGGAGCGGGCGCGTATGAAGGGCGGGACTCCGGGGCGAAGGGCGGGCATACGGGCCACGACTCGGGAAGGCGACCCGGCCTCCTCGCGCGGGCGCCCGGTCGTCCTCGTCATCGAGGACGACTCCGGGGGCGGCGAAACGGCCGGGTTGGCGCTCGACGACGGCTTCGAAGTTCGCCGGGCGGCGGACGTCTCGACGGCCCTCCAACTGGTCCGCCGGGAGGTCGTCGACGCGGTGCTGCTCGACATTCTCACTTCCCGCGTCGACGGCCTGGAAATGCTGGCCCGCTTGAAGGACGCGCGTCCCTCCCTTCCTGTCATCGTGGTGACGGGGTTCGATCGCGCGGCAGTCGGCACCGAGGCGATCAGGCGCGGCGCGGAAGACTGCGTCACCAAACCCTGTACCGCCGGCACCCTTGGCGCCGCCATCGAGGGCGCCCTTCACAGGAGGACGGCCCCGATATCCATCCTGTTGGTTGGCACGGACGTGACGCTGCTGGCGACGCTGAAGGCGGTGCTCCGGCGCGGTGACCTGACCGAGATCGCGTCGGGGGCCACGGCCGTGTTCGAGCACTGCGCACACTTCCGGCCCCGGCTCGGTATGATCGACGATTCCATGGGATGGGGCCAGGTGTTGAGCGTGGCCAACGCCATGCGGCGAAGCGCGCCCGACACGGTACTGGCGGTGGGGTGCTCGGCGGACCGCCACGCCGACGCGCTCAGCGACGTCGTCGCCTCCGTACGGCCTGACGCGGTGATCCCCAAACCCTACGACTTCAACCAGTTTCGAACGTGGGTGGACGTGGCGGTCGACGGTCGGCCGGGCGGCGGGAGCCGACGGCTGAGTCCACCCGTCGTGCGGGCGCTGGAGTACGTGGCTCGCCAGTATCAGGCGCTGACCGTCGATGCTGCCGCCAGGGCCGCCGCCGTCTCGCCGGGCTATCTGGCGCACCTGTTCTCGGCGGAGACGGGCAGCACGTTCTGGCGGCACGTCACCAGCGTCAGACTTGAGCTGGTGAGGGACCTGCTGTCCCAGACGGACTACAAACTGGGACATATCGCGGCCCGAGCCGGCTTCAGCGACGGCCCGCACCTGTGGCGCGTCTTTCACCAGCGCTACGGTGAGACGCCCGGGCACTACCGGCGGCGGGTGGCCGATCGGCGGGAGCCCGCGACCGGTCGGAGGCACGCCGGGTAGGAGGGCCGCTACGACGCCGGTCCAGCGCCGCCGATGTGATCTTCAACGCTTGAGCAGCACGGTTCAACCCGCGTCCGTTGACCACGAGCGCGGCGCGCCGGTAGAAAAGGCTGTCCCGCCTCGTGTGACCCCGACCGGGTCTGATGCCGGGACGATCAGACGGGAGGATGACGGCATGTCGCGAGTCGAGGAACAACGCCTCGCACTGCTCGGGGGCGATCCGGTGCGTACGAGACCGTGGCCCACGTATGACAAGGGCGACGTGCTGATCGACGAGGACGACGTCAAGGCGGCTGGCCGCGCCGTCAAGAGCAAGCTGCTGTTCCGCTACGATCGTCGGTCCCTGCCCGACACGGAAGTGGGCCGGTTCGAGCAACGGCTCTGCGAGTATTTCCGCGTCCGCCACGCGTTGGCCGTCTCCAGTGGCTCGGCGGCGTTGTCGCTGGGACTCATGGCGCTCGGCATCGGACGGGGCGACGAAGTCCTCTGCTCGGCCTTCGGGTTTCCGGCGTCGCCGAGCAGCGTCATGCTGACCGGAGCGCACCCGGCCCTCGTAGACCTCGACGACGACCTCCACATCAGCCTCGCCGATCTGCAACGCAAGCTCAGTCACCGGACGAAGGCGATCCTGATGGTTCACATGCGCGGCCAGGCGGGCGACGTGGAAGCGGTGCTGGAGACCGCCCGGGAATGGGGGATTCCCTTGATCGAGGACGCCGTCCCCGTGCTGGGCGTCCGCTACGGCCGGCGGCACCTTGGCACGTTCGGCGCCGTCGGGGCGTTCAGCACCCAGTCCGACAAGTCACTCAATACCGGCGAGGGCGGATTCCTGCTCACGGATGACACCGCGGTGTTCGAGCGCGCGGCCGTCCTCTCCGGGGCCTACGAAGGCCGGCTCGGGAAGCACTGTGTCGGCTGGACCCCGAGCGAGAACGAGCTCCGCCTGCCCCTCTTCAATTTCCGCATGGATGAGGTCCGGGGCGCGATCGCCTGTGCGCAACTCGCCAAGCTCCCCGGCCGCCTCGAATTGCTCCAGCGGCAGTACGAGATGGTCGCGGGGATGTTGAGCCGGTATCCGGAGATCGTGGTCCGGCGCTCACACGCGTCGGAGGCCACTCTGGGCGACACGATCCTGTTCCGGTTGCACGACGGCGATGCTGACGAGGCCTACTGGTTCGCCCGCGCCCTGCGCGCCGAGGGCATCGAGGCCCGTTCCTTCGGCCCCCGCGGCGGGGACAACGTCCGCGCGTTCTGGACTTGGGAGTTCATGTTCCCGGGCAGGTCCCGGGATGAGATCAGGGGGTTGTTGCCGGCGGCGACCCGGTTGCTCGACACCACGATCGACATTCCGCTGTCGCCGACGC
>DASWJN010000043.1:0-2020 GCA_036397135.1 Candidatus Methylomirabilota bacterium
GTGCTCGCGCGCCTCGCCGCCTGGGACGGCCCCGGCATCGTGGCGCTCATGCGGGACGGCGCCGCGCGCTTTGTGCACGATCCGGCCGCCGGTCCGACGCTGGCGGCCCGGCTCGTCGTGGGGGATGTCCCCAACGGCGACCACCGCAAGCGCACCGGCACGTTCACGGCGGCCCAACAGCGCGAGGAGCTGGACCAGCTCCGCGCCCTCCGGTCCGCCGCGACCGCCGTGCCCGTCGCGCCCGTCGTGCCCGTCGCGCCCGTCGCGCCCGTCGCGCCCGTCGACAAGCTCGCCGCCTGGCTCCTCCAGCAGGCCGACCTCTCCGGAGTCTGAGCATGCTCGGCGCGTCGGGCTTCGTCCTCTCGGCCGCCATCCTGGGCGGGGTCGGGACGTTCTTCGCCACCGTGATCGCGCTGGCGCGGAAGAAGCTATACGTGTGGGAGGATCCACGCATTGACGAGGTCACGGGCCTGCTGCCGGGCGCCAACTGCGGCGCCTGCGGCAAGGCGGGCTGCCGTGCGTTCGCCGAGAGTCTGGTCCAGGGAACGGATCAGCCGGCCGGTTGCACCGTCGCATCGCCGGACGCCCGCGCCGACATCGCGGACTACCTGGGCGTGGACGTGGGGGCCGCCGCCACGCGCGTCGCCCGCCTGCTCTGCGCGGGCGGCTGCGACGTGGCACCGAACCACGCGGACTACCTCGGGCTCCAGACGTGCCGCGCCGCGGCTGCGGTGGCGGGCGGCGGGAAAGCCTGTGCCTGGGGCTGTCTCAGCCTCGCGGACTGCCGCGACGCCTGCGACTTCGACGCCATCTACATGAACGACACCGGCCTGCCGGTGGTCATCCCCGAGAAGTGCACGGCCTGCGGCGATTGCGTCGAGGCCTGTCCGAAGGACCTGTTCACCCTGATGCCCATCGAGCAGAAGCTCATCGTGCAGTGCAAGAACCTGCTCGAGGGCGACGACGCGACGAACGTGTGCGCGGTGGCCTGCAATACGTGCGGCCGGTGCGCCGCCGACGCCGCGCCCGGGCTCATCGCGATGGTGAACGGGCTGGCGGTCATTGACTACGACAAGAACGCCCTGGCCACGCCGGATGCCATCCGACGGTGTCCGACCGGGGCCATCGCGTGGGTCGAGGGTGCGCAGGCGCTGGAGCCCGCGGACCGCGGCCGTGTGTTGGAGGGAGCCGTATCATGAGCAAGACGCGTAATGCGAAGCCGGCAAACGCCCCGGCCGGGACGAACGGTGCCAGGTACCCCGGCGTGCGAACGGCCACGGACGGCAGCGGGGCCATCGTGGAGATGGAGACCGCCGCGAGCGAGGCCGCGGGAGCCTATCCCATCACGCCGTCCACGCAGATGGGCGAAGGCTGGGCCCAGGCGGTGGCGGCCGGCAAGCTGAACGTCAACGGGCGTTCGCTGCTGTTCTTCGAGCCGGAAGGCGAGCACGCCGCCGCCGCGGTGACGGCCGGCATGAGCATGACCGGACTCCGGGCCACCAACTTCTCGAGCGGCCAGGGCATCGTGTACATGCACGAGTCGCTCTATGCCGCCGTGGGTAAACGGCTGACCTACGTCCTGAACATGGCCGCGCGGGCCATGACCAAGCACGCGCTCAACGTCCACGCGGGCCACGACGACTACCACGCGGTGGACGACACCGGGTTCTTCCAGCTCTTCGCCAAGGACGTGCAGGAGTCGGCCGACCTGAACCTGATCGCGCACCGCATCGCGGAGCTGGCGCTCAATCCGGGAATCTGCGCGCAGGACGGCTTCCTCACGAGCCATGTCATCGAGACGATGCTCATGCCGGAGCCGGAGCTGGTGCGCGAGTACCTGGGTGACCCGGCCGACATGATCGCGTCGCCCACACCGGCGCAGCGCTGGGTGTTCGGCGAGCATCGCCGCCGCATCCCCGAGATGTTCAACCTCGACTACCCCGCCATGCTGGGCGTGGTGCAGAACCAGGACAGCTACGCGCAGGGCGTGGCGGCGCAGCGGCCGTTCTACTTCGACCAC
>DASWJN010000044.1:0-3169 GCA_036397135.1 Candidatus Methylomirabilota bacterium
CGCTGACCCTCGTGCGCGAGTCCCAGCCGACGATGCGGTGGATGCGCGATCGCGGCATCCGCTGGATCCCCATGTTCGGCCGTCAGGCGTTCAAGGTCGGCGAGCGCTTCCGCTTCTGGGGCGGTCTGGTGCTGGAGGCCGTCGGCGGCGGGCCCGGCCTGATCGACATGGCGTACGCGTCCGCGGAGAAGGCCGGGATCGACGTGCGCTTCGAGGCCAAGGCCATGCGCCTGGTCGTCGACGACCGCGGCGCCGTGACGGCCGTGGTCGTGCGCACGCCGGCGGGCACGGAGACGATCGCGACCCGCGCGGTCGTGCTCGCCTCCGGCGGCTTCGAGGCGAACCCGGAGATGCGTACGCGCTACCTCGGCCCCAACTGGGAGCTGGCCCGCGTGCGGGGCACGCCCTATAACACGGGCGACGGCATCCGCATGGCACTCGAGATCGGCGCGCTGCCCTGGGGGCACTGGAGCGGCTGTCACTCCGTGCAGTGGGACCTCAACGCCCCGTGGCACGGCGACCGCAAGGTGGGCGACAACTTCCAGAAGCACTCCTACCCGGTCGGCATCATGGTCAACCTCCGCGGCGAGCGCTTCGTGGACGAGGGCGCCGACTTTCGCAACTACACCTACGTGAAGTACGGCCGCGCCGTCATCGGCCAGCCCCGCCGCACCGCCTTCCAGGTCTTCGACCAGAAGGTCCTCGACCTCCTGCGCGAGGAATACCGCATCCGCGAGGTCACCAGGGCGGAGGCGAACACCTTCGAGGAGCTGGCGGGCAAGCTGGAGATCGACGTCGCCGGGTTCGTGAAGACGGTGACGGAGTTCAACGCGGCCGTGATGAAGGACGTGCCGTTCAACCCGGCCGTGAAGGACGGCCGCGGCACGCGCGGCCTGGCCGTGCCCAAGTCCAACTGGGCCCAGGCGCTCGACACGCCGCCCTATGTGGGGTACGCGGTGACCACGGGCATCACGTTCACGTTCGGCGGCCTCAGGATCGACGACCGCGGCCGCGTGATCGACTGCGAGCAGCGGCCGATTCCGGGGCTCTTCGCGGCCGGGGAACTGGTGGGCGGGCTCTTCTACCACAACTATCCCGGCGGGGCCGGGCTGATGGCGGGCTCGGTCTTCGGGCGCATCGCCGGGCGCTCGGCCGCCGCGGCGCGCGGTGGCCGCCCCGCGTAGCCGGTCACGACCGGCATCGATCGGAGCCTGGCTACTCGTCTGTCCCGTCCCGCGAGGCCGCCCGCAGCGCCGGCTCGGCGGCGTCGAGAAACCACTCCGGGAGCAGCACCCGGTAGCGCTGCAGGAACCGCCCGAACTGCTCGTCCAGCACGTACGTCACGCCGTGGTCCCCGGCGTGCCGGCACGATCGCCCGTACGCCTGCACGAGCGCCTTGGCGGTCTCCACCGCGTACCAGCGGGGGTCGCGGGCGCGCCGGGCCGCCGTCCACGGATCCCCGAGGTCGGGGTACGGCAGCTTGGTGAGCACCTGGAAGCGCAGGAAGTCGTCGGGCAGGTCCACGCCCTCGCGGAGTGAGGGCGACACCAGCACGGTGGGCAGCACGGAGGCCCGGTGGTGCTGGAGCGCGCCGGCCTTGCCGGCGGCGGAGTCGATCCAGAGCAGGCGGCGTGACTCGCGGGGGGCGCGGGCGTTCAGGTCGTGGACGAGCCGGCGCCCGGCCTCGTACGAGGCGACGTGGACGAGCCCCTTGTCCCGGGGGTGGGCGGCGAGGATCGCCGCCACCTCGGCGAACAGCGCCGGCTCCAGGCGCGCCCGCGTCGCCTGTGAGAGCGCGCCGACCGGCCGGTAGACGATCGGCCGCTGCTCCAGGCTGAACGGCGAGCCGGTGGCGAACATGCGCACGCCGTCCTCGTCCAGCCCGAAGTATTCCGCCAGCACGGTCCGGTGGCCGAGATACGCGGACGACAGCACCGTCACGTCCGCCGACTCCTCGAACAGCTCCCGCGCCATGCTGGCCACCGCCAGCGGCACCAGCGCCAGCTCGGCGCCGGCGTGGTCCGGGTAGCGGACGATCCACTCCCGATCGCCCGCGTCGAGGAAGAAGGTGATTCGCGCCCGCGCGCTCTCCAGCAGGTCCCGCTGGTCCAGCAGATCCTGCTCCTCGCGCGACGGCGGCGCCTGCAAGAACAGGTCGGCGGGCAGCTCGGGGGGTCGGAGCGCCTCGAGGCGCCGGTGGACCTCCTCCAGCGTCGCCTGCAGCCGTTCGACATGGCCGGCCAGCAGCGGACGATAGTCATCGGCGGACGGCAGACGTGGCAGCGGACCGCCGAACCACGCGCGCATCTCGTCGTGGGAGAAGCGCACGGTGAACACGCCGACGAGCTGGCTCTCGAGGTTGTGGGCCTCGTCGATGAAGAGCAGCTTCCGCCGCCGGAGGTGCTCGGCGTGCCAGTGGCGCAGGGTCGCGAAGTACGCGGTGTTCGTGCAGAAGATCGGGGCGTTCAGCGCGGTCTGCTTGGCCCGCACGTACGGGCACCCGCAGGCAGGGCCACGCACGCGCCGGCACATCCCGCGCGAGGTCGGCACCCAGGCCCCGGGGACGCGCTCGCACGGATAGTTGTCGCGGCCCTTCACCAGCGCCAGCTCGGCGCCGAACTCGCGCTCGTACTGGTCCTGCAGCAGCTTCTGCGAGGTGAGCAGGTAGGCGTCGCCGCTCCAGCGGGCCAGGGTCATCGCCACGTGGCTCTTGCCGACGCCGGGCGGCGCCTCCACCACGAGCACGCGCGGACTCTTGGGATCGTCCTCGATCTCGGCGAGGGCGTCGCCGAGGGCCGCCAGCAGCCGCGCCTGCTCGGGGCGCGGCGTGGCCGGCGCGGGGAAGTGCTCGAGCAGATCGGCGGTGGTCATCGGGCGATGCGATCCCCCGGCGGCACGATAGCAGAGTAGACTGCCCTTCGGGAGACCACCGCCGTGCAGACCACCGCCATGCGAGATCGCCGTCATGCTTGAGATCCGCTGCCCTGCCTGCGGCGCCATCAACCGGATCCCGCCCGCCCGCGCCGGGCAGCCGGCGCGCTGCGGAAGATGCAAGGCCCCGCTCGCCACGGCGACGGCGCCGGTCGCCGTGACGGACGCGACCTTCGATGCCATCGTGCGCGAGGCCGGCACCCCGGTGCTGCTCGACTGCTGGGCGGAGTGGTGCGCA
>DASWJN010000045.1:0-20658 GCA_036397135.1 Candidatus Methylomirabilota bacterium
CCCCTCCCCCCCCGGTAACGTGACCCCTCGCGTGGGGCTGTAGCTCAGTTGGGAGAGCACAAGGCTGGCAGTCTTGGGGTCAGGGGTTCGACTCCCCTCAGCTCCACCATTTCTTACCCCGTTCCAAAGTCCAGTAGTCGCTGGCACTTGGTATGTAGAACTTCCGCCCCATGGCCGCCAAGGTCCGCCGGCTCGCCACCAACGTCGTCCGCCTAAACACGCAGGTTTTCGTCTACGTTTCAGCACCTGGCCCGGCTGGCCGGCGTCAGCCCGTCGGAGATCGTGGAATTCGTGATGATGGAAGTCTTACAGGACGACCCGGGCGCGCCCGTGCTGGCGCCGTCGTGCCCGGTGCCGGTGCCCCCGGGGTCACCCGGCCGTGGCGTCCGTAAAGCTCCGGCGCGCGTCATTCCGATCGGGCGACGACCGGCGCGCCGCGCGTCGGTCGACCGCCGGGCGGGCTCTCGCACCGTCGATCTCGGCGAGACGCGCCGGCACGCGATCGAGCTGTGCCAGCGGTCGCAGGAGGCGCGCTGCCGCCGACCCTGACCGCCGCCGACAAGACTCGCCCCCATGTCCGCTGAACCGCGCCGAGGCACGGCGCCCGAAGTGGGGGAGGTGGCGTCACGCGATCACGCCCCGAGGGGGCGCGCCAGCCCGGCGAGCCTCCCCGAGCCGCGTGCTAGAGTGCATGGCGCCCGTGATCAGCGTGGTCATGCCCGTCTACAACCAGCTGGCGCTCACACGCGCCTGCCTGGACAGCCTGCGCGGCACGAGCGAGCCCTTCGAGCTGGCGGTCGTCGACAACGCCTCCACCGACGGCACCGAGGCGTTCTTCCGCGACTGGCGGCTGCCGTTTCCCCGGCGCTACCGGCGCAACCCCGAGAACGTCGGTCTCATCCGCGCGCTGAACCAGGGCGCGGCGCTGGCCGGCGGCGACGTCCTGTGCTTCCTGCACAACGACACCGAGATGCGGGACGTGCGCTGGCTGGCCCGGCTACGGGCGGCCCTGGAGGAGCCCGGCGTGGGGCTGGCCGGCCTCTACGGCGCCCGCCGGCTGCGCCGTGACGGGCGCTACGTCGGCCGCACGCTCGTGCACGCCCTGGAGGGGACCGGAAATCTGCGGCGTGACTCGCTCGAAGCGGCCGCGCTCGACGGTGTCTGCCTGACGGTGCGTCGCTCGGTGCTGGAGGCGGTCGGCGGCTTCGACGAGGAGTACGGGTTCTTCCACGGCTACGACCGCGATCTCTCCTTCGCCGTCCGCGACGCCGGTCATCGCTGCGTCGTGGTCAACGCTCCCTTCATCCACCGCGGAGGCGGCACCCGCGCCGGCGCGTCGGCGCCGGTCCGCGCCTCCGACGACCTCGCCCAGCGCCGCGCCGCCCTGGCCCGCTTCGCCGTCAAGTGGAAGCGCCGCCTGCCGGCCGACGTGCGCAGCGTGCGCGAGCGGCTCGCCGACTGGCTCACGCCTCGCCGGTCGCACTGAGTAGATCTACCAACTATCCGGGCCGAGCCCGCAGTGGTAGAGTGCCGGCGCCGCCGCCGCGGCCGGGGAAGCGAATGCCGACGCTGGGCCAGATCATCCGCGAGAAGGTGGCCGATGGCCGCTTGCCCGTCCGGGAGCCCGTGAAGACGTGGGCGGGTTACGGGCGGGGCCAGCCGTGCAGCGCGTGCGAGCTGCCGATCCTCGCCGCCCAGGCCGAGTACGAGTTCGAGGATGGTGACGCCACCTATCGCTTCCACATCGGCTGTTACGGCCTCTGGGAGGCCGAGCGGCGGCGCCGCGGCGGGGGCGGGACGACGCGCGACGGATCGCCCTGAGCGTTACCGGCGCGCCTCGCAGACGTACAGCACGTGCGGGTACGGGAGCAGGTCCACCATCAGGTGGCGGTGCACGCCGAATCCCGCGTCCGTCAGCGCCCGGGTCAGCTCCTCGGCGCTCCAGTACCGCACGGGTGTGGCCGGCGCCATCGCCCGGTCGAGCAGCCAGGTGAACCAGCGCTTGGGGGCTGGCCGCGTGTCCACGTCCTTGACCAGCAGCCGGCCGCCAGCCGGCAGGCACCGGTGCAGCGCCCGCAGCAGCGGCGGCACGCTGGCCGCTGGCACGTGATGGACGATGTCGAGCATGTAGGCCGCGCTCACCTCGCCGTCGCCCTTGAAGTCGCGGGCGTCACCCACCTCGTAGATGACGTTGTCGAGGCCCAGCCGCCCGGCCGCCCGCCGCGCCAGGGCGATGCGGCGGCGGTTGACGTCGAGGCCGCGCACGAAGCGCCGCCGCCCGGTGGCCGCGTAGTAGAGCGAGAACAGGCCGAAGCCGCAGCCGATGTCGAGCACCGGCCCCTCCTCGGGCAGGTACTGGCCGATCTCGTCGAGGAACCGCTGCCGCAGGATGCCGAACCGCACCCAGCAGTAGGCGCGCACCACGGGGTCGTCGTACGCGCGGATGATCCTACGAACGGTGTCGCTGTGCATGGATCCGGTACCCCGGCCCGGCCTGGACCAGATCGTACCGCGCCAGGCGCGCGGCCAGCTCGGGGAAGGCGTCGAGGCGCTCGTAGCCGCCGGCCGGCCACCCTTCCTCGAAGACCACGATGAGCGCCGGCGGGCGCGCGTCGAGATCGCGCAGCAGCTCGGCTCGCAGGGCCTGGATCGTCGGGTGGCCGGGATCGTGGAAGAAGTGGAAGTCGTAGAGGAAGCGCGTGGGCTGGCGCACGCCCAGGCGCAGCAGCGCGTGAATGCCGCCGCCCGTCGTGTCCAGGACCTGCACCGTGTCGCCCGGGCGCAGCCGCGCGGCCAGCTCGGCGGCGAGCCGGGCGGCGCGCGCGGCCTTGGCGCGCTCCCAGCCGGCCCCGCCGACGGCCGCTGCCTTGTCGGCCAGCAGCCCGACCGTCAGGACGACGCTCAGCAGCAGCGCCGCCGCAACCGGATGGCGCAGCCGCGCCAGCGCCGGCGGGATCCCGGCGACGAGAAGGACCACCGTGAAGGCGGCCAGCGGGTACAGGTGATATTCCCAGCCCTTGCCCTGTCCTGCGAAATGCACGACGCCATAGACCGCCCCCAGCCCGGCGGCGGCGTGGCGCGCGCCAAACCGCCCGCGGGCCATGAGAGGCCCGGCGGACAGCAACGCCCCGGCACTGAGCGGGATCCAGAGCCAGCCGCGATACACGTTCCACTCCGTCGTGCGCCCGAGCCGCGCGTACAGCGGCACCAGGTAGTCGACCACGATCGCCCGCCACGCCGGCAGCGCGCCGGCCACCGCCAGCCACCCGACGACCGCGAGCGGCGCGACGACGACGCCCGCCGCGAAGGCCGCCACCGCCCCCGGCGCGCCGCCGCCCGCCCGCCAGGCCGCCACCACCACCATCACGCCGAGCGCCGCGGCGAGCAGCACCGTGTGCGGCTTGAGCGTCATCGAGGCTCCCATCGCCAGGCCGCCCCACGCCAGCGCGCCGCGCCGCCGCGACTCCGTCCACCGCGCCACGCCGAGGGCACCGCCCAGCAGGAGCGGGCACAGCAGGAAATCGCGCTGGCCCGCCTGCCACGCCCCGCCGGCCAAGTGGTAGAGCGCGAACACGAGCGCCCCCGTGGCCGCGGCGCTCCGCCCCCACGGCCACGCCAGCGCCGCGACCGCGGCGGCCGCGGCCGCCAGCCACCCGAGATCGAACAGCCGCCACGCGAGATCGCCGGTCCCGAGCAGGCGGACCACGAGCAGGTGGAGCACGTACACCCCCGGGAAGTTCATGTCGAACAGGTCCCGGTACGGCACCGCCCCCTCCCCGATCCGCCACGCCACGTAATGCAGGAGCGGCGCGTCGTGCACCAGCGGCCAGCCCAGCGACCTCCAGGCCAGCCAGGCGACGGGAAGCGAGCAGCCGGCGGCGGCGATCCACGCGGCGGCGCGATCGACGGGCCGCGTTCGAGCGCCGGCCTCGCCGGCGGACTCGCGCTGGGCCGGGTTCACGAGGGCGCCGGCGTCCTGGGCCACCCCCGGGGTGGCCTCGGTGAGGATCCGGCGTCGGTCACGATGGTCAGCCCGCCGGCTGCGACTGTAGGATGACGCGCTTGGGCGGCGCGATGCGCCGGTGGCGCGCCACGCCGTAGACGGCGGCCGGCAGCACCAGCGCGGCGGCCGCCGTCGCGATGGTGCCGTCCGGGTGCAGCATCACCACGAACGAGGCCAGCGCCAGCACCGCCCGCAGGAGGACGTTGGCGCCTACGGTCTCGGTGAACCGCGCGAAGATGGCGCAGGTGATGCCGCAGATCGCGATCGCCACCAGCAGCGTGTCGGCGATCTGCGCCCAGCCCGTCTTCACCACCATGTCGGAGCGGACGAAGATGGCGAAACGGGATGGTGAAGCTGCCCGTGACGGCCGTGTTGGCCGAGCCGCTGCCGCTGATCATGCCGACCGACACCGAGGCGAGCACCGCGGTCTGCGGCACCATGTGCCGCGAGCGGCCGGCGAGCCGCCGCATCACCCCGACCATGGCGTTCTGCGCGTCGAAGCCGCGCGCGGCCGCCGCCAGCAGCAGGAACGCCGCGACCAGGGTCAGGGCGAGCTGGGCATAGGGTCCGTAGATGCCCGTGGAGTACTCCACCGTGCTCGACGTCACCACCCGGTGGAACGTCGTCCCCGGATGCCAGAAGAAGTCGAGCCAGCGCGGAAACAGGTAGCCGTAGAGCGTGTAGACGACCATCACGAGGTTGACCCAGAACAGGATCGGGTGGGCCAGCCGCGTCAGCTCCATCACCAGCAGGAACATGAGCAGCCCGACGACGTAATCGTGCTGGGTGTAGGTGCCCTGGGCGTAGATCGCGATCCGCTCGTACTCGCCCCAGAAGTACCAGAACGCGTAGGCGGCGATGCCGACGTAGAGCGTGACGAGCGCGTGGTTGAGGGCCGGCGGCAGCCGCCTGTACAGATAGTCCTGCTGGTACATGAACAGGATCTGTACGATGAGCGCGATCGACAGCAGGCGCGCGACCAGTTCGAGCGGGCCCCCGAGACCGGTGTAGAAGTACCAGATGAGCCAGGCGAAGAGGACGAGCGAGAGGACGAAGGTCGGGGTCCGGAGACCGACGTGGCGCCTGAGCCGGTCGATCAGCACGGTGGCCTCCCGCCCGGCATCAGGCGCCCTGCGGCCCTAGGCTGTGACCGGCGCCGTCACTTGCCGGCGGCGATCTTCCACTTGTCGTTCCAGGCCTTGTGCTCTTTCAGGAACCGGGCCAGGCCGGGATGCACGGCGACCTGCGGATTGGCGCTGATGCCCGCCGCCTGCATATCGACGAAGTCCTGCGCCATCGGCGTGAAGCCCGGCTCGTTCTTGGCCAGCGCGTCCCGGTTCTTGTAGAACGCGTTGATCATCTTGTAGGCGACGTCCGCCGAGATGTTCGTGCCCACGTTGTAGCCGAACAGGATCGGGACGCCCTGGAGCGTCCTGGCGCCAACGTCCTTGCTGAACGCGTTCTTCGGGTCGACCTCGACGACGGCCAGGCCGGCCGCCTTGAGCTTCGCGACCTCGTCCGGGCAGGGGTTGACCACCCGGAAGTCCATGCGCAGCTCGGTCTCCTTCCAGTAGGCCGCCAGCGAGCGGCCGGCGGTGGTGTAGGTGGCGGAGCCGACGATCGTGCCGGCCTGCATGGCGTCGGCGTTCGCCCCGAGGTCGATCTGGACGTGCTTGAAGTCGTAGCCCAGCACGTCGTAGATGCGCCGCCAGTTGTTCCAGTTCATGAAGCCGGCGTTGGTGTAGAAGACCGGCTTGCCGCTGAAGTCGCGCCAGCAATTGAACTTGCCGGCCGTCGCGGCCGGGACGGCCATCATCGATTCCATCGGGTAGGCGTACCAGGTGTGCACGATCTCGGGCATCTTGGGCTGGTAGCCCTTGAACCCGCCGATGCGCTGGCTGAACTGGGTCATGCGATGTCGGCCGTGTAGGCGACCTCGCCGTTGCCGTCCATCACGGCCTTCATGGCGACGGTGGGGGACGTGTAGGGCTGGACGGTGATGGTGTACTCGCCGCCGAGCGCCTCCTCGATGATCCTGGTCATCTGGGCGGCGATCTGGTACCCGTAGGACCCCACCGGCGACGTCGCCCAGCGGAGCGACTTGCGCTCCTGCGCCTGGATCGGCGACACCGCCGAGACGGCGAGGACGGCGGCCACGAGCGCCGCGGATGCCCAGAACCTGTGACCCGATGGTGACTTCAGCATGGAGTCCCTCCTTCTGTGGGCCGGCCGGCGGCGATAAATGCGCATGACTAATAGCATCCGTTCTGCAAACGTGTCAAGGCGACCGGCGCCGGCGTGAAGCCGCCTTGTTGGCGATGATAGGCTGAGGACACCGTAGGTCGCCGCCGTTGGCCCATCGACACAGGGAGTCTGCATGCCGGCATCGGATTCGCCCGCCGCGGGCCGCTCCATCCTCATCGTCGAGGACAACGCCGACGCGCGGGATGCGCTCCGCGTGCTGCTCGAGCTTGACGGCCACGCGGTCGAGGCGGCCGGCGACGGCCACGCCGCCCTCGACCTCGCCCGCGCCAAGGACCCCGACGTGGCCCTGGTGGACATCGGCTTGCCCGGCATGGACGGCTTCGAGATCGCCCGCCGCCTGCGCGCCCTCGACCCGCGCCGCCCGGTGCTCATCGCGCTGACCGGCTACGGCCAGCCGGAGGACCGCCGCCGGGCGACCGAGGCCGGCTTCGACGGGCTGCTGGTGAAGCCGGTGGACCCGGGCACCCTGAGCAGCCTGCTGACTACTCTCGAAATTCCTGGTCGAGGATCTCGCGGATGAAGCGGTCGAGCGAGACCGGGTAGAAGCGCGCGTCGGGGGAGACGATCACGCCGGTGTCGATGACCTCGCGCCGGGCCATCTCGTCGAGCACCCGCTCCAGGTGGCGGGCGGGGTCGTGCTCGTGGCGGCGGATCGCCAGATCCTCGCTCTCGAGGGCGACCTTCGACGCGTAGCGGAAGCTGAACACGCGGGCCACCAGCCGGTGGTCCATCAGCTCGCGCTCGCCGAACAGCTCGCCGTACGTCGGCCCGTCGCGGCCGGGTGTGATGACCAGCCGGGGAGAGACCTTGATGCGTCCCCGCACCTCGACCGACCGGGCCGGCCCCTCGCGGCTTTCCGGAGCGACCAGGACGAACGGCAGCACGTGATAGCCGGTGATGATGCCGGTCATCGGCTTGCGCACGATCTCGGTCTCCGAGAAGATCGCGCGCAGGAACTCGGGATCCGACCACTCCGTCTCCATGGGTCAGAGTGTACGGCCTGCCGCCTCCCGGAGGGCATTTGACTTCGGTGGCGCGCCGGCGGCAGGCTGGGGATCATGAACGAACCGCGCGACGAGCGGTGGACGGCGGCCAGGCCGGAGCCGGGGCGGATCTGCGCGCGCTGCGGTGCGCGCATGGAAGAGCGGAAGTGCAAGGTGATGTGCACGAACTGCGGCGCCTACGACGACTGCAGCGACCCGTGACCCCGCGCGTCTTCCTGCTCTCTCCCGCCCACTGCGGCGGTGAGCGCGCGGCGCTGCTCTGCTCGCCGCGGGCGGCGTTCGACCTCGCCCGCCGCCTGCGCACGGACGGCGTGACGCTGGGCGAGGTCTTCACCTTCCTGTCCGGTCTCTACTTCCGCGGCAAGCTGGCCTACGCCGAGCGGTTCGGCGTGCCGCTGGTGATCACGCCCCACGCCGGGCTGCGGCCGGCCGACGACCGGGTCACGCGGGCGGCGCTCCGCGCCGCGGCGCGGGTGGACATCCACGCCGGGAATCCACGGTATCGCCGGCCGCTGCTGGCGTCGGCGCGGGCGGTGGCCCGGACGCTGGGCCCCGACACCGGCGTCACGCTGCTCGGCTCGATCGCGTCGGACAAGTACGTCGGCGCGCTGCTCGACGTCTTCGGCGAGCGCCTCACCTTCCCCGCCGCGTTCGTGGGCCGGGGCGACATGAGCCGCGGCGGGCTGCTGCTGCGGTGCGTCCGGGCCGGCGTCGAGCTGGACTACCTGCCCGTGGCCGGCGCCGCCCGCCACGGCCCCCGGCCGCCCCGGCTCACGCGGGTGCCGTGATGGCCCGGGCGAAGCGGGCGCCGACGCGGGACTATCATCCCGCCACCGTGCGCCGGCCCCCGCGCGCCGCCGGCCGCGCCGGCCCGATCACGATCCCGCGCGTGCGGGGCGACATCGAGCTGGACGCCGGCGGGCGGCGGGTGCGGCTCACCAACCTCGACAAGGTCTTCTTCCCGGAGATCGGCGCCACCAAGCGTGACCTGCTGCAGTACTACGCCGACGTCGCCCCCGTGCTGCTGCCGCACGTGCGCGACCGGGCGATGGTGATGAAGCGCTACCCCAACGGCGCCGCCGGCGAGTTCTTCTTCATGAAGCGGGCGCCGTCGCCGCGGCCGGACTGGATCGCCACCTGCGCCATCGAGCACGCCTCCGGCAACGTGATCGACTTCCCGGTCATCAACGACCTCGCCGCCCTGCTGTGGGTCGTCAACCTGGGCTGCATCGACCTGAATCAGTGGTACGCCCGCTGCGACGACGTCGACCGGCCGGACTACCTGCACTTCGACCTCGATCCGGTCGGCGAGGTGCCGTTCGACACCGTGGGGGAGGCGGCGATGGTCGTGAACGAGACGCTGGCGGCGCTCGGCATGCCGACCTACGTCAAGACCACCGGCTCCCGCGGTCTGCACGTCTACGTCCCCATCGTGCGCGGGCCCACCCAGAAGCAGGTGTGGGAGGTGAGCAAGACGATCGCGGTGGACGTGGCCCGGCGCCATCCCCGGCTGCTGACCGCCGTCTACAAGAAGTCCGCGCGCCCGGCCGGCCGCGTGCTGGTCGACTACAACCAGAACGCGTGGGGGCGCACGCTGGCGTCCGTGTACTCGGTGCGGCCACGGCCCCGGGCCACCGTCTCGACGCCGGTGACCTGGGACGAGGTGGCCGGGGGCGTGTCGATCGAGGACTTCCGCCTCGACAACGTCCCCGCCCGCGTCCAGCGCCTCGGCGATCTCTGGGCGCCCCTCAACGCCGCCCGGGGCCGCTTCGACCTGGCGCGCCTGGCCCGATAGCTCGGAGGGGGGCTGCGCCCCTACACGATGGCGATCGCTTCGACCTCGATCATCCAGTCCGGGTGGGCGAGGGCGGGGACGGCCACCAGCGTCGAGGCCGGGCCTTTCTTGCCGAAGAACTCCTCGCGCACGGGCACCAGGTCGGCGCGGTAGCGGATGTCGGTCACGTAGGTGTTGATCTTGACGACGTTGGCCAGCGTGCCGCCCTGCGCCTCCACCAGCGCCTTGATCGACTTGAGCGCCTCGCGGGCCTGGCCCTTGAAATCCCCGCGGTGCAGCGGTCCCCCGTCCTTGTCGTAGGCGACCTGCCCGGCCAGGAACAGGATCGTATTCGCCTCCGTCACCTTGATCGCCTGACTGTACGTCGGCGGATCGAACACCCCCGGCGCGCAATACTTCTCGATCTTCGCCATGTTCGCTCTCCTCCCCCCCGGACGGGGCCGTGCTGGCGATGCGCGCGAAGTGTAGCAGGTCGCGAACCTGTCGCAGGCCGTGAAGGATCGTGCTCAGCTGGCGCGCCGCAGGCCGCTTTCGTGGGGGAGGTTTCGGAGGGGGCCGCCGAGGCCCCCTCCAATGAGCGAAGCCCCCCGCCGAGGTTGCCGCCGAGGTTCCCGTCGGCGGCGATGCCGGCGGTCCAGCGCTCGCGCTCCTCGGACGTCAGGTTGCCGGCGGGGGCCAGTCGCGGGTCGCCGTAGCCCCAGTGCTCGACGTCCACGAGGTACTGGGCGCGGGAGATCAGCGTCCCCCGGCACACCCGCTCGGGGGCCGGGCGCGTCAGCTCGCGGTCCAGCCGTCCCATCAGCTCGCGCATGACGGCGGCCGGCACGCGGGCCCGCTCGCACGGGTAGACGAAGCCGAAGCCGACGAGGTGCTGCAGGAGCACGCGCCAGTGGTCGCCGAAGCGGGCGAGCAGGCGCGGCCAGTCCAGCCCGGCGGCGCAGGCCCGGAGGATGTGGCCCTGCGAGTCCTTCCGGCAGTGCAGGTCTCCCACCGCCGCCACCCGGACGACGTCGCCGTTCAACGCCGCTGGCCTGTCTCGCCCACCGCCGGCCGCGTGCCGCGCAGCTGCGCGGCCACCCGGGCCAGGTCCTCACCGATGACGTGCTCGGGATCGTCGCCGAACAGCGCGGCCAGGCCGTGCCCGAGCGCCCCGCCCACGGGGCGGTAGCTCATGTGGACCTCGATCCGGGTGGCGTTGGTGCCGGCGGGGCGGAACCGCACGGTGCCCTCGTGCTCGACCAGGGCGCCCTCGACCGTGCGCCAGCCGATCTCCTGGTTGGGCACGCGGTGGGTGACGGTGGCGTCCCACTCGACCGGCGCGCCGCCCGGGCCGTTCACGACCCAGTGGGTGCGGTCGGGGCCGGTGCGCCGGACCTCGCGCACGTGAGACATGAAGCGAGGGAAGTTCTCGAAGTCGTTCCAGAACTCGTAGACGAGCTCGACCGGGGCCTCCACCGTCATCGTGCGCACGACCTCGATGCCCCGGCCGGAGGTCTTCGAGCGGCGGAGCAGCCAGAGGCCGGCGGCGATGGCGGCCGCGAAGCCGCCGAGCAGCGCCCAGTCGCGCGACTGCAGCGCGGGCGCCCGCCGGCGGCCGAACGGCATCGTCCGCCGCCCGCGCGCCGTGAAGGCGCCGAGCATGGGCCACCGTGACTCGCCGGGCATGGGCCACCGCGACTGCCAGATATCGGCGCCGAGATCGCGCGCGGCCGCCAGCGGCGCCAGCCGCCGCGCCCGGTCGACCAGGTCGCTGTCGCCCACCTCGGCCAGGGTCTCGCGCAGGTCGGCGCGGCGGCGCTGCCCGCGGTCGGGATCCAGCAGGTACATCGTGCCCGCGCCCAGCGCGGCGCCGCTCAGCAACGTCATCACACTGGCCATCTCTGTCACTCCTCCTCTTCGCGGCGATAACGGTCGCGGCCCTCGAGGATCTCGGTGGATGTCCGGAACTCTTCGTCTGGCGCGCGAGGAACGCCCAGGGCGTCACCAAGATCGTCCACCACGTCCTGGTCCGGTGTGGCCACCGTCCCCCCGGGCGCCTCCTCGCCGACGCTGGCCGCGCGGCGCCAATCGGCGCCCACGTCGCCGCCGGCCAGGGCGGGACTCGTCTCCGTTTGCTCGGGGCGCGCGCCCGCCAGCGGACCCTCGCGCTGCTCTCCGACGTCGGGCAGGCGGGCTCTCCGGGACTTTCGGGGCTTCTTGCGGTTGGCCATCGCGCACGGACAGTGGAGCGAATCGCGTGCCAGTCAGCGCATCGTGTAAATCGTAGAATGCGCCAGCGAGGCGGGTCGCCCTTCACGCCCCGGCGGGCCGCGCGAGGACGGAGACGAGGTCCTCCACGGTGGCCGGCTTCAGGACGTGGGCGTCGAACCCGGCGGCCTGACACTGCCGCAGATCCTCGGCGCCGCCGTATGCCGTCAGGGCGATGATCCGGACGGCATCACCGAAGGCGGCCCGTGCTGCCCGACATCAGCTGTCCCCGCGCTCGCCGCTCGGCCGCGGAGCGGCCCGGAACGCCTGCGGCGCGGCGCCGTGACAGGCGACGAACGCCCGCGTGAAGGAGCTGCGGCTGGAGTATCCGACCTTCCCGGCGATCGCCTTGATCGGCAGGTCGGTTCGTGTCAGCAGCCTGGCGGCGCGCGAGAGCCGGAGCGTCTTCAGGAACTCGATGGGCGGCTGCGCCAGCGCCTCCATGAAGCGGGCGGCGAACACTGTCCGGCTCATGCCCGCGATCTCGGCCAGCTCGGTGAGCGTGAACGCGTGCTCGGGGTGCTCGCGCATGGCGCCGACGGCGCGGCCGAGCCGCGTGTCGTCGAGGCCGGCGGCCCAGGCCAGGCTGCCGCCGGCACGCTCGAAGCACCGGCGCAGCACCAGGACGAGGATCCGCCGCAGCAGCGCCTCCGCCATCGCGCAGCGTCCGGGACGCAGTCCGGCGATCTCGTCGACGAGGTCCGTGAAGCAGCGGCGAATGGGATCGTCGGCGCGCAGCGGCTCCACGAGCGGCTCGCCGAGCTGGTCGAAGACGTTGACCGTACCCTGGTAGCGGGCGCGGATGCGAACGCCCGACGTCATGCACGGCAGGTCGCCGGAGCGCGGCTCGCCCGCCCGTGACCCGCCGCTCGGACCGGCCCGGGCGGTGCGCGGCGGCGGGGTGATGGTGATGGCGCGCGGGGACAGCCGCACCGTGGTGCCGCACGCGAGCTCGATGCGGCCCGCGTCCCCGTTGGCGCCGGAGCAGATCGGGCGGGAGGCGCCGGGCACGGCGAGCGGCTCCACCTCGACGTGCAACCCGTCGAGCAGCCGATCGAGCGGGATCGGCGCGGACCGGGTGCGGTGTGCATGAGAACCTCCTCTCGCTCGTCACCGACCGTAACGTGACGAACTGCCCCGGCCACAGCGAGGCGTCGTCGTTGGCGAACGTGGCCTTGAGCTGGATCGTCCCAGTCTGGGGGTCGGGTACTTCTTCTTCGTGACCGGGTGGGCCCAGATCGACAACCTCGACGCCATGGCCGAGCGCTTCGCCGAGTGGGGCATCCCGTTTCCGGCGTTCAGCGCCGCGCTGTCGGGCTACACGGAGCTGGTCGGGGGAGCCCTGATCGTGCTCGGCCTGCTTACCCGGCTGGCCTCCGTCCCGCTGTTCGTCAACATGGTCGTGGCGATCGCGACCGTGAACATCAAGCGGGTGAGCAGCCTCGACGACTTCGTGGAGCTGAGCGAGCCGCTCTACGCGCTGGTGTTCCTGTGGCTGGTCTTCACCGGCCCCGGCCGGATCAGCCTGGACGCGCTGCTCCGTCGCTGGCTCGCCCCCGCCGGCGGCGCGACGAGCCAGCGCCCCGGCCAGCCGTCGACGACCACGTCCTCGAGCGCGCGGCGCTGAACGAGGCGCGCCACCGACGCCTCCACCTCGGCCGCCGGCACGCCGAAGAGCCGGCCCAGGCGTGCCGCGGTCGTGAACACGGCGCCGGCGGCGTAGCGGGCGATCAGCCGGTCGAGCGCGCCGGCGCGGCTCAGCGTCCGGCCCTCCGCCACCAGGTCGGGCAGCCACGCGTCGACCAGCTCCCAGCGGTAGGAGAACGAGGGCTCGTAGCGCTCCTCGCTCTTGACCACCCAGAGGCCCTGTTGCAGCTCGGCCATCGCGCGCTCGAACTCGCGGGTGCGGGAGGGCTCGAGCAGGAAGGCGTTGGCACGCAGCTCGCGCGTGTACTGCGGATGCTCGCGCGCGAGCGCGTCCATGACCCGCCTGGCGGTGAGCGACAGCCGCCCGGCCTCGTACTCCGCGAGATAGTCGCGGGCGCGCTGGCGGCCGCGCACCAGCGCATAGAAGGCGGGAAAGAGCTCGAGCGCGACCAGCAGCGGACGGCCGCGCAGGAGCTTGCCGTAGTAGACCCGGCGGGCGGCCGGCAGGTCGTCCTTGAGCCGCCAGGTCAACCCCACTCCGTCGTCGTGGTGCGAGCGCTTTGGCCAGCGCGGCCGGGCGCGCCCCACCACCGCCTCCCACAGGCACGCCACGCCCTCGGGGAAGCGGAAGAACGTCGAGCAGAAGCCCACGGCGTTCACGAAAGCCAGCGCGCCCGCGGCGCTGCGCACGCGCCGGGCCGGATGGTGGCCGAAGGTCCGCGCCCGGCGCGCTTGCAGCGCGGCGGCGGCGGGTGGCCGGGTGCTAGGATCGGCGCCGGATGGCCGCGACGAGCTCCGCGCGATGGTTCTGCTACCTCCTCGCCTGCGCCGACGGCTCGCTGTACACGGGGATCACGACGGCGCTCGACCGCCGGCTGACCGCCCACAACGCCGGTTCGGCGTCGAAGTATACGCGGGCGCGGCGGCCGGTGCGGCTGGTGTGGGTCGAGTCCTGCCCCGACCGCGCCACCGCCAGCCGCCGTGAGGCCGCCGTCAAGGCGCTGCCGCGCGCGCTGAAGCTGGCGCTGGCGGAGGCGCGGCCAGCCACGCCGCCGCTGCCGCGCGCAGCTGCCGGCGCCCCGCCGCCGCGAGCCCGGCCGGGTCGAACCGGTGCCGGTGGTGCAGCGCCAGCAAGGCCCGCAGCGGCGCCGTCGCCAGCCCGGGCGGCGCGGCGCCCACCACGGCGCGGCCGGCCGGGCGACGCGGCGGCGCGCCCACAGCCGCCAGACCAGGATCGCCGGGCTACTTCTGCGACGCCCGCTTGAGCTGGACGGCGTCGGCCTCGAGGCCTTCGGCCTCCTTGGCCCTGAGCTTGTCGACCAGATCCTTGAAGGACGAGGTCTGGATGATCTTGTTGAACTGCGCCCGGTAGTTGGCGACGAGGCTGACACCCTCGAGCGCCACGTCGTAGACCATCCAGCGCTCGCCCACCCGGTGCATGCGGTAGTCGACCGGGATCTCGGTGCCCTTGGCCACGATGCGCGTGCGCACGGTGGCGTGCTCGCCGTCCGCGGACTCTCCCGTGAACTGGATGCGCTCGCCGCCGCTGTACGTCTCGATCTTGCCGACGTAGGAGCGCTCGAGCAGGTCGGCGAACAGCCGGATGAACTCCTCGCGCTCGGCGGCGGTCCGCGCGGGCCAGTGGCGGGCCAGCGACCGCTGCGACAGCCCGCGGAAGTCGAAGATCTCGTACGCGATCGTGCGGATGGCCTGCCGCCGCTCGGCCGTCCGGACGGCCTGTCTCAGATCGGGATCCTCGAGCACGCGCAGGACGCGGTCGACGCGCTCGCGCAGCTGCTCGGTGGGCGGGCCGGCCCAGGCCGTCACGCCGCTCGTGAGCACCGCCGCCAGGGTCACCACCACCGCCAGCATCCGGACCGACGTCATCGCCTCACACCTCCAGGGTCGAAGTGAAGTGAGTCTAGTCGATCCGGCGGCCCCGCCGCTACTCCAGCGTGGCCCGCAGCCGCTTCACCAGGGCCTGGGCCGACGATCTCTGGAGGATCCTGTTGAACTGCGCCCGGTAGTTGGCGATGAGACTCACGCCCTCGACGGCGACGTCGTAGGCCAGCCAGCGATCGCCCGCGCGATAGAGGCGGTAGTCGACCGGCATGTCGATGCCGCCCTTGCGCTGAAGGCGCGTGCGCACCGTGGCGAGGTCGCCGTCGACGGTCTCGCCGGCCATCACGATCCGCTCCCCGCTGTACTGCTCGATACGGCCCATGTATGCGCGTTCGAGGAGCGTGGCCAGCAACTGCGTCAGCTCCTCGCGCTCGGCCGGCGTGGCCGTCCGCCAGTGGCGGCCCAGCGAGCGCCGCGTGATCTCGGTGAAGTCGAAGATCTCGCTCGCCGCGTCGCGGAGGGCGGCCCGCCGGGCGTCGGGCCGGCTCTTGAGCGCTCCGTCCTCGAGGATGCCGACCACCCGGTCGAGGCGGCCGCGCAGCTGCTCACCCGGCCGGCCGGCGCCGGCCTCGGCGGTCGCGGCGAGGCCCAGTGCCAGGAAGCTGATGATCACGAGCGCGTGTCGGACGGAGCGCATGGTCCCGATCTCCTTGTCGGCTGGTCTGCCCTGTCGGGCCAGCTGCGGTCGAGGCAAGGCGGGTACCAAGCTCGATGCGTCCGGCAATTCAGCGTCAATCCTGATGTTTTGCGCCTCACCTCCCGAGCGTCGTCCCGGGCGCCTGGTTTCTGACCGTGCGCTGGCGAGCATGTGATCAGCGTGCGACAGGTCGGCGTCTCGCGCGCCTCCGCTTATACTAGGGCGACGCATGAGGCCGCTCGCCGTCGAGGTCGCGGCGTGAAGCACGCCCACGAGCTGGGACACCGGCTGGCCGCGCTGCGCGCGGACTTTACCGCGCTCGGCACCCGGGCCGCCGGGGCCGCCGCCGGGCTGACCGCCACCCTGCCCCCGCCGAGCTCGCTGCTGGAGGAGTTGACGGCCGCCCGCGCCGCCTTCGCCGACCTGCGCGCCGCCATGATCGCGCACGCCGGCGAGCTGTCGCTGGTGCTCGACGACGAGGGGCTCGGCACGCTGCGCGACCTCGAGCCCGTTCTGTCCGCCATCACCGCCGCCGAGGAGCGCCGCGTACGCGTGGCCGCCTGGGAGCAGGCGCGGGACGAGGCCCGCCGCGTACTCGACCGGGTGCTGGCGCTGATTCACCGCGATGAGAAGAACTCTTCGGCGCTCGCCGACTGCCAGGGCCGAGCGCGGGAGCTGCACGCCGCCCTGGCGGGTCCGGTGCCGGACGATCTCGAGCGGGCATCCGACGAGCTGCCGGGCAAGCTCCGTCCGCATGCCGATCTGCTGGCGCTGATCGACGGCTGGAACGTGCTCGACGACGACCGCTGCGCCGTCCTGCAGGACGCGATCACCGAGGCGTTCGGCCGCACGTTGGGGTTGGCGGCGCTCCGCGGAAAGCTCGGCCACGAGGCAGAGGCGCCTCCACCGGCGCCGGCCCCGCCGCCTCCCGCCGCCGAGCCGGTCGCATTTGCGATCTCCCAGGTCGCTGCACCCGCGGCGTCCTCGGCGCCCGAGGTCGCGCCTCGCCTGGTGGACCCGCCGGCGGCGCCCGCGGTCTCCGCGCCGGTTGCGCCGAGCCCGGCGGCGATGCCCGCCGCGGGTGACGGCCTGGTGGTGGACGTCGGAGCAGGCGCCGGCGGGGCCGTCACCGGGCCGGGAGGCGAGGCCGCCGGAGGCTCGCTCGGCCCCACGGCACGGCGCGAACGTGAGGAGCTGCTCGAGCAGCTCGCGCAGGAGACGGCTCGCTGGTGGATCGCGGCCCGCGAGGGCTGGAACAGCCTGCGCGAGCGGGGGCTCGGCGTGGCCGACGCCGCCCCCGACTACCTCCGACGATTCCCCCATCTGTTGAGCGTACCGCTCCAGCAGAGCGCCGAGGCGGACGGCCGGCTGGCGGAGGGCTACGCGCTCCTGCTCGCGCACATCGAGAAGCAGGAAGAAGGCTTCGTGCCGGAGGCGCTGACGCGGTTGAATCCGCAGTTCACGACGCGGGCCCGGGACCAGTCCTATTCGCTCGGCCAGGAGCTGTACCTCTACGTCGTCGCCGAAGGGCGCCTCTACAAGACCTACCCCGATTTCGTGCGCGAGATCATCCTCCACACGGTTCCCGAACCGGGCCCGTGGGTGCAGGGCGGCATCGTGGAGTCCGACGACGAGACGCGCCTGTTCACTCGGGCGGCGACGCCGGGCAGCATCGCCGAGCAGACGCGCACGGTGACCGATGTCAAGGAACGGCTGGGTCCCCACGTCTTCACGGCGACGCTGGGACCCCTGACTACGCGGTTCTTCACGCTGCGGCTGACCGGCCCCACGCTCGCCGACCCTCCCGCCGTGGAGATCAAGCTCAAGGACAGCGACGCGCCCTCCGACCATGCCTGGCTGGTCACGCTTCCGGGGCCCGGCAAGGCGCAACCGCTCGCGCCCCGCAAGCACCGCACCGGCGGCACCACCCTCCCCGAGCTGGGCAAGGAGTTCACCGGCCTCTGGCTCGCGATCTTCAACCCCGACCCCACCAACGACCACCGCTACGACCTCTCGATCATCCTTCGCCGCAGACCCCCGCCGGCCCCACCCCCCGCCGCAAAACCCCAGACCCCCGCCCCCCCCAAGTTCTTCGGCCGCAAGCGCTGACCGCCCCGCGTTCCCGGATCGCTTTTGTGGGTTTGTCGGCACGCAACGCCCGGGCCGCTCAAAACGGTCCAGATGCTAGGCGCCGAGGAGCGACGACTGAGGCGTAGGCCGCCTACGCCGCCGGGAGGAGCGACGAGGCAACGGCGCAGATGGGCCGTTTTCAGCGGCCCGTCAGCGCTTGCCGGCGTCGGTGAGGACCTGGCGATAGGTGCGGTAGAACTCCACGTGGTCGGTGATGCCCTTCTTGAGGATGGCCGGCAGGTGGGGGAGATCGTTCACGTTGACGACGACGTTGACGCTGCGGGCGAAGGCCATGGCGTTGTCGAAGGTCTTGAACTGGCGCCCGACCAGCACCACGAACATCCAGCGGCGGTGCGACATCGCCAGGGTGCGCAGGGCGGCCAGGACCGGGTTGTCGAGCGGGGTGGCGCCCTGGTACTGCTCGTCGACGATCACCAGCTCGTAGACGTCCCGTCGCAGCCGCTGGACGGCCTCGTCCGCGTTCTTGACGGGCAGGATGGCGAAGCCGACCTGCTCGAGCGCCGCCTTGATGACGGCGTGGCGCTCGGGCGCGTCCTCGCAGACGAGCGCCAGCCGCGCCTCGAACCCCTGGCCGGCCTGGGTTTCGGGGCTCACCGCTTCCTCGCCGCGCCGAACACCGAGCGGTTGTAGCCGGTGTCGAGTCTCAGGCCCTCGACGTCGGTGGTCTTCTCGCCCCGGGTCTGCTTGATGGTGTCGATGCCGCGCTGGACCACCGCCTTGCGGGTCGAGTAGTTCACGGCGGTGTCCTCGGTCACGAGCCCCTGCTGGTAGGCCTTGAGCAGCGACTGGTCGAACGTCATCATGCCGAAGGGCTCGCCGACCTCCTGGATCTCGTAGAAGGTCTTGCCCTCCTGCTCGCCCAGCAGGATCAGCTCGTTGGAGCGGATCGTGTTGGCCAGGATGTCGTGCACGGCCCACCGGCCGCCCCCCACCTTGGGCACGAGGCGCTGGCCGACCACCCACCGGACGGTGTCGGCCAGCCGCTGGCGGATCTGCTTCTCCTCGTCCTTGTCGAACATGCCGATGATGCGGTTGATGGCCTGGCCGGCGTTGACCGTGTGCAGCGTGGAGAGCACGAGGTGACCGGTCTCCGAGGCCTTGAGCGCCAGCTCGGCCGTCTCCCGGTCCCGCATCTCGCCGACCAGGATGATCTTGGGGGCCTGGCGCAGCGCCGCCCGCAGGCCGTTGGCGAAGTTGTCGTAGTCGAGGCCCAGCTCGCGCTGGTTGAACGTGGCCTGCCGGTTGGGATGGACGTACTCGACCGGGTCTTCCAGGGTGACGATGTGCACCGACTTGGTCTCGTTGATCTCGTTGAGCAGGGCGGCCAGCGAGGTCGTCTTGCCGGAGCCGGTGGCGCCGGTGATGAGGATCAGCCCGTTCTTCTCGGCCGGCATCTTCTTGAAGGCGTCGGGGAGCTTGAGGCCCTCGATGGTCGGGATGTTCGTCTCCAGCTTGCGGAGGACCATCGAGATGTTGCTGCGCTGCGAGAAGATGTTGACGCGGAAGCGGGCCTTGCCGGGCAGCGCGTACGAGGTGTCGCACGAGCCGGTCTGGATCAGGTGCTCGGTCAGCCGCCGGTCCCCGTTGATGAGGTTGAGCGCGAAGATCTCGGTCTGGAACGGCGTGAGGTTCTGGATGGGCGGGTCGACCGGCACCGCCACCAGCTCGCCGGAGGACTCCACCTGCAGCGGCCGGTCGACGGTGATGTTGAGGTCGGACACGTTGTCGTGCGAGTCCAGCATCGCGGCGAGCAGGTCGTCGATCTCGGGCTTTCTCATCGCCTCGGCCCCTACTGGTTCAGCTCGTCCGGCGGCGTCTTGAGCAGCGGCCGGAACTTGGACTTGTCGATGCCCTTGTCGTAGGCCTCGTCGGCGCTGATCCAGCCCTTCTGGAGCACGTTCATGATGGCGTCGTCGAGTGTCTGCATGCCGAACTGCTTGCCGGTCTGGATCGCCGAGGGGATCTGGACCGTCTTGCCCTCCCGGATGAGGTTGCCGACGGCGGCGGTGCAGACCAGGATCTCCAGCGCTGCGCAGCGGCCCTTCTTGTCCACGCGCTTGAAGAGGTTCTGGGCCACCACGACCTTGAGGCCGGTGGACAGGCCGTTGCGCACCTGGGCCTGCTCCTCGGCCGGGAACACCTCGATGACACGGTCGATCGTCTTGGCGGCGCTGGTGGTGTGCAGCGTGCCGAACACCAGGTGACCGGTGTTGGCGGCCTCCAGGGCCAGCCGGATGGTCTCCAGATCACGCATCTCACCGACCAGGATGATGTCGGGGTCCTCGCGCAGGGCGCCCTTGAGCGCCGCCGCGAACGAACGTGTGTGGATGCCGACCTCGCGATGGTTGACGAGACAGCCCTGGCTGGCGTGCACGAACTCGATCGGGTCCTCGATCGTGACGATGTGGTCCTTCCGCTGCTTGTTGGCGTGGTCGATGATGGCCGCCAGCGTCGTGGATTTCCCGGAGCCGGTCGGTCCCGTCACCAGCACCAGACCCTTGTTGAGCATGGCCGACTTCTTGAGGATCGGCGGCAGTCCCAGCTCGTCGGCCGTGAGGATCTTGGTGGGGATCTGGCGGAAGACGGCGCCGCACCCGTATTTCTGCATGAAGTAGTTGGCGCGGAAGCGGGCCACGTTGGGGATCTCGTAGCCGAAGTCGACGTCGCCGGTCTCCTCGAACGTCTTGATCTTCTGCTCGGGGGCGATCTCGTAGAGCATCTGACGCAGCTGCTCGTCGTCGAGCGGGTCGTACTTGATGCGCTCCAGCTCGCCGTGGACGCGCAGGATCGGCGGCTGTCCCGACACGATGTGCAGGTCGGAGGCGCCGGTGTCGAACATGAGCTTGAAAAACGCGTCGAGTCTGGCCATGCCTCGAGCTCCCTGTCCCGGGAACGCGCCCCTTGCCGGCGCTGTCGGACGTTCGGCGGAGTCGCCGACGACTTTGCGGATGTACCTTCCGAGCCTAGCGGTTCGGTTCGCGGCAAGTCAAGAAACGCGGGCGGATGG
>DASWJN010000046.1:0-8444 GCA_036397135.1 Candidatus Methylomirabilota bacterium
CCGATCGTTCCGTGCGTACTGATACCGCTCGACGAGGATCGTGTCACCGCGCGCGATGAGAAGTCCCGTGGTGGGGTTGCGCGCGAGATAGTCGTCGAGCGTGCGGGTCTCCGCCTCGTACTCGTAGCGCAGGGCCGGCTCCGCGGACGCGCGGGCGAGGCGTGACGGCGTGACGGCTCGACGCACGATCCGACTCTCGTAGATCTCGTCGTAGTGACTGAACGCGCCGACGAAGAACGGGACGCGATAGACGAACCTGACCGGATAGCCCTCGCGTGCGCCGTACTCCTCGGCGCCCGGGCCGTCCGCGGCGAAGCGAGGCGCTGAACTGGCTGCGCAGCCGACGACCGCGGCGACGAGCGCGCCGAGGACGAGCCGTCCGGTGAACTTCATGCCGCCACCGCCCCGTGTCGACTCAGCACCACGACGATCTTCTGCCGGCCGTCGATCCTGCGCAACTCGATCGGGTCTCCGCGGACGTCAGCCAAGTTCTGGTTGGCACCAGTCGCGCTGGCGCGTAACCTGGGATTCACTCCGCTCGAACTGCGGCGCGTCCGGAGGCTCATCGCCGCGCATGAGTCGCGATGACTGGAGGCATGGCATGGGTACTTCAGAAGGAACCCCCGGCTCCTTTCCGCAACTCCTACGCAGCGTGCCAACTGGCGCCTGGCCGGAGGGGATTCGGCATTCACTGGCCCGATGTCGACGAAGACCTGAGCACGTGCGGGCTTGCTCCGTGGTGCGCCGGCTCCCCGGGGCGCAATGGCTGTCGGCCGGAAGCGCGGCTGACTGGGTCAGCCGATACCGACCTCACCGGCGGCGCTTCCCCGGCCGGCGCGCCGGCGCCTGCGCGCGCAGCCAGCGGATCGCGTCCGGGGTCGCCCGCCACGCCTCGCCCAGGTCGCTGTCGCAGATCACGGCCTCCTCGCGGCTGCCGGGAACATAGGAGGTGGGCTCGGGGCCCGGCCAGTCGCCCTCGTCGGTGAGGTACTGCGGCACGTGGCGGTTGGTCCGCAGCGCCGTGCGAAGGCAGTCGCGCGCGGCGCGGCTGTCGCCCTCGCGCCTGAAGACGGCCAGGGCGCGGCCGTAGCGCCAGACGGCGGTCGGCTCGTCGCCGAATTGCTCCAGCAGCGCGGCGGTCTCGGCGTCGCGCCCCGCCAGCAGGAGGGCGGCCAGCAACGCGTAGCGCACGCCCTGGTGGTCGCCGGCGTCGAGCCGGATGAGCTCGCGGTAGTGCTCGATCGCCTCGTCCGGCCGGCCGAGCTCCTCCAGGTTGTGCGCCAGGCCGAGCCGCGCGCGCATGTACGGCCGGGTGCCGACGATCCCCCAGAAGTGACCGGCTTCCTGCGCGAAGACGTCGGGGCCCAGCGCCCGCTCGCCGGCGGCCACGCCCTGCTCGTAGAGCGCGCCGGCGGCCTCGGGGGCGTAGCTTTCCTCGGCCAGCACCACGTACGCGTCGGCGCAGTCGGCCGACAGCTCGAGCGCCTTGCGGGCGAGCTGGATGCGGCGCCGCCCGCGCGCCTCGAACGCGCGGTAGACCAGGTCCTGGGCCTGCTCGAGCGGGGTCGTCGCCGTGGACGGCACGTCGTCGATCGGCCCGGAGAACCGTTCGCGAAGCGTCGCGTTGGCCTCCTCCAGGGACTCGAACAGCGCGCCCTGGGTGAAGCGCTGGACCTCGGCCGTCAGGCGCTCCATCGCCCGCCGGTCCGGTGGACCGGGCCGTCGCGGGGGCGGCGCGTCGAGCGGCGCCAGCAATTCAGGGACGGCCAGCGTGACGGTCCGCGAGCCGTCGTGGCCGGCCACCTCGTGGCTCCAGCGGCCGCGGTCGATCTCCGCCTCGGTGCTCCGGGCGAGCGCCAGGAGGATGGCCGTCAGATCGCCCAGCTCCTGCGCCCGCGGGCGCCGGAGCTCGCCGCCCGGGCCATACCACATGGCGACGGGGTACGCCGGCGGGCCGGCGACGGGCAGGCGATGATCGTCCCAGAGATCGACGTCGCCGAACGGCATCTCGTCGACGGACCCATAGAGCACGGTCCACTTGCCCCCGCGACCCAGGAGCACCTCGGGGTCGGGGGCGTCGTGCACGGCGTCGAACTCCCGCGGGTTCTTGAAGAAGCCGAGTCCGAACGTCTGGCCGGCGGCGCCGAGCACCGTGAAATGCCGGAAGCCGGAGCCGACGGCAGGCGCCTCGACGTGGACGAGATCCTCGTCGCTCAGGTGCTGCCACGGCGCAGCCTGGTAGAACTCGCGCGCGGCGTCGGCGAAGGCTCGCATCTGCTCCACCGTCACGCCCGGTGCCTCGAGCGCGTCCGGAATCGCCGGGGCGTCGCCCGCCATGCTCCGTTCCATCTCCAGCACGATCCGATCCACGTCGGGGAGGTCCGGGCGCACGCCCACCGTGAGCTCGGGATCCGCCAGCGCCTCGGCGAGCTGGCCACCCAGAGTGCTGTCGGCCACCTCGAGACGCGCGGGCCGGCAGCGCACGTACTTCAGGCCGAGGTCGGCCAGCCCCTGGAGCGCGAGGCTCGCGTTCGACGCGCCTTCGCTCTCCGCGAGCTGCACGTTCATCATGCCCGTCGCGAGGCTGACCCACACCGCCGCCCACGGCCGGCGCACGCTGCCGTCCGGCTCGTCGACCCAGGTGCGCGCCCGGACCAGGCCGCCCTGCCAGATGTCGTTCGACCGCCGCGGCAACCGCCTGAAGCGCTCGATGATCACGGACCTGACTGGTGGCATGGCAGGATCATATACATCTTCAAGCGCTGGAAGAGCGATCATCCACGCCCCCGTATCGAATTCGCGGCATTGACGGTGGGCGCTGGGCGCCACACCCTGCCGGCGTGTCGCTCTATACTGGCTCTGGAGGTTCACCATGTCCGTCGAGGTCGAGCTCCCGCGCCGGCTGTTCACCGTGGAGGAGTATCACCGGATGGCGGAGGCCGGCATCCTCGGCGCGGACGAGCGGGTCGAGCTGATCGAGGGCGAGATCGTTCAGATGGCGCCCATCGGCCCGCGACACGTCGGCTGCGTGATCAACGCCACCCGGCTGTTCATCACCCGGCTCGGCGACCGGGCCGTCGTCTCGCCGCAGAACCCCGTGGTCATCGGGCCTCGATCGGAACCGCAGCCGGATCTGCTCCTGCTCCGGCCGCGGGCGGTCTCCTACAGCCGGGAGCTTCCGACCTCCCAGGACGTCCTGCTCGCGGTCGAGGTGGCCGACACGACGGTCCGCTTCGACCGACTCGTCAAGGCGCGCCTCTACGCCCGGGCGGGCATCCCGGAGTTCTGGCTCTTCCTCGCGACGGACGGCGCCGTCGAGGTCTACCGCGGGCCAGGCGCCGACGGCTACGCCCTCGCGACGCTGTACGGCCCCGGCCAGATCGTGTCGCCCCGCGCCTTCCCCGACGTCGCCTTCGCCGTGACGGACTTCTTCGCCTGACGCGCGTGTTCGAGTCCGTGACCTTGCCTGTCACAGGCGGGTGGCAGCATCCCGCGCATGAGACCTCAGTCCCCCCGCAGCCCGGGCGGCACCGCCCCGGCCGTCGGGCCCCTGCGCCATTCCGGCCATCGCCGACTCCGCTTCCCCTGCGGCCACACCGACGCCGAGGCCGCCGTGGCCCGCAGGCTGCGGACGCGTCCGACGGCCCTCTGGGTCGCCTGCCCGCGATGTAACGTCGTCGCACTCATCGTCGCTACAATCGACGGGACGTGATGCAAGCGACGGACGGCCGCCTGGTCCTCTCGCCCTCCGACCTCAACGACCACGTCGAGTGCCCGCACCTCACCACGCTGGCGCTCGAGGTCGCGCGCGGCGCCCGCAAGCGGCCGTACGCCCCCACCGACCACGGCGACCTCCTTCGCCGCAAGGGCGAGGAGCACGAGGCCGCGAACCTGGCCGAGCTGCGCGCGCAGGGGCGCCAGGTCGTCGACGTCATCGGCGCCGACCGGTGGGACTTCGAGGGCTCGGCGCGGGCGACGATCGAGGCGATGCGGGCGGGCGCCGAAATCATCTACCAGGCGACCTTCGTGCTGGGCGACTGGCGGGGCCGCGCGGACTTCCTCGAGCGCGTCGACCAGCCGACCGGGCTGGGCGGCTGGGGCTACGAGGCGCTGGACGCCAAGCTGGCCCGGGTCGAGAAGCCCACCTACGTGCTGCAGCTCTGCTTCTACACCGAGGCCATCGCGGCCATCCAGGCGGCGCCGGTGGGCGCCATGCACGTGCTGCTCGGCATCGGCCAGCGGCGTACGCTGCGCCCGGCCGACTTCGAGGCCTACTACCGTCGCGTCCGCGCCGGGTTCCTCGCCGCCATCGGACGGGCGGCGCCGACCGAGCCGTACCGCGTCGACCACTGCGGGCTCTGCGAGTTCCGTCAGGTGTGCGAGGCGCGCTGGGTCCAGGAGGACCACTTGCTGCTGGTGGCGGGCATCCGGCGCGAGCACGTCACGCGGCTGCGGGCCGCGGGCCTCGGGACGCTGGCGAAGCTGGCCCAGGCGCCGGCCACGAAGGTCGAGCACGTCGCGCCGCACACGTTCGAGACGCTGCATGACCAGGCCGGGCTGCAGCTGCATCACCGGACCACCGGCAAGCTCACGTGGCACACGCTGCCCGTGGAGCCGGAGCGCGGCTTCGAGCGGCTCCCGCGGCCCTCGGAGGGCGACGTCGTCTTCGACATCGAGGGCGACCCGTTCTGGGAGCCGGCCCGCGGGCTGCACTTCCTCTTCGGCCTGCTGACGATCGACGACGGAGCCTGGCGGTATCGCGCGATCTGGGCGCACGACCGGGCGGGGGAGCGCCGGGCGTTCGAGGCGCTGCTGGACTTCTTCCACGAGCGGCTCGCCCGCCATCCAGACCTGCACGTCTACCACTACGGCGCCTACGAGCCGACCGCGCTCAAGCAGCTCATGGGCGTGTACGCGACGCGCGAGGACGCGGTGGACGACCTGCTGCGGCGCGAGGCCTTCGTCGACCTGCACGGCGTCGTGCGCCAGGGCCTGCGGGCGGGGGTGTCGAGCTACTCGCTCAAGGACGTGGAGGCGCTGCCCGCCTTCCGCCGCCAGGCCGACGTCACCACCGGCACCCGCGCCGTGCTGGCCTACGAGCAGTGGATGGCCACGCGCGCCGCCGCCCGGCTCGACGAGATCGCGGCCTACAACGAGGAGGATTGCCGGGCGACGCTGGCGCTCCGCGACTGGCTGGTGGAGCACCGGCCGGGCGACGCGGGCTGGGCCACGCCTCCCGACGCGCGGCCCGTGGACGACGACCGGCAGAAGACCGACGCCCAGCGCGAGGCGCTGCGCCAGGCGTTGCTCGCGGGCGCGGGCCCCGGCTCGCCGCGGTGGCTGGCGGCCGAGCTGCTCGAGTACCACCGGCGCGAGGCGCGGCCGGCCTGGTGGTGGTTCTTCGAGCGCTGCCAGATGTCGGCCGACGAGCTGTTCGAGGACGGCGAGGCGATCGGCCGGCTGCGGCCGGAGGGCCCGCCGCGGGCGGTGAAGAAGTCGGTCGAGCACCGGTTCCGCTTCGAGGCGCAGCAGCACAAGCTGGCGGAGGGCGATGCGCCGTGCGACCCCGCCACGGGCAAGAGCGCCGGCACGATCGAGGAGCTCGACGACACGGCGGGCGTGCTGGTCCTGCGCCGCGGGCCAAGCCTGGCGTCAGAGCCCCTGCCCGAGGCGCTGATTCCGCCGCGCCCGATCCCGACTCCCGAGCAGCGAGGCGCCCTGGCGCGCCTGGCAGCCGCGATGCTGGCGGCCGATGGCCGCTATCGCGCGCTGCACGACATCGTCGCGCGGGCGCAGCCCCGGCTGACCGGCGGCCTCGGCGGGACGATCCAGACGATGGACCTGGCCGAGCAGCGCCGGCGCGCGGACGCGCTCGACGACAGCTACCTCTTCGTCCAGGGGCCGCCCGGCACCGGCAAGACGTGGACCGGCGCCCGGATCGTGATCGACCTGATCCGCCACGGCCGGCGCGTCGGCGTGGCCGCGACGAGCCACAAGGCGATCCACAACCTGCTCGACGAGATCGAGCGGGCGGCCGCCGAGGAGGGCGTCCGCTTCCACGGTCTCAAGAAGAGCGCCGGCAGCGCGGAGAGCGAGTACAGCGGCGAGTCGATCTCCAGCATCGCGGACACCGGCAAGTTCGTGGCGGCGTCTTCCCGTGTCCAGCTCCTGGCCGGGACCGCGTGGCTGTTCGCCCGCCACGACCTCGACGGCGCGCTCGACACGCTCGTCATCGACGAGGCGGGGCAGGTGGCCCTCGCCGACGCGCTGGCGATGGGCACCGCCGCGAGCAACGTGATCCTGCTTGGCGACCCGCTGCAGCTCGCCCAGGTCTCGCAGGGCACGCATCCCGAGGGCACGGGCGCCTCCGTGCTGGAGCACCTGCTCGGCGACCACCCGACGGTGCCGCCGGACATGGGCATCTTCCTGGACCGCACACGGCGCATGCACCCGGACGTCTGCCGCTTCGTCTCGGAGATCGTCTACGAGGGCCGGCTCGACGGCCTGCCCGCGGTCGCCCGCCAGGCCACGGCCTTCGGCACCGGCCTGCGCTACCTGCCCGTGGACCACGCCGGCAACGTGGCGGCCGCGCCCGAGGAGGCCGAGCGCATCGCGCAGGAGATCCGCGCCATGTGCGGCGGCTCGTGGACCAGCCGCGACGGCGTGACGCGGCCGCTGGGCGACTCCGACTTCATGGTGGTCGCCCCCTACAACGCCCAGGTGCGCCAGCTCCGCCGGGCGCTCGAGGCCGCCGGGCTCGGCGGCGTGCCGGTGGGCACCGTCGACAAGTTCCAGGGCCGCGAGGCCCCGGTGGTCTTCTACTCGATGGCGACCTCCAGCGCCGAGGACGTCCCGCGCAGCCTCGACTTCCTCTTCTCGCGCAACCGTCTCAACGTCGCCGTCTCCCGCGCGATGTGCCTGGCCTGCATCGTGGCCAGCCCGCGCCTGCTCGAATCGCGCGCCCGGACGATCGAGCAGATGCGGTTGATCAACGCCCTCTGCCGCTTCGTGGAGATGGCGGACGAGCAGCGGGTATAGCTATTTGCACCCTTGCCACGGCGCGCCCGCGTGGCCTAACCTCACCGCGTAAGATGACGGACGCCCCCGGCCGCCTTCGCGCCTTCGCCCACGTCAACGCCGACAAGGCCCCCCTCTATCGCGGCGTCATGCGGGTGTTCGTCGACGCCAAGGCCCGCTTCACGCTCCACCTCCGGCCGCCCGAGGTGGCCGCCGCGCTCGACGTCGTGGAGTTGCCCGAGCCAGTCGACCTCGCCGGCGTCGAAGCCGCGCTGGCGTCGCTGCGCGAGTGGGGCAATCTCGAGGCGCATCCCGACACGGCCGACGTGGCGACGGTCGAGGAGTTCTACCGGCCGCGATACCTCTTCCAGCTCACGCCAGAGGGGGAGGCGGCCGAGCGTGCGCTGGCGGCCTACGAGGCGGCGCTCGCGCAGCGCGGCGAGCTGCAGAGCGCCGCCCTCAGCGACATCCGCACCCTGCTCGGCGAGCTGGCGGCGCTCGGCGACACGCCGGAGCCGGACGAGGCCAAGGTGCACCGGGCGCTCAGGGCGCTGCGCGACCGGTTCGAGGAGCTGACCTCCCGGGCGCAGGCGTTCATGAGCAGCCTGCAGCGCACGATCGATCTCCAGGGCGTCGACGTGCCGAAGTTCCTCGCCTACAAGGAGACGCTCATCGGCTATCTCGAGCGGTTCATCGGCGAGCTGGTGATGGCCGCCGCCGACATCGGCGCCACCATCCGGACGATCGAGGCGCGAGGGATCGACACGCTCATCCGGATGGCGGCGGGGCGCGACCTGGCCGACGCGCTGGACCCCACGCCGGCCGACCACGCCGCCGCCTACGCGAGCTGGCAGGCGCGGTGGGGCGGGCTGCGCTCCTGGTTCATCGGACGGCCGGAGGCGCCGGCCCAGGCCGAGGTGCTGCGCGCCCGGGCGCGCGCGTCGATTCCGGCGCTGCTCCTGGCGGTCGCCAGCATCCACGACCGGCGCGTCACCCGCAGCGACCGCAGCACCGACCTGCGCACGCTGGCGCGCTGGTTCGCCGAGGCCGACAGCGACGCCTCCGCCCATCGCCTCTGGCGGGCGGCCTTCGGCCTGGCGCCGGCGCGGCACCTGGTGATCGACGCCGGCACGCTCGAAGAGCGCGAGGCGCGGCCGGTGCCGGCGGCCACGAGCTGGCTCCAGGCGCCGCCGCTGCGCATCTCGCCGCGCCTGCGGGCCTCCGGCCGCCACGTCCGCCGCGGGCGGCCCCACGACGTCATCGACCGGTCCGGCGAGAAGGCGCTGCTGGCCGCGGCCGCGGCGGAGGAGGCGCAGCAGCTCATGGCGGCGCGGCGGCGGCTGGCGACCGGGGCCCGCGCGCGGCTGTCCGATCTCGGCACGCTCGACCCGGCCGAGTTCGCGCTGTTCCTCGATCTGCTCGGCGAC
>DASWJN010000047.1:0-20679 GCA_036397135.1 Candidatus Methylomirabilota bacterium
TCACCACGCTGTAGAGCGAGTTGAACATCCACCACCAGCCCAACGTGGACAGCGCGGTCGGAATGACCCACGGCAGCAGCACGGCGCCGCGGATCATCCGCTTGAACCAGAGCTGCTCGTTGAGCAGCAGCGCCAGCGCGATGCCGAACACGAGTAGGGGGCAGCGCGCGACCTGTCAAGCGCAGTGCGTCACGCCTGTCCGGTGGCCCGGGGCGTCCAGTCGCGGAAGCGTTCCCGCAGGACCTTCTTGTCGAACTTCCCGACGCTGGTCTTGGGCACGGCGTCGAGCAGCACCACCTCGTCGGGCAGCGCCCACCGGGCCAGCCGGGGCCGCAGGTACTCGACGATCTCCCGGGGCTCCAGCGTGACGCCCGGCCTGGGCACCACGCAGGCGAGCGGGCGCTCCACCCACCGGGGATGGGGCACGGCGATCACGGCGGCCTCCAGCACCTTGGGATGGCCCATGATCATGGTCTCGACGTCGATCGAGGAGATCCACTCGCCGCCGGACTTGATCAGATCCTTGGTGCGGTCGGTGATCTGCACGTAGCCCTCGGGGTCGACGGTGGCCACGTCGCCGGTGCGGAACCAGCCGTCGGCGGTGAAGCGGTCCGCCGACTCGGGGTTGTCGTAGTAGGACCGGATGATCCAGGGGCCGCGCACCTGGATCTCGCCCATCGACGCGCCGTCCCAGGCCACCTCGCGCCCCGCGTCGTCGACGATACGCAGGTCGACCCCGACCGAGACGTAGCCCTGCTTGGCGCGCACGGCGTACTGCCGGTCCTCGGGCCACTGCTGCATGTAGCTCTTGAGCCGCGCCATCGTCCCGAGCGGGCTCATCTCCGTCATGCCCCAGGCGTGCATCATGGAGGCGCCGACCTTCTTGTCGAAGTGCTCCAGCAGGCTGCGGGGCGCGGCCGAGCCCCCGATGGGAATGCAGCGGATGGAGGAGATGTCGTAGCCCTCCCGGTCGACCAGCTCCTTGACCGCGATCCACACGGTGGGGACGGCGCCGACGAAGGTCACCTTCTCGGCCTGGGCGATCTCGCAGATGTCGCGCGGCTGCGGGTTGGGGCCGCCGAAGATCTGCGTGGAGCCCAGCATCGTCCCCGTGAACGGCACGCACCAGGCATTGGCGTGGAACATCGGCACGATGTGCAGGATGACGTCGCTCTCGGAGAGCCCGAAGGAGTCGGTCATGGCCTGGGCCAGGCAGTGCACGTAGAGCGCGCGATGCGTGTAGACGACGCCCTTGGGATAGCCGGTGGTGCCGGAGGTGTAGCACATGCCGGCCGCGTCGCGCTCGCCCAGCGCCGGCCACGCCGGGAGCGGCGTCGCCGCCGCCAGCAGCGTCTCGTACTCCGGCAGGCCCGACGGGATCTCCCCCGAGGCCACGCTCGATGCGCCGTCGGGCATGACCACGACCGCGCGGATGCCCGGGCACCTGTCGCGGATGGCGGCGAACACCGGCCAGACGCCGGCGTCCACGAAGAGGACGGAGTCGCCCGCGTGGTTGACGATGTAGGTGAGGTCCGGGGCCGACAGCCGGAAGTTCAGCGTGTGCAGGACGGCGCCGCTGAGCGGGATCGCCCAGTACAGCTCCAGGTGACGATGGCTGTTCCAGGCCAGCGTCGCGACGCGGTCCCCTTTGCGGACGCCGAGGTCGCGCAGGACACCGGCCAGCCGCAGCGTTCGCTCGGCGAAGTCGGCGTAGGTGTACCGGAACAGCGGCTGGCCGGGCCGGCGCGTCGCCAGCGTCTTGGCGCCGAACAGGCGGCGGCTGCGCTCGAAGAACTGGGTGAGCGTGAGCGGGTAGTCCATCATCAGGTCGTCGAGCGGAGCCGTCATCAGTACCCTCCGAGGTCCTCGGACGTCGCGCAGCGGAAGCCCACGTGGTGGTGCCCGGCCGCGGCGCCCCGGCGGTCGTAGGAGCGGCGCGTCGTCACGCGCAGGGTCTCGGCGGCGTCGTCGTGGCTGGCGCCGCGGACGACCACGCGGCCCGCGCCGGTGAAGGGCTCCCGCCCGTCGTCGGCACCATAAGGGTACGCTCTGAGCGCCGTCGACGTCCATTCCCGCAGGTTGCCGAGCAGGTCCTCGACGCGGTGGGGACTGGCGCCCGCCGGCCGCGCGTCGCCGGGCTCGGTGGCGTTGTAGCCGCGGCCGAACACGGCCACCGCCGCCGTCGGCGTGGCGGCGCCCCAGGGATAGGGGCGACGATCATCGCCGCGGGCGGTCTTCTCCCACTCGGCCTCGGTGGGCAGCCGGCGCTGCTTCCAGGCGCAGTAGTCGCGGGCGCCGAACCAGGAGACTTCGACGGCGGGGTGTCGCTCGAAGTCGTGGTCGGCGGACCACTGCTCGCCTCGATGGATGCGGGCATCGGCGTCGTCCCAGTCGTAGCGCCGCTCGCCCTCCGCAGACACCGCGCCCCGCGCGTTCAGGAACTGGGCGAACTCGGCGTTGGTCACCTTGTGGCGCTCGATCCAGAAGTCGCGCACGTAGACGCGATGCAGCGGGCCCTCCTCGGGCGCGCCGTCGTCGCGGCCCATCCAGAACGCGCCCGCCTGCACGAGCATGATCCCGTCGGCGGCGGCGGGCAGGCGAAGGACCACGGCCAGCAGGCCGGCGCCCAGCGTCGCTAGTACCCGTGCCATCGGGGCGTTTGTAACACATGCCCGGCCGAATAGCCGTCCGCGCCCGGCCGTCTCACGCGCTGACAGGAGGAATGAGCCATGGAACGCAACCCGTGGAAGATCGCGACGATCGGCATGGCGCTGGTGGGGACCACGGCGCTCGGCACCGGACTGACCACGGCGTGGGTGATGCGCTCGCCCGCGCCCGCCGTCGCCCACGAGGCCCCGGCAGTGACGTCCCCGGCGCCGGCCGTCCGTCACGCCGTGGCGACGGCGCGGCCAATCACGTCCGCCGTCACGCCCGCCGTCGTCCGCACGGCGCCGCCGCCGCAGGTGACGCCCGTCTCGACCGCCGCCGCTCCGGCCGATTGCGCCACCGGTGGTGAGCGCGCCATGCGCATCGCCAAGCCCGGTCTGGTCGGTGCACTGCTCGGCGCCGGCCTCGGCGCCGCCGGCGGCGCCATCGCCGACGGTGGCAAGGCCGCCGGCAAGGGCGCGGTGATCGGTGGTCTGGCCGGGGGCGCGCTCGGCGCGGGCTACGGCGCCTACAAGACCCAGCAGGACTGCGGCACGATCCTCGGCCACGGCAACGGCTTCACCGGCGCGTCGCCCGCGTATTCGGCGAGCGCGCCCCAGGCCGCGTTCGGCTCCGCCCAGGGCATCACCGTCTACAACGCGCGGTAGGCGACGCCGGGGAGCTCGGCGAACGGCCGAGCTCCCCCGGCGACCCGTGTTTTGAAGATGCCCCACCGTGATATGGTGGGACGCGATGCGATCGCGCTGGAACGACGCCGAGGCCGCCGCGCTCGAAGGCGTCGACCTCCTCGTCTACGCCTCCCGGCTCGTCGGCGCCGAGACCGCGCTGGTCGTCTGGGGCGGCGGCAACACCTCGGTCAAGGTCACCGAGCGTGATCATCGCGGCCGCGAGATCCCCGTGCTGCGGGTCAAGGGCAGCGGCTCCGACCTCAAGTCGATCCAGCGCAAGGACTTCCCGGGCGTGCGCATGGAGGACATCCGCGCGCTGCTGGACCGACAGGACATGGGCGACGAGGACATGGTCGCCTACCTCGCGCACGCGCTCCAAGATCCGGGCGGCCCGCGTCCCTCGATCGAGACGCTGCTGCACGGCTTCGTCGACGCCTACGCGGTCGTCCACACCCACGCCGACGCCATCGTCTCGCTGACGAACAACGACCGTGCCGCCGACGTGCTGGCCGGCGTGTACGGCAAGGACGTCATCGGGCTCGACTACCGCCGCCCGGGGTTCAGGATTTCCCGCGAGGTCGCCGACGCGATCGCCGCCCACCCGCAGGCCAGGGCGCTCCTGCTCTCCAAGCACGGCACGATCACCTGGGGCGCGACGGTGCGGGAGGCGTACGAGGCGACGATCGAGCTGATCACGCGCGCCGAGGAGGCGATCGCCGCGCGGAAGCGCGGGCGCCGGGCGTTCGGGGGCCCGCGGGTGCCGGTGCCGGAGCCCGACGGCCGGCGCGCGGCGGCGCTCGACCTCGCGCCGCGCCTGCGCGGGCGGCTCTCCCGCGAGCGCCGGGTGATCGCCGCCTTCGACGATACCCCGGCGGTGACCGGGTTCGTGTCCTCGGCGGAGGCTCCGGCGCTGAGCCAGGTGGGTCCGGCCACGCCCGACCACACCATCTACACCAAGCGCCTGCCCTGCTTCGTGGCTCTCGACGACGCGCGCGACCCGGCGGCCACGTGGGCGGCCGTCGAGCGGGCGATCGAGACGTTCGTGCGCGACTACACGGCGTACGTCGACGCCCATCGCGGCCCCGGCGTCGAGCTGCTCGACCCATTGCCTCGGGTCGTGCTGGTGCCCGGGCTCGGGATGTTCGCCGCCGGCCGCGACGCGCGGACGGCCGGCATCGTGGACGACATCTACCGGCACACGATCGACGTCATCGGCAACGCCTCGGCCTTCGGCCGCTACGTCTCGCTCTCGGCCCGGGACGCCTTCGACGTGGAGTACTGGCCGCTCGAGCTGTACAAGCTCACGCTGGCGCCGCCCGAGAAGGAGCTGGCGCGGCGGATCGCGCTGGTCACCGGCGGCGGCTCCGGCATCGGGCGCGCGGTGGCCCGGCGACTGGCCGCCGAGGGCGCCCATGTCGCCATCGGCGACCTCGACGCCGACTCCGCGCAGCGGGTCGCCGACGAGGTGAGGAAGGCCGTCGGCGGGGGGCGCGCGCTCGGGCTCGCGATGGACGTCACCAGCGAGGCCTCGGTGCGGGCGGCGTTCGAGGCGACGGTGCTGGCCTGGGGTGGCCTCGACATCCTCGTCTCCAACGCCGGCATCGCCCACTCGGCCCCGGTCGATCGCCTGGCGCTGGCGGACTGGGAACGCTCGTTCGCGGTCAACGCGACCGGCCACTTCCTCGTGGCCCGCGAGGCCATGCGCGTGCTGATCCGGCAGGGGATCGGCGGCGCGCTGGTGTTCGTGGCCACCAAGAACGTGATGTCGCCCGGCAAGGACTTCGCGGCCTACTCGGCGGCCAAGGCGGCCGAGGCGCAGCTGGCCAAGGTGCTGGCGCTGGAGGGCGCGCCGCACGGGATCCGCTCCAACATCGTGAACCCCGACGCGATCTTCCAGGACTCGAAGCTCTGGTCGGACGAGATCCGGCGCGAGCGCGCCACCGCCCAGGGCATCGGCGTCGAGCAGCTCGAGGATTTCTACCGCACGCGCAACCTGCTCGGCGCCCGCATCCTGCCCGAGGACGTCGCCCAGGCGGTCCTGTTCCTGGCCTCCGACCGCGCGGCCAAGACGACCGGCTGCACCCTCACCGTCGACGGCGGCGTGAAGGACGCGTTCCCGCGGTGAGCCTGCGGTGCGGCGTGCAGCTGTCGCTCAAGCCGCCGGCCGAGCAGTTCGAGCTGGTGCGGCGCATCGAGGCGCTCGGCTTCGAGTCGGTGTGGACCGGCGATCACGTCTCCTTCCACACCCCGATCCACGAGTCGCTCACGCTGCTGGCGACCTTCGTCCCGATCACCAGCCGCATCCGGCTCGGCACCGCGGTCTATCTCCTGGCCCTGCGCGCGCCCGCCATCGCGGCCAAGGCCACCGCGTCGCTCGACGTGCTGTCGGGGGGCCGGCTCATCTTCGGCGTCGGCGTCGGCGGCGAGAATCCCCGGGAGTTCGAGCTGTGCGGCGTGCCGCACCGCGAGCGCGGGGCCCGGGTCACCGAGGGCATCGACGTCGTGCGGACGCTCTGGCGCGACACGCCGGCCAGCTTCAAGGGCCGCTTCACGCGGTTCGAGAACGTCTCCATCGATCCCAAACCGGTGCAGCAGCCGGGGCCGCCGGTCTGGATCGGCGGGCGTTCGGACGCCGCGCTGACCCGCGCGGGCCGGCAGGGCGACGGCTGGGTCTCGTACGTCGTCCAGCCCGAGCGCTACGCGCAGAGCGTCGGCAAGATCCGCGCGGCCGCGGCGGCGGCCGGCCGCGGCCTGGAGGGCTTCGCGTTCGGCCACCTGGGATTCATCACGGTCGGCCGCGACTGGGAATCGGCCAAGGCCGTGTGGGTCCGGCACCTGAGCACGCGCTACGCGCAGGACTTCGAGCCGCTGGCCCGCAAGTACGGGATCATCGGCACGCCGGAGCAGTGCGCCGAGCAGCTGGCGCGCTTCGAGGCCGCCGGCTGCACCGACCTGATCGCCAACCCGATCGGCGACCCCCGGGACGAGCGCGACCAGATCGAGCGGATCGCCGCCGACGTCCTCCCCCGCCTGCGGCCGGCGGCTGCTCCCCCCGCCCGCCGATAGACGATGCCCGCCAGGCCGCCCGAGTGCCGGGCTCGCGTGACGGCGGTCCGGGCGCTCACCTCGGACGTCCTCGAAGCGGACCTCGCCATGATCGATCCGCCGGCGCTCGAGTTCGAGGCCGGCCAGTGGGTGTCCGTCCCCCTCGGCCCCAAGCTCGTGCGCGCGTACTCGATCGCTTCCACCCCGCGCTCGCCGTCGACGCTCACCCTCTGCGCCGACGTCGCTCCCGCCGGCCCCGGCTCGCGCTGGTTTCGCGGTCTCGCGCCGGGCGACCCGGTCGCGTTCAAGGGACCCCTGGGCGGCTTCGTGTTCGACCGCACCGACCCGCGGCGGCCGCTCTTCGTGGCCGAGGAAGTCGGCATCGTGCCGGTCCGCTCGATCCTCGTCCACCTCGCCGAGACCGCCTTCGACCGCCCGGCCACCCTCGTCTACGGCGCGCGCGACCCCGGCTGGCTCGTCTACGACGCCGAGCTCCGTGCGCTGTCACGAGGCCGGCCCGGCTTCGCGTATCATCCGGTGGTGCCGGCCGCCGCCGGTTCGCCTCCCGGTCCCGAGGCGGCGGCGCTCGTGGACCGTCTCGTGACCGACGCGCCCGGGCTGGTGGCCTACGTGGCCGGCGGCCAGGCGACGATCAACCAGGTCCGCGACGTGCTGATGGCCAAGCGGCTCGAGCGCAAGGCGGTCAAGTGGGAGAAGTTCTGGTGACGGGCGGCGAGCTGGTGGCGCGCGTGCTCGCGCAGGCGGGGGTGGGGCACGTCTTCACGCTCTGCGGCGGGCACATCCTGCCGATCTACGACGGCTGCCTGAACGAGGGGATCGGCGTGATCGACGTCCGTCACGAGCAGGCGGCCGCCCACGCCGCCGACGCCTACGCGCGGCTCACCCGCAACGTCGGCGTGGCCATCGTCACCGCCGGCCCCGGCGTCACCGACGCCGTCACCGGCGTCGCCAACGCCCACGCCGCCCGCAGCCCGCTCCTGCTGATCGGCGGCGCCGCGCCGCTGGCGCTGCGCGGCCTCGGCGCGCTGCAGGAGATGGAGCAGGTTGCGCTGCTGCGCCCGATCACCAAGGGCGCGTGGACGGTGGCGCAAACGCGGCAGATCCCCGAGGTCCTGACGACCGCCATCCGGGTGGCGCTCTCCGGGCGGCCGGGACCCGTCTTCGTCGAGATCCCGGTCGACCTGCTGCTCGGCACGATCGAGGACCGTCTGGCGCCGATTCCCACCGGCTACGTGCACCGCGCAGCGGCGCCGGCCGATCCGGCCGCGATCGAGCGGCTGACCGGGCTGCTCGCCGGCGCCCGCCAGCCGATGGTGATCGCCGGCAGCGGCGTGTGGTGGGACGACGCCGCGACCGAGCTGGCCGCGTTCGCCGACACCGCCGGCGTCCCGGTGTTCATGAACGGCGCCGGGCGCGGCGGTCTGCCCGCCGACCACCCGCTCGCCTTCGCCCAGGCGCGCGGCTTCGCCCTGGGCCAGGCCGACCTCGTGCTCGTGCTCGGCACCCCGCTGGACTTCCGCCTGGGCTACGGCCGGCCGCCGGTCTTCGCCGAGGACGCCACGGTCTGCATGGTGGACTGCGACCCCGCCGAGCTGGGCCGCAACCGCTCGCTGGCGGTCGGCATCGTCGGCCACATCGGCCGCGTGCTCGATCAGCTCAGGATGGCGCTTCCCAGCGGCGTCGCCGTCCGCTTCGCGGACTGGCGCGCGCGCGTCGGCGCCAGCGAGCGAGGGTCGCGCGAGCGGCTCGACGCCCGGTGTGCGTCCGACGACATCCCGATCTCCCACTACCGCTGGGCCGCCGAGATCGCCCGTCACGTCACGCCCGACACGATCGTCGTCGGCGACGGCGGTGACGTCGTCGGCTGCGCCTCCCGGGTCGTGCGGCTGCCCGGCCCGGGACAGTGGCTCGACCCCGGCCCCTTCGGGTGCCTCGGCGTCGGGCCGCCGTTCGCGATCGCCGCCAAGCTGCTCCGGCCGGCGCGCCGCGTGCTCCTGATCGCCGGCGACGGCGCCTTCGGCCTCAACGGCATGGAGATCGAGACGGCCGTCCGCTTCCGCCTGCCGTTGACGTGCGTCATCGGCAACGACGGCGGCTGGGGCCAGATCCGCAACCCGCAGCTGTCGTTCTTCGGCGAGGACCGCGCGGTCGCGACCTCGCTGCCGACGACGCGCTTCGACCTGATGGTCGAGGCCCTCGGCGGCCGCGGCGCCCTCGTGCGCGATCCCAAGGAGCTCGGCCCTGCGCTCGAACGCGCCCTCGCTTCGGACGACGTCTGGTGCATCAACGTCGTCCTCGATCCCGCCGCCTACCGCAAGAGCGGCCAGGCGTCGATGGCGATCTGACCACGCCCTGCGCTCGCGCGGCGACGACGGCTCGCCATCAAGTGGCGCGCCCGGGGTCCCCCGACCCGGCGCCGCCGTCACCGGGCCGCGGTCGCCCGTCGTTCGCGTGAGGATCACGTTTCTCGCTCCGCACCTGCGCATTGCGGGGGGCGTGCGCGCGATTCTGAGCTATGCGGACCGGCTGGCCGCGCTCGGGCACGAGGTGACGCTCGTGGTGCCGGCGCGGAGGCGGGTGAGCGCGTGGTGGCGAAACGTTCGGGGCGCCGCGCCCGACTGGATGCCGGGGTTTCGGCCACGCATCCTGTGGGTGCCGGGCTGGTCGCCCGACGTGGTGCCGGCCGGCGACGTGCTCGTGGCGACTGCGTGGCAGTCGGCGGCGGTGACGGCAGAGGCGCCGGCGCGGTGCGGGGCGAAGTTCTACCTCGTGCAGCACTATGAGAGCCTGTACCACGGCGACCCGGCACCGGTGGACGCCACCTACCGGCTGCCGCTGGCCAAGATCGTCATCTCCACCTGGCTGCGCGACGTCATGCGCGAGCGCTTCGAGAGCGACGCCGAGGTGCTGGTCACGCCGGTGGACCGGAAGCTGTTCCATCGCGTGCCGGTCGACGCGGCGACCTCGCGGCCGCGCGTGTTGATGCTCCATCACGAGTACGCGTGGAAGGGCGTGGCCGACGGCGTGGCGGCGGTGGCGCGCGTCCGGCGCGACGTGTCGGGACTCCGGCTGGTCGGCTTCGGCGTGAAGCCCCCGCGCGAGCGCCTGCCCTACGACGAGTTCCACGCCAACCCGGCGCAGGCCGCGCTGGCCCCGCTCTACAGCGGTTGCGACATCTACCTGTGCCCTTCGTGGGACGAGGGCCTCGGAATGCCGTCGATGGAGGCGATGGCGTGCGGCGCCGCCCTGGTGACCTACGACAACGGCGGGTGTCGCGACTACGCGCGTGACGGCGAGACCGCGCTGGTGGCGCCCCGGCGCGACGTGGACGCGCTGGCCGCCGGCCTGGCGCGGCTGGCGACCGACGGCGCGCTCCGGGCGCGCCTGGCCGCGGCGGGGGCCGCGTGGGTCACGACCGCGTTCGACTGGGATCGGGCCGTGGCTCGACTGGCAGGCCTGTTCCAGGGAACTCGCGCTGATCGAGCCTGACGGCGAGCGCGTCGATCTCGCGCTCCAGCTCGCTCAGGCGGCGGGCCAGCCGGTCGCGTTCCTCGCGGAACGACTTGGCCAGCGACACCACCGCGTCGATGAGCCGCCGTTCACGTTCGTCGGCGGCTGGGATGTCGCTCATGACTGCGCCTCCGGCGCGAGGGTGGCGGACCAGGCAGCAAATCGGGTGCCGCCGCACCGTGCGCCACCGGCGCGCACTTGACGCCGCGCCGGCGTCGCCCGCCTGACAGCGTGACGTCCGCGCGTGCTAGAATCACGTGCGCAATGCCGATTTACGAGTACGAGTGCGGCGACTGTCGGCGTCGCGTCAGCCTGCTGATCCGGACCCTCGCGGCCGCCGCCGCGCCCGGCTGCCCGCGCTGCGGCGGCGCCAACCTGACACGCCTGATGTCCCGCTTCGCCACCGTGAAGAGCGAGGACGCCCGGATGGAGTCCCTGGCCGACGCCGCCTCCTACGGCGACCTCGACGAGAACGACCCCGGCAGCGTCGCCCGCTTCATGAAGAAGATGGGCCGGGAATTCGGCGACGACCTGGGCGACGACTTCGAGTCGGCCGTCGACGAGGCCATGACCGAGAGTGAGGGCGGGGAGCCGGGCGAGGGAGGCGCCGAATCGGTCGATGCCTCCGGCGGATCTGAACTCTAGTCCGTGAAGATCGACGTCCATGACAGCCTGGAGGCAGTCGGCCCCGACGCCTGGGACGCGCTCCACGCCCGGTCCCGGCTTCGCTCGCCGTTCCTCGCCTGGACGTGGCAACGGCAGTGGGTCGAGGCCTTCGCCGGGGGACGGCGGCTCGAGCTGCGCCGGGTCGTCGACGACACCGGTCGCCTGCTGGCGCTGCTGCCGCTCGTCGAGGTCGGCCCCGACCGCTGGTTGCTCGCCGGCGGCAGCGACGTCTCCGACTACCTCGATCTGATCGCGCTGCCCGATCGCGAAGCGGAAGCGTGGGCGGCGCTGCTGGGCGCTCGCGCCAGCGACCGGGCGACGTGGGAGCTGCACGCCGTGCCGGCCGCCTCCCCCACCGTCACCGCGATGCCGGCGCTGGCCGCCGCCGTCGGGCTCACCGTCGAGACCCCTGTCGAGGAGCGATGTCCCATCCTGGATTTGCCCGACTCCTGGGAAGCCCTCCTCGCCTCGCTCTCCGGCAAGCATCGTCACGAGCTCACCCGCAAGCTCCGCCGCCTCGAGCGCGAGGCGCCCGAGGCCCGCGTCGCGTGGGCCGGCGCCCCGGCCGACGTCGAGGCCCGCCTCGACGCGTTCCTGGCGCTGCACCGCCGCTCGCGCGAGGGCAAGGCGAAGTTCATGGACGCCCGCATGGAGCGGTTCTTCCGTCGCGCGATTCCCGCACTGGCGGCGCGCGGCGGCGCGCGCCTGGCGTTTCTCGATCTGCCCGAGGGGCCGATCGCCGCGTTCGTCACGCTGGAATGGGACGGGACCGTGGGCCTCTACAACTCCGGCTTCCATCCGGAGTGGGCCAGCCTGTCCCCCGGTCTCGTGCTGCTCGCCCACGTCATCCGGGACGCCATCGAGCGGGGCCGCCGCCGCTTCGACTTCCTGCGCGGCGAGGAGCGCTACAAGTACGAGTTCGGGCCCACCCCCGAGGCCGTGCACGCGGTGACCATCGGAGCCCGCGCGTGAGCCTGCGGGTGGCCGTGCTCAGCGTGCACACCTGCCCGCTGGCCGCGCTGGGCGGCAAGGAGACGGGCGGGATGAACGTGTACGTGCGCGAGCTGGCCCGGGAGCTGGCGCGCATGCGGGTGGCGGCCGACATCTTCACGCGCTCGCAGAACCCGTCCATCCCGCGCGTGAGCGCGATCGGCGACGGCGTGCGCGTCGTCCACCTGCCGGCCGGTCCCGAGGCGCCGATGGCGCGCGAGCGCGTGCACGATCATCTCGACGAGTTCGTCGAGGGGGTGGAGGAGTTCCGGGCCGACCACGGGCTCGACTACGACCTCATCCACGCCCATTACTGGCTGTCGGGCGCGGTGGGGCTGACCCTGCGCGAACGGTGGGGCGTGCCGCTGGTGCAGATGTTCCACACGCTGGGCCGGCTCAAGAACGACGCCACCCGCAACGGCGCCGAGCACGAGCCCGCCCTGCGCATCGCCGAGGAGTCCCGCATCATCGGCGCCGCCGACCGCATCGTGGCGGCCACCGTGGTGGAGCGCGCGCACCTGGCGGGCCATTACGGCGCCGACCCGACCCGCATCGCCGTGATCCCGTGCGGCGTGGACACCGAGCTGTTCACGCCCGGCGACCCGGCGGCCGCCCGCGCCGCGCTCGGCCTCGACGACCGGCCACGCCTGCTCTACGTGGGGCGCATCGCGCCGATCAAGGGGCTCCAGACGCTGCTCGACGGCATGGCCCGCCTGCGCGCGGACGGCCGCCGCGCGCACCTGTGCATCGTCGGCGGCGACGCCGACGAGCCGCTCAACGGCCACGAGGGGGAGCTGCGCGCCCAGCTCGGCCGGCTCGATCTCGGCGACACGGTGACGTTCGTGGGCGCCCAGCCCCAGGAGCGCCTGCGCACCTGGTACGTCGCCGCCGACGCCAGCGTGCTGCCCTCGTACTACGAGTCGTTCGGCATGGTGGCGCTGGAGGCCATGGCGTGCGGCAGCCCCGTGATCGCCTCCCGCGTCGGCGGCCTGCAGACGACCGTGCGCGACCGCGTCACCGGCGTCCTCGTGCCCGACCACGACGCCGCCGCCCTCGCCGACGCGCTGGCCCGCGTGCTGGACGACCCCGACCTGCGCTGGCGCCTGGGGCGCGAGGGCGTGCGCTGGGCCGCCCAGCATCGCTGGCCCTGCGTCGCCGAGGCCGTCTGCCGCGAGTACGCCGCGCTCGCCGAGCGCGCCGCGTCTCACCTCGCGGCTGCCCGCTGCCGGTAGCGTTCCGGCTGCGTCGCGCGTGCTAAACTCGGCGGTTGTGGCACCTCTGCTCGAGGTCAGGAACCTCCGTACCGAGTTCGTGACCCGCAACGGCGTGGTCCGTGCCGTCGACGGCGTGTCCTGGGACGTCCAGGAAGGCGAAACGGTGGCCCTCGTCGGCGAGTCCGGCTGCGGGAAGAGCGTCAGCGCGCTCTCGATCCTGCGCCTGGTGGCCGGCCCGGCGGGGCGGATCGTGGCCGGGCAGGTGCTCTTCAAAGGCCGCGATCTGCTCGCGCTCACCGAGGAGGAGATGCGTCACATCCGGGGGCGCGAGATCGCCATGGTCTTCCAGGAGCCCATGACCTCGCTCAATCCCGTGCTCACCATCGGGCGGCAGCTCACCGAGGGGCTGGAGATCCACCTGGGGATGTCGCCGGCCGATGCGCGGCGGCGGGCCGGCGAGCTGCTGGCGATGGTCGGGATCCCCGACTCCGAGCGGCGCCTGGCGCAGTATCCCCACCAGTTCAGCGGCGGGATGCGGCAGCGCATGATGGTCGCGATGGCCCTGGCCTGCCAGCCATCGCTGGTCCTGGCCGACGAGCCGACGACGGCCCTCGACGTGACGATCCAGGCCCAGATCCTCGAGCTGATGAAGGACCTGTCGCGGCGGCTCGGGGTCGCGATGCTGATCATCACGCACAACCTCGGCGTGGTGGCCCGCTATGCCGACCGCGTGAACGTGATGTACGCGGGCCGGATCATCGAGCGCGGCACCGCCCGCGAGCTCTATGCCAACCCCCGCCATCCGTACACCGTGGGACTCCTCGGCTCGGTGCCGCGACTCGACGAGCCCCGCCGGGAGCGTCTGGCGCCCATCGACGGCCAGCCCCCGGACCTCACGCGCCTGCCGCCCGGGTGCGCCTTCGCGCCCCGCTGCACGTTCCGGGTCGACCGCTGTCTCAGCGACATGCCGGCGTTGCGCGCCGTGGCGGACGATGGGCACGTCGCCGCCTGCTGGGAGACCGAGCGGGTCAGAAAGCCGGCCGCGCGATGACCGACGTCCTCCTCGAGGTCCGCGATCTCGTCAAGCACTTCACCGTGGGCGGAGGCCTCTTCGGCGGCCCGCGGGGGCTGGTGCGCGCGGTGGACGGCGTGAGCTTCTCGATCCGGCCGGGCGAGACCCTGGGCCTGGTGGGCGAGTCCGGCTGCGGCAAGACCACCACCGGACGCTGCATCCTTCAGCTCGAGCGGCCGACGAGCGGGCAGGTGATCTTCGAGGGGCGGGACCTCGCCGCGCTCGACGAAGGCGCGCTGCGGTCCATCCGGCGCAAGGTCCAGGTCATCTTCCAGGACCCGTACAGCTCGCTCAACCCGCGCATGACGGTGGGGCAGATCATCGCCGAGCCGCTGGGCGTGCACGGGATCGTCCCCCATGCCCGCCGTCGCCGCGAGCGGGTCCAGGCGCTCCTCGTGCGCGTGGGCCTCCTGCCCCAGCACGCCGACCGCTACCCGCACCAGTTGTCGGGCGGCCAGCGGCAACGGGTGGGCATCGCGCGGGCCGTGGCCATGGAGCCCTCGCTCATCATCTGCGACGAGCCGGTTTCGGCGCTCGACGTGTCGATCCAGGCCCAGATCATCAACCTCCTCGAAGACCTTCGATCGGAGCTGGGTCTCACCTATCTGTTCATCGCTCACGACCTCAGCGTGGTCCGCCACATCTCGGACCGGGTGGCGGTCATGTATCTGGGCAAGATCGTGGAGATCACCGACCGCAAGTCGCTCTACGACGACCCCCAGCATCCGTACACGCAGGCCCTGCTCGCCGCCGTGCCCATCCCCGACCCCGAGCTCGAGCAGCGCCGCCAGCGGGTGGTGCTCGGGGGCGAGGTCCCGAGTCCGCTCAACCCCCCGAGCGGGTGCGTCTTCCACCCCCGTTGCCCGATCGCCGTCGACGACTGCCGACAGGAGGTGCCGGCGCTGAGGGAGATCAGACCCGGCCACCGGACGGCGTGCATCCTGGCTTGACAGGCTGGTCGGACCGCGAGTACCGTGCGGGAACCTCGTGCCGTCCCTGACGATTTCCAGCTCGAATCCTGGAGGTGGCTGATGCGACGCGTCACAGCGCTGCTGGCCCTGATGTTCGCCGCAATCCTGGCCGTCCCCGCGGGAGCCCAAGAGAAGCCTCGCTACGGTGGCGAGCTGGTCTTCCCCGTGCCCTCGGAGCCACCGTCCTATGACGGACATCGCGAGGAGACCTTCGGTCTCATCCACCCGTGGGCGCCGTTCTACAACACGCTGCTGCGCGTGGACCCGATCGATCCGACGGGGACCAAGCCGGTCGCGAGCCTGGCCGCGAGCTGGACGTCCTCCAAGGACGGCCTCGTCCACACGTTCAAGCTCCACCAGGGGGTCAAGTTCCACGACGGCAGCGAGATGACCTCGAAGGATGTGAAGGCCTCGTACGACAAGATCATCTTCCCGCCCGCCGGCGTGGGCTCGACCCGCAAGGGGCAGTACAACGTGGTGGAGGTCGTCGAGGCGCCGGATCCCCACACCGTCCGCTTCCGTCTCAAGTGGCCCTCCGGCGCCTTCCTCACCTCCCTGGCGTCGCCGTGGAACTTCATCTACAAGGCCGACATCCTCGCCAAGGACATGCACTGGTACGAGAAGAACGTGATGGGGACCGGGCCGTTCACCTTCGTCGAGCACGTCAAGGGCTCGCACGTGGTCGGCAAGAAGAATCCCAGCTACTGGGACAAGGGCAAGCCGTACCTCGATGGCTTCCGCGCCGTGTTCGTGCGCGACTCGGCGGCCCAGGTCGCCATGATCCGGGGCGAGCGGGCCCACATCCAGTTCCGGAGCTTCGCCCCCAAGGATCGGGACAACCTGAAGGCCGCGCTCGGCGACAAGATCACGGTGCAGGAGAGCGCCTGGGATTGCATCCTCCTGGTGGCGATGAACCACGAGAAGAAGCCCTTCGACGACAAGCGGGTCCGCCGGGCCTTGACGCTGGCCGTCGACCGGTGGGCGGGCTCGAAGGCGCTCTCGCAGATCGCCATCGTCAAGGCAGTGGCGGGTGTCCAGGTGCCCGGCACCCCGTACGCAACCCCTCCCGAGGAGCTCGAGAAGATCGCCGGGTACTGGCGCGACATCGACAAGTCGCGCGCGGAGGCGAAACGCCTGCTGCGCGAGGCCGGGGTGCCGGACGGCTTCTCGTTCACCTTCAAGAACCGCGGGATCCCCATGCCCTACGAGCCGCTCGCGGTCTGGCTCATCGACCAGTGGCGGCAGATCGGCCTGAACGTGAAGCACGAGGTGGTGGAGTCGGCGGCCTACTTCGGACAGGTGGTGCGGCCGGGGAACTTCGACGTGGCCATGGACTTCCAGTGCGGCTACATCGTGGAGCCCGACCTCGATCTCTACAAGTTCGTGTCGCGGGACAAGAACCCGGCCAACTACAGCCGGTACACCGATCGCACGCTGGACGAGCTGTACGACAAGCAGTCGCGGGCCACGGACCCCGAGGAGCGGAAGAAGCTGATCCGCCAGTTCGAGCGGCGGCTCCTCGACGAGGAGGCCCGCTACATGATGACGCTCCAGTGGCACCGCATCGTCCCGCACTCGGCCAAGGTCCGGGGCTGGCAGATCACGCCCAGTCACTACCTCAACAACACCCTCGACGTGGTGTGGCTGGCCGAGTAGACGTCGATCGGGCGGTCGAATGAGATCCCCGGCGGTGATTGCGGCGGGGCATGGGCGGGCGACCGCCCGGGCACCCATGCCCCGTCCAACCAGTCGTTGATGTCCCGTTCAACGTGCTGAAGTACGTCGTCAAGCGGTTCCTCCTGATGATCCCCACCCTGCTCGGGGTGGCGGTGGTGACCTTCTTCTTGCTCCGCATCGTCCCGGGCGACGTGGTGGAGGCCCGCTTCGTCGGCGGCGGGCAGGGCCAGTTCGTCGACTACGCTCTGCTGGCCCAGGAGCGGGCCAAGCTCGGGCTCGACCAGCCGCTCTGGAAGCAGTTCGCGACGTGGATGTGGGGGCTCGCGCGACTGGATCTCGGGCTCAGCATGTGGACGGGCGCGCCCATCACCGAGGAGATCAAGCTGCGGCTGGCGCTCTCCCTGCAGGTCGCCGTCATGGCCACGGTGGTGGCGACCTTGCTGGCCATTCCCCTCGGCGTGATCGCCGCCCTCAAGCAGGACACCTGGATCGATTACGCCGTCCGGGTGTTCTCCATCGCGGGGCTGGCCACCCCGTCCTTCTGGCTCGGCATCGTGATGATCCTGGGGCTGCTCGTGATCTTCAAGTGGCTGCCGCCCATGGTGTACACCCCGTTCTGGGTCGACCCGTGGGAGAACCTGGCCCAGCTCATCTGGCCGGCGCTGGCGGTCGGCTATCGGTACTCGGCAGTGGCCACGCGGATGACGCGCTCGGCCATGCTGGAGGTCCTGCGCGAGGACTACATCCGCACCGCGAAGGCCAAGGGCCTGTGGCTCAGGCTGATCCTGGTCCGGCACGCCCTCAAGAACGCGATGCTTCCGGTGGTGACCGTCATCGGGCTCGAGTTCGCGTTCCTGCTCGGCGGCCTGGTGGTCACCGAGCAGGTCTTCAACCTGAACGGGATCGGAATGCTCTTCGTGGAGGCCATCGCCCGGCGCGACTACACGCTGACCCAGGCCCTGGTGCTGCTGACCGCCTCGGCGTTCATCGTCGTCAACTTCCTGATGGACGTCATGTACGCCTGGCTCGACCCGCGGATCCGGCACGGGTAGGTCCCATGGCGATCACCCCGTCGATCGATCGCGCCGCGACGCTTCTGGAGGCGCCGCCCCGGCGCGGGTGGACAGCGGATCTCCGGGACTTCATCCGCCAGCGGCCCCTGGGGGCGGCCGGCGCGGCCATCGTCCTGCTGATGCTCCTGGTGGCGGTGAGCGCCAGCCTCCTCGCGCCCTACGACCCGCTGGCGGTGGACTTCGGAGCGATGCTGGCGGCTCCCTCGGCCGATCACTGGCTCGGCACCGACGCCTTCGGTCGCGACGTCCTCTCGCGGCTGGTGTACGGGTCACGGACGGCGCTGATCGTGGGGTTCGGGGCCGCCTTCTTCGGGGCCACGGCGGGGGCGATCCTGGGGGTGGCCAGCGCCTACTTCGGGGGCCGCATCGACCTCTACCTCCAGCGGGTCATGGACGTCTTCATCTCGTTCCCGCTGATCATCCTGGCCCTGGCCATGGTGTCCATCCTCGGCAACAATCTCCCGAACCTGATCACCGCCATCACCATCCCGATGGTCCCACGGGCGGCGCTCGTGATCCGCTCGAGCGCCCTGAGCGTTCGCGAGATGCCCTACGTGGACGCCGCGCGGGCGGCCGGGTTCGGCCACGCTCGCATCATCCTGCGCCACATGCTGCCGAACGTGATGGCGCCCTACCTCATCATGCTGAGCGCGTTCCTCGGTCAGGCCATCCTGCTCGAGGCGTCGCTGTCGTTCCTGGGGCTCGGCGTCCAGGAACCGACCGCCGCCTGGGGACTGATGCTGCGGGGCGCCGCGGTGCAGTTCGCGGAGGCGGCGCCCTGGCTGGCGATCTTCCCCGGGCTCGCCATCAGTCTCTCCGTCTTCGCCTTCAACCTGTTCGGCGACTCCCTGCGCGACGCCCTCGACCCGCGTCTGAAGACGCAGTAGCCCGGGGCGGGCGGCGGGAGCGTGCTCGAGGTCGAGGTAACGTATCGACATGCTTGACACCTTCGGGACGGCGCGCTACAAATTGCAGGTCCGACCAACGAGGAGAACGCGCCCGAGGCGCGCACGATATCGGGGAGGCCCTAGATGCCCTATGTGATCGCCGAGCCCTGCATCAACGTCAAGGACAAGGCTTGCGTCGAGGTGTGTCCGGTGGATTGCATCTACGAGGGTGAGACGATGCTCTACATCCACCCGGACGAATGCATCGACTGCGGAGCGTGCGAGCCCGTGTGCCCGGTGAAGGCGATCTTCGCCGAGGACGAAGTGCCCGACCAGTGGAAGAGCTTCACCGACCTGAACAAGCAGTTCTTCAAGGACAACCCGGGCGTCAAGCCGGCCACCAAGTCGTAGCCTGGCGACGCCGCGTGCCGACCGTGACAGGGCCCTCCCGCGAGGGCCCTTCGTTTTGGGCATCGCCGCCACGCGGGCTGGGCAACGGGCCGCCGGCCCGCCACCGCGACATCCGCGAAAACGCGGCGGTTCAGGCGTGGCACACCCGTTGCGAGTCGTCGGCCGGCCATGGACACGATTTCAGGACCGACCGCGACGGCAGTGCTGACGCCCCTGCGCCCGCTCGGCTATCACGGCGCCGTGTGCGACTTCAAGCGCCGGCTGATCGAGGCCACCCTCCAGCAGATGTGCGGCAATCGCACCCACACCGCGCGCGCACTCGGCCTGCAGCGCACCTATCTGCTGCGGCTCATCCGGGAGCTCGGCGTGGCGGCGCCACCGCCCCCGCCGCGCCGGCGGGCCGCCGCCGGCTGACGGGCCCGGCTCGGCCCGCCTTCTCGTAGAATAGCCGGCATGCCTCAGGTGTTCGTGGTGGGCGCCGGCATGACGCGCATCGGGCGGCGGAGCGAGCCGCTGCCCGAGCTGATGGCCGACGCCGCCCAGGTGGCGCTCGGCGAGGCAGGGATCGAGACGCCCGACGCCATCGTGGTGGCGACGATGAATCCCGAGGAATTCCTCGGCGACGGGAACTTCGCCTCCAACGTCGCCACCCACATGGGCTTTGCCGACGTTCCCTGCCTGCGCATCGAGACGGCGACCTCGTCGGGGGCCGCCGCAGTGTATACCGGCTTCGCCCAGGTCGCCGCCGGACTGCGCCGGACGGTGCTGGTGGTGGGCGGTGAGAAGATGACCCACCTGGCGACGCCCAGGGTCTCGGAGATCATCGGCCGCTCCATCGATCCCTACGAGCGCGCCTACGGCGCCACCATGCCGGCCCTGGCCGGCCTCGTGACCCGCGTGCTGATGAGCCGCCAGGGCACGACGGCGCGCGAGATCGGCCAGGTCGCGGTGAAGAACCACGCCAACGGCGTGCGCAACGCGTTCGCTCATTTCCAGCAGGCGGTGACGCTGGAGGAGGTCCTGGAGAGCCGCATGGTGGCCGAGCCGCTGCGCCTGCTGCACTGCTGTCCCATCTCGGACGGCGCCGCCGCGGTGGTGCTGACCGCCGACCGCGGGCGGGTCCGGGTGGCCGGGGTCGGGCACGGCACCGACACGCTGGCGGTCCGCCATCGCCGCGAGCTGACCAGCTTCGCCGCCACCCGGGCGGCGGCCCGCGAGGCGTATGCGATGGCCGGCTTCGGCCCCGAGCGCGTGGACGTCGCCGAGGTGCACGACGCCTTCACGCCGTTCGAGCTGATCTCGCTCGAGGACCTCGGGCTCCTGCCGCCCGGCAAGGCCGGCCGCGCAACGCTCGACGGCGACACCGCGCTCGAGGGCCGCCTGCCCGTCAACCCGTCGGGCGGCCTCAAAGCGCGCGGGCATCCCCTGGCGGCGACCGGCATCGCCCAGCTGGTCGAGTGCGTCTGGCAGCTCACCGGCCGCGCCGCGGGCCGCCAGGTCAAGGACGCGCGCCGCGCGCTCGCCCACTCCATCGGTGGCCTCGCCACCAACAACTGGGTCACCCTGCTGGAGGCAAGTTGAGCGGAGCCACGCAGCATCTAGACCAGGCCACCCTCGGTGCGAACCGAGCGAGCGGAGCCCTCGACAGATGATCGAGACGATCGCAGCGTCGCGATGTCCGCGGTGCGAGATGGTCGTGGCGCCGCCGGCGAGCTACTGCCCGCACCATCCGGTGGCGATGACGCCGGCCACGCTGCCCGGCGTCGGCGAGCTGGTGACGTTCACCACGCTGCACACGCCGCCGGAG
>DASWJN010000048.1:0-15392 GCA_036397135.1 Candidatus Methylomirabilota bacterium
GCGCTGCTTGAAGTTGGTCGCCGCCACCACGTTCAGGTAGGCGTCCGCGGTCAGCCGCTCCCGGCGCTCCACCCCGCCCGGAGACCGCACCACGATTGAGAAGACCGGGTAGCGCCGCGTGCCCACCAGGTCGGGCAGCACGAGCTTGCACCGGTAGCCTGCGCCGTATTCCGGCACCACCGAGCGGATGGCGTCGTCCCGCCGCCGGTAACAGCCGGCCGCGCGCAGGATCGGCCCGATGTCCTCCAGCACGCACTCGATGCCCAGGGTCTCCGCGACCAGGCGGCCCAGCCGCGCGCTGTCGGGCGACGAGTCGGCCTCCGGCATCAGCAGCCCGAGCACGCGCTTGGGCCCGAGCGCCCGCACGCAGAGCGCGGCGGTGACGCTGCTGTCGATGCCCCCCGAGAGTCCCAGGACCACGCCCTTGCGGCGGAGCCGCCGGGTGACGAGCTCGTGCACGGTGGCGGCGATCTGCTCGGTCACCTTCCCCGCGTCGATCGCCAGGATGTCGGCTGACAGCACGGTCGTCGCGCTCACGACGGTCCTCCGACGGGGGCGGACAGTTCCCGCTTGGCGATCTTGCCGGTCGAGGTCCTGGGCAGGGCGTCGACGAACTCCACGTGCTTGGGAACCATGAAGTCCTCCAGGCGCTGCCGGCAGTGCCGCACCACGTCCTGCGCGGTGAGGCGGGCCCCCGGGCGCCGCGTGATGACGGCGCGGATGGCCTCGCCGAGCACCGGGTCGCTCACGCCCATCACGGCCGCCTCGGCCACGGCCGGATGCGCGTGCAGGGCCTCCTCGACTTCCCGGGGGCTGACCTTCTCGCCCCGCGTCTTGATGATGTCGTCCCGGCGGCCGACGAAGTAGAGGTAGCCCTCGTCGTCCATCCAGAACAGGTCGCCCGTGTAGAGGACGCGCTCGCCCGGCACCGGCCCCGGACGGAACCGCGCCGCCGTCTCCTCGGGCAGCTCCCAGTACCCGCGCGTGACGTGCGAGCCCCGTACGACCAGCTCGCCCACCGCGCCGGCGCCCAGCCGGCGGTCCGCCTCGTCCACGACGTAGACCTCGGAGTTCGGGATCGCCCGGCCCACCGACGTGATGCGGCGATCGAGCTGGTCCGGCGGCAGGTAGGACACGCGCTTGCACTCCGTCAGCCCATACATCGAGTAGATGGCGACGTGCGGGACCAGCGCGCGCAGTCGCCGGATGTGCTCGGCCGGCAGGGCGGCCGCCGTGTTGGTGACGTAGCGCAGCCGGGAGAGGTCGAACCGCCCGAGGTCGAGCTGCAGGAGGAGCGCGGCGATCGTGGGCACGATCGGCAGCCCCGTCACGCCCTCCCGGACGGTCCGCTCCATGACGGCGTACGGGTAGGTGAACGACCGCTCCAGCACGACTGTGGCCCCGACCTTGAAGCCCATCAGCACCTGGTAGAGGCCGTAGTCGAACGCCAGCGGCAGCGCGCTGAGGATGACGTCGTCCTCGGTGTTCTCCAGATACGTGGTGATGGACGTCGCCGCCGAGACGATGTTGAGATGGGTCGCCATGACGCCCTTGGGCCGGCCCGTGGAACCGGACGTGTAGATCAGCGCCGCGAGGTCGGCGTCGATGGCGCGCTTGGGGGGCGCGGTGGCCACGGCCGGGCCGGACGCCAGGGCCGCGGGCACGATGGCCGGGGGATGCGGCAGCCCGGCGAGCCGGCCGCCGACGGCGGCGAGCCGGCGGTCGTCGCTGACGACCGCGGCGGCGCGGCAGTCGTCCACCATGTAGGCGACCTTGTCGGCCTTGGTGGTCGGGTTGACGAGCACGATGACCGCGCCCGCCTTGAGGGCGGCGAACAGCGCCACCACCGCCTCGACCGAATTCTCCAGGAAGATCGCGACGCGGTCGCCACGGCCCACGCCCGCCTCCAGCAGGGCGCCGGCGAGGCCGTTGGCCCGGGCGTCGAGCGCGGCGTACGTCACCCGCCGGCCGTCGCAGACGAGCGCGGTCTTGTCGGGGAGGCGGCGGGCGCTCTGCTCCAGGAACTCCTCGACCAGCATGCGGGCGGTCCTCACGCGGCCGGCTGGAGCTTGCGCTCCAGGAAGGCCATCAGGTTGCGGATCGAGTCGAGGTTGTCGGGCACCAGCTCCTCGTCCTCCAGCGTGATCGCGTAGCGCCGCTCCAGGAAGCTCACCAGCTCCAGCACCCCGGTGGAATCCACGATCCCCTGCTCCAGGAACGAGGCGTCGTCGCCGAGCCCGTCGCCGTCCTCCCCCAGCAGGAAGTTAGTGACGACGAACCGACGAAGCTCCTGCCGGATCTGCTTCATGCTCGGATCTCTCCTCAGAGGACGCCAGGAAGTGGTGGATGAGGAGCTGGGTGGAGAGGATCCCCACCAGCGCCATGTTGTCCCGGATACCGATGGCGCGCCCGGCGCGAAACTTCTCGACGAGCTGATCGACGGCCGCGGGATCGAAGAGCCCGTCGCCGGCGATCCGGCCCGGCGCGAGCAGCTCCGCCACGTAGTCCTCGCCGGAGCCGCCGAAGAAAACGGCGGCTTCCGGCGCCCGGTACGGCTGCTTCGGGCGCGCCGCGATCGCGGGCGGGATCAGGCCGGCCGCCGCCCGTTTCAGCAGGTGCTTCTCGTCCAGCCCGCGCATCTTGAGCGAGGGGGGCAACGCCGCCGCGAACTCCACGACCCGGTAGTCGAGGAACGGCGACCGCAGCTCGACGGAGTGCGCCATCGCCATCCGGTCGCCTTGCGACGACAGGATGTAGCCCGGCAGCAGGCCCGTCGTTTCCAGATACTGCGCCTGGCAGAACGGCGGCCAGTCGCCGTAGCGGGCGGGCAGGCGCTCGCGCAGCTCGGCGTACACGTCACGGGTGGCCAGCGCCGCCCGCACCGCCGGCGCGAAGAACCGCTTGAGGCCCGCGGTCAGCGTCCAGCGCGGCAGGTGGGAGAAGAACGGGCTCGCCAAGTCCGCCGGTTCGACGTGGAAGAAGGCGCGCCGGTACGCCTCCGGCTGTCGCTGGAGGTTCGGCAGCCACGGGTACATGCGCCTGAGCAGCAGCGGCCGCGCCCGGGAGCCGGGGTCGGCCGCCCAGAACCGGCGGATCTTCGCCTCCTTGAAGATGTCGTATCCGCCGAGCATCTCGTCCGCGCCCTCGCCGGTCAGCACCACCTTGTAGCCCTGCGCGCCGACGAGCCGGGACAGGAGATAGAGCGGCGCCGGGGCCGTCCTGAGAATCGGCGTCTCCGTGTGCCGGATCACGTCGGGAAAGACGCGGGCGATATCCCCGCCGGAGCAGCGCACCTCGGCGTGCTCGGACCCGAGAAAGCGCGCGGCGTCCCGCTGGTAGCCGCGCTCGTCGAACTCGGGATCGTCGAACACGACCGAGAAGGTCCGCAGCCGCGTGTCCGTGAACCGCGTGACCAGGGCCGTCACGACGGTGGAGTCGAGGCCGCCGCTGAGATAGGCGCCAACGGGGACGTCGGCGCGCAGCCGCAGGCGGGTGGCGTCGACCAGCAGCGCCCGCAGTTCCTCGGCGGCTTCGCCGGGGTCGCGCTCGCCACCGGCGACGGCCTGGTAGTCCAGGCGCCAGTGCGGCGTGATGCGCACGGCGCCCGACGCCTCCACGATCATCGAGTGCCCCGGCGGCAGCTCCTCCACGCCGCGGAACACGGTCCGGGGCGCCAGCGGGCACCAGAAGGTGAAGACCTCGTCCAGCCCGCGCAGGTCCAGCTCGCGGGGCACCGCCGGATGGCCGAAGAGCGCCTTGATCTCGGAGCCGAAGACCAGGCGGCGGCCGGTGTGGGCGTAGAAGAGCGGGCGGACACCCAGGCGATCGCGCGAGAGGAAGAGCCGGCGGCGGCGCGCGTCCCAGATGGCGAAGGCCCACTGGCCGTTGAAGTCGCGCACGCAGGCGTCACCCCTGTCCTCGTACGCCTTGAGAATCACCTCGGTGTCCGAGCGGGTCGAGAAGGTGTGCCCGCGCGCCCGCAGCTCCTCCCGCAGCTCGACGTGGTTGAAGATCTCCCCGTTGAAGGCGATCCACAGACTGCCGTCGCGGCCGGCCATGGGTTGCCGCCCGCCGGCCACGTCGACGATGCTCAGCCGCGCGTGGGCCAGCCCCACGGGGCCGTCGGCGTGCACGCCCGTGTCGTCGGGGCCCCGATGGTGGGCCCGGCCGATCATCCGTCGCAGGAGTGGCGCGTCGACAGGGCGCCCATCGAAGTCGAAGACGCCTGCGATTCCACACATCACCCGGTTCTCCGTTCCGCTGCGTCGAGGCGGGACGCGCCGGTCCCGCACCGAGGCATGACGGCAAGAAGGATGCCTGACGCGATCCGGGCCACCGCGGGTTCGCCGTCCCTCGAGCGGCCGCGGAGCACGCGCCGATCGCCCCGGGATACCGGGGTTTTGGAGGGCGCGGCGGCGAGAACCGGCGCCCGTTGCCGGTGTGGAAGATCGTTGCAGGGGAACAGATTGCTTCGCGGCGCACGTCGCTTGCAGACTCCGGGCGCCTGGTGGATCACGCCGCCCGCTGTCGCAGTCTCGCCGCCACCGCCGCCCACTCGCGCGGGCCGACGACACGCCCCAGCACGCAGGCGCCGGCGAACACGATCGAGCCCGCCGCGGCGCCGACGAGGACCTCGCCGAGGCCGGGACCGCCGGGCGTGAGGCCCGTCGCCGCCAGGCGGGCGGCGAGGAACGCGAGCCCGGCGGCGACGGCGATCTTCGCCAGGTCCCAGGTCGGAAACCGGTAGCCGTGCCGGCTCGCCAGCGCCAGGAAGACCAGCACCGTGGCGATGAGCTGGCCCGCCGCGTTGGCGATCACGGCGCCCGCGGTGCCGTGCGACCGGATGAGGACCGCGGCCAGCCCCAGGTTGACGGCGGCGGCCAGCGTGGTGGCCGCCAGCGCCGAGCGGCGATCGCCCAGGGCGGGCAAGGCGGCCCACGCCACCTGGCGGAGCGCGGAGACGAGCGCGACGCCCGCCAGCGCGCTGAGCAGCGCGGCGGCCGGCAGGTAGGGCTCGCCGTAGAGGATGACCACGACGCCGGGCGCCAGGGCGGCGACGAGCGCGGCGATCAGCGCGCCGGCCAGCGCCACGCAGCGCAGGGCCGTCCGGTAGACGTCCTCGAAGTCCCGCCGGTTGCCGCTGCCGTGCAGGGCCGAGAACGCGGGCAGCAAGGCGCCGACGGCGATCTCGGGGATGATCATCGCGCGGGTCGCCAGCCCGAAGGCCAGGCTGTAATAGGCGATGTCGTGCGAGTCGCCCCAGAGCCCGAGAAAGAACACCTCCGAGCGGTCCCAGACGATGGCGTCGAGCACCGCCACCGTCGACAGCGCCACGAGGTACTTCCGTATCTCGGGCCGGTGCGGGGCGGGGACGTCGGCCGGCGCCACCGGATACACGCGCCGGGCGCTGCGCCGGACGAGCCAGCACGAGACCAGCAGCGTGAGGGCGAGCCCGGTGATGATCCCGGGAAGGCCGGCCCCCAGCGCCAGGGCGGTGGCCACGACGACGATCTGCAGCGTCATCTTGAGCGTGCTCAGTCCCGCCGTGAGGTCGTAGCGCTGGGCGCCGTAGAGGGCGTGAGTGTCGATGCTCTCCAGCGTCATCGGGAACAGCGCGACGGTCACCACGACGAGGGGCCACCGCAGGTGGGCCGGCGCCAGCCACAGCACGAGCGGCGTGGCGGCGGCCACGACGAGGGCGCTCGCGAGGAGCTGCCGGCGCCTGAAATACCGGGCGAACCCCCAGGCGCCGGCAAGGTCGCCGCGGGCCGCCGCGTCGGCGGTGTAGCGAGCGGTGGCCAGCGCGAACCCCAGGGTGGCGACGGCGTCCAGCGTCGCCCACGCCCACGTCACGTAGGTGAAGTCGCCCATGCGTTGCGGCCCGAGCCCGCGGGCGAGCACGACGGACATGAGCAGTCCGGACCCGAGCCCGATCACCGTCACCACGCCGTACCACGCGGTGTTGCGGACCAGGGCCGCCTTCACGTTCACGCGGGCCGGCGGGCCGGTCAGGCGAGGCAGATCGACAGCTCCCACGCGCGCCGCAGAAGCTCGGCGAAGTCGAAGAGGAGTGCCGTCAGGCCCAGCGGCACGGCGGCCGCCGCCATCAGCCGCCCGGGTTCGCCGTCGCCGTCGTCGAGGTAGGGGTGCAGGTGGCCGGCCACGACGTCCAGATGCTCGTGCAGAACGCCGAGGTGATCTCCGGGCAGGACGTGAAGGGTCACGACCGGCACCAGCCGGCGCCAGGCGGCGGCCGCCGCCGGCGCCGGGCCCCACCCCTCGCGCTCCGGCCACAGCAGGACGATCGCGCCGGGATAGTGCTGCGGGAAGAAGCGCATGAAGACCCGGTGGTAGAGCGCCATGACGTCCAGCCCCTGGTCCAGCTCCGACGTCGACCTCGGGCGCCACCGCACCGCCCGGCGCGCCAGCCCGACGGCCGTGCGGGCGACGAACGCCGGCCACTGGCGGGGCGGCCGCTCGGCGACGGCCTCCAGGAACGAGCGCAGCCGCGCCAGCGGCTCGGCCACCCGTTGGGGCGGGAGCCCGGCCAGCCCGGCGACGCGCCGCAGCAGCCGGCCGGTCCGCCTGAGCCGCGTGACCGGCACCGCGGCGATGAGCGCCAGCAGCTCGACGGTCTCGCCGGCGTCGCGCAGCCGCCGGGCGGTCTCGTAGGCGACGAGGCCGCCGTTGCAGTAGCCGGCCAGGCGGTACGGGCCGCGCGGCTGTAGCCTCCGCACCAGGTCCAGGTGCGCGTCGACCATCGCCTCGATCGTGGACGGGATCGGCGACGAGACCCCCGTGAAGGGATGGATGACGTGGACCGGCTGCCGGGGACCGAGCCGGCGCGCCAGGCGCAGCGCATAGAATGCGCCGCCGGTCAGCATGCCGTGGAAGAGGAAGAGCGGTGTCCGGTCGCCGCCCCGGTTCAGCATGAGCGCCGGCGCCGTCACATCGAGCGACCGCTGGCCCCGCTCACGCAGCACGCGCGCCAGCCCCTCGATGGTGGGGCTCTCGTAGAGCGTGGTGAGCGGCAGCGCGCAGCCGGTCAGGTCGCCCACCTGCTGGAGCATGCGGGCGGCGGTCAGCGAGTCGCCGCCCAGCTCGAAGAAGTCGTCGCTGACGCCGAGCGCCCGCACGCTCAGCAGCTGCTGCCACAGCTCGATCAGCTGCGCCGCCAGCGAGCCCGCCGGCGCGGCCACGGGGGCGCCCGCCTGCCGAACCGGTGTTTCACCGAGCGCGGCCAGGGCGCGCCGGTCGACCTTGCCGTTGGGCGTGAGTGGCAAGGCGGCGAGGGTGACGAACGCGGCCGGCACCATGTAGACGGGCAGCGTCCGCCGCACGTGCTCGCGCAGCTCGTCCGGCCCCACGCCCGCGCCGGCGACGTAGGCCACCAGCCGCTTGCCGGCCGGATCCTCGCGCACCAGCACGGCGGCCTCGCGCACCGAGGGATGGCGGCCCAGGACCGTCTCGATCTCGCCCAGCTCGATCCGGAGCCCGCGGATCTTCACCTGCGCGTCGAGCCGGCCGAGGTACTCCAGCATCCCGTCGGGCCGCCAGCGCGCGCGGTCGCCCGTCCGGTAGAGGCGCGCGCCGGCGTCCGCGCTGAACGGATCCTCGATGAAGCGCGCCGCCGTCTCCTCGGGGCGGTTCACGTAGCCGCGGGCGACGCCGGGGCCGCCGAGGTACAGCTCGCCCGGGACGCCGATGGGGACGGGACTCAGGTGGCGATCCAGCACGTAGGCCGTCGTGTTCGCGATCGGCGGGCCGATCGGGATGGAAGCCGCCGCCGGATCGACCGGCGGAGAGATCAGATAGGCGGTCGCCGCCACCGAGCACTCGGTCGGTCCATACCCGTTGATGAGCTGGGTCGTCCGCAAGGCGCTCGCCGCGCGGGCGACGTGAGGCACTGCCAGGGCCTCGCCCCCGAGGTCGAGCTGCCGCAGCGGCGCCAGGGTCTCTGGATCCTCGTCGATCACCATGTTGAAGACCGCGGGCGTCAGCCACATCGTGGTGACGCCGTGACGGCGGATCGCCTCGCGAATCTCCCGTACCGTCGGAACGGCCCCGGGGTAGAGCACGAGGCGGGCGCCGTGAACCAGGGCGCCCCAGATCTCGAACGCCGAGACGTCGAACGACAGCGCCGTGGACTGCAGGATGACGTCGTCGGGCCCTAGGCGAACGTAGCGCTCCTGGTTGAAGAGCAGCCGGACGATGCCCCGATGGGGCACGGCGACGCCCTTGGGCCGCCCCGTCGACCCCGAGGTGTACATCACGTAGATCAGATCGTCCGGGGTGACACGCACGCCGGCGGCCGGCGCGCCGCCCGCCTCGGCCCGCTCGTCGCCCACCTCGACGACGGGGACGCTTCCGACGGGCGCGGCGGCCGCCGGGCCCCGGCGCGTGAGGACGACCGCGGCCCCGGCGTCGGCCACGATGAAGGCCAGCCGTTCGGGCGGATCGTTCACGCTCAGCGGCAGGTACGCGGCGCCGGCCTTGAGCGCCGCCAGGTAGCCGACGATCACCTCGGGTGACCGCTCCATCGCCACCGCCACGATGGCGCCGGGCCCGACGCCGAGCGCGCGCAGGCGCGCGGCCAGGACGTCCGCGCGCCGGTTCAGCTCGCGGTAGGTCAGCGCGGTGTCGCCGGCCACGAGCGCGACGCGCTCCGGGGCGCGTTCGGCGTGCCGCTCGACCAGCTCGTGGACCGTCGCCCCGGCCGGATAGGGGCGAGCGGTCCGGTTCCATTCCACGACCACCTGGTGGAGCTCGCGCTCGTCGAGCAGCGGCAGGCGGGACAGGGGGCGATCGAGATCCGCCGCCGCGGCCTGCAGCATCCTCCGGTAGTGCGCCTCCAGCCGGACGATGGTGGCCGGCTCGAAGAGATCCGTCCGGTAGGCGAGGCGTCCCACGATCTCTTCTCCCCGCGCGTGCAGGTCGAGGTGGAGATCGAAATCGGCGGTCCCGGGGTCGACGTCCGGGCCGCTGATCTCCCAGCCGGGCGGTGCCGGGGCCCCCGGCGGCTCGAACGCGAGGATGTGCGAGAACAGCGGAGAGCGCCCGCGGTCGCGGATCGGCTGCACCGCCTTCACCACGTGCTCGAACGGGACGTCGCCGTGGGCGAACCCGTCGCGCGCGACGGCGGCGACGCGCTGGAGCAGGGCGCGAAACGACGGGTCGCCGGCGAGGTCGATCCGCAGGGCGAGCGGGTTGGCGAGGCACCCGAGCAGCGCCTGCAGCTCGGGGGACGTTCGTCCCGCTGCCAGCGAGCCCACCACCACGTCGTCCTCGCCCGTGTAACGGTGGAGCAGGCCGGCGAATCCGGCCAGCAGCACGACGAAGAGGCTCACCCCGGCCTCCCGGGCCGCGGCATGAAGCGCTCCGGTCAGCCGGCGATCGAACGCCACTGCGTGCCGGGCCCCCCGGAACCCGCGCACCGGTGGCCGGGCCCGGTCGGCGGACGGCTCGACGATCGGCGGCGGGCCGGCCAGCTGCCGGCGCCAGTACTCGAGCTGGCGCTCGGCCGCGGCCGTCCGCGCCCATTCGCGCTGCCGGAGCGCGACCTCGCGCTGCTGGAGCGGCGGCCCGGGTGGCGGAGGCCTGCCTTCCACGCGCGCCGAGTAGAGCGCGGCCAGCTCCGGCAGCAGGCGGCGGTGAATCGAGCCGCCGTCGGCGATGGCGGCGTGGAGCGTGAGGTAGAGGCGGTGAACGTCGTCGGCGAGCCGGACGAGGCGCGCGCGGTAGAGCGGGCCCCGGGCGAGGTCGAAGGGACGCTCGGCGTCCGCGGTCGCCAGCGCCAGCGCCTCCCGCTCGGCCTGGGGCCGCCCCCGGAGGTCGACCACGGGCAGGCGGATCGCGCGCGGCCCGTTGACGACCTGCACCGGCGCGCCGTCCTCGACCCGAAACGTCGTGCGCCAGGCCTCGTGCCGGCGCACGAGGTCGGCCAGGGCGCCCTCGAGGGCGCCGGCATCCAGCGGGCCCCGGCGGCGGATCGTGATCGGCTGGTTACCGACCGGCAGGTCAGCCGCGAGTTGCGCCTGGAGCCACGCCCCCTGCTGGGCGAAGGACAGCGGCGCCGGCCGAGCATGGTGGTCCATGACGCTGAACGAACGGGCAAGCGGAATGCCAAGGCCCCGGGGCCCGCATCGTCACGTCATTGGGGGTCGCGGGCCGGGCCGGCGGTAACCACGTCAGGGAAATGGGGAGCGCATTGCACACCCTCGCGGTACCGGCCCGGGCGGCCGGTCGCCTGTGACAGCCGTGTGAACTCCGCGCCGGGGGTGCGCCGGCGGTCCCGGGCGCGGATAGAATGCGTGGCGATGGGGGCCGTTCGGTGACGGAGCCAGCCGCCCGGCAGCCGGCCGGCGAGGCGGAGCGCTATCGCACGCTGCTCGAGATCAACAACGCGTTGATCGCGAATCTCACGCGCGAGGCGCTCTTCCGCGCAATCGCCGCCGCGCTGCGGCCCATCGTGCCCTTCGACCGGACGGCGATCTTCCTGCACGACCCCCGGCGCGACGTCCTCCGCCTCTTCGTGCTCGAGTCCTCGTTGCCGTCCGCCTACTTCGTCGTCGGCCTGGAGATCTCCCCGACCGAGAGCCACGTCGGCCTGGTCTTCCAGCAGCAGCGCCCGTTCGTGCGCCGGGACCTCGAGCGCGAGCGACAGTACCCGGCCGAGGAGCAGGCCTTCGCCGACGGCGTGCGGTCCTTCGCCATCGTGCCGCTGGTGGCGCGAGGGCGCTGCATCGGCACGCTGGCGGTGGGCAGCACGCGGGTGGCGCAGTACGCCGAGCGCGACGTGGCGGTTCTCCAGGAGGTCGCCGGGCAGGTCGCGCTGGCGATCGAGAACATGACGGCCTACGAGGAGATCGCAGACCTCAAGGCTCGGCTGGAGCGCGAGAACGCCTACCTGCAAGAGGAGATCCACGGCGAGCACGACTTCGTCCGGATGGTGGGCGGCAGCCACGCGTTGCTGGCCGTGCTGCGCCAGGTCGAGCGGGTCGCCCCCACCGACTCCACCGTCCTCATCACCGGCGAGACCGGCACCGGCAAGGAGCTGATCGCCCGCGCCCTGCACCACCAGAGCGCGCGGCGCACGCGGCCGCTGGTGAAGGTCAACTGCACGGCGATCTCGGCCGGCCTGGTCGAGAGCGAGTTCTTCGGCCACGTCAAGGGGGCGTTCACCGGGGCGCTGGAGCGGCGGATGGGGCGCTTCCAGCTCGCCGACGGCGGCACCATCTTCCTCGACGAGGTCGGCGAGCTGCCGCCCGAGACGCAGGTGAAGCTGCTGCGCGTGCTCCAGGAGCACGCGTTCGAGCCGGTGGGCGGCAACCAGACGGTCTCCGTCGACGTGCGGGTGATCGCGGCGACCAACCGCGATCTGCAGGCGGCGGTCGAGGCCGGCCGCTTCCGCGCCGACCTGTTCTACCGCCTCAACGTCGTGCCGCTGGCGGTGCCGCCGCTGCGGCAGCGCCGCTCGGACATCCCCCAGCTCGTGATGTTCTTCCTGGCGAAGTACGGCAAGAAGTTCGGCAAGCGGGTCGAGACGGTATCACGGGAGACCATGGACCGGCTGGTGGGCTACGGCTGGCCCGGCAACGTCCGCGAGCTGCAGAACGTGATCGAGCGCGCGGTCGTGCTGGCCTCCGGCCCTGTCCTGGAGCTCGACGACGACGTGCTGCGCCCGGCGCCGCCCGAGCCGTCGCGCCCGGAGTCGGGGGGCGGACTCGCCGAGATGCTCGAGGAAGTCGAGCGCACCCAGATCACGGCCGCGCTGCAGCGCAGCGGCGGCGTCATCGAGGGCCCGCGCGGCGCGGCCGGCCTGCTCAGGATCCACCCCAACACGCTGCGCAGCCGCATCGAGAAGCTGGGGATTCGCCGGCCCGGCCACGCAGCTTCGTAGCCGCCCACGGCCCGCCGTGGCCGCGCTCCCCGGCCGTCGGGGGCGCCAGGGGCGGGCTCGCCCGAGCCCCTCACACAAGTCCGCGTCGTTCCGGATCTCTCCTCGGGCTGGCGCCGGCAGCCAGCCCTAGCACGGCCCTTGCGTACGACCACCGGGCGGGAGGGGCGACGTGCTCAAGATCGTGACGCTGGCGCCGGCGGCGGGCGATGCGGTGCTCCGCCTGGAGGGGCAGATCATCGGCCCCTGGGTGGACGAGCTGCGGCGGACGTGCGACCGGCTGCTGTCCACGACCACGGTGACGCTGGATCTGTCGGACGTCTCGTTCGTCGAGCGGCGCGGGGTGGAGCTGCTGCGGACGCTCGGCAGCCGTGGCGTGCCGTTGCTGCACTGCTCGGCCTTCGTCACCGAGCAGATGAAGGTGCAGGCATGATGAGCAAGGACCTGAGCGACGCGGCCGTCCTGGAGCGGCTGCGGGCCGGCGACGCGGCCGCGCTCGAGCCGCTGATGGAGCGCTTCTCCGCCCGCGTCTACCGCGTGGCGCACGGCATCACCGGTTCGGCGCCCGACGCCGAGGAGGTCGTGCAAGACGTCTTCCTCACACTCTTCCGCAAGGCCGGCGGCTTCGAGGGCCGGGCGGCGCTCGGCACCTGGCTCTACCGCATCGCCGTCAACACGGCGCTGAACAAGCGGCGCGGCAAGCGGGCCCAGGTCGAGGAGCCCCTCGAGGACCACCTGCCGGCGTACCACGAGGACGGTCACCGCCAGGGCGATCGCTCGTTCCTGCTGGCCGACTGGTCCTCGATGCCCGATGCGGTGCTGCTGTCCCGGGAAGGTCGCGCGGTCGTCCGCGCCGCCGTCGAACGCCTGCCCGCGCACTATCGCGCCGTGCTGCTGCTCCGGGACGTGGAGGAGCTGTCCAGCGAGGAGGTCGCCGAGCTCGTCGGCGAGTCGGTCGCCTCGGTGAAATCGCGCCTGCACCGGGCCCGCATGGCTCTGCGTGAGCTGCTCACCCGGACCTACGCCACCGGCATGGCGCCGGATCTCGCCGCGACGACCGCGCAGGCCGCGCTCACCAGCGCGAGCCCGAAACGCCCCCGCCCGGAAGCCCAGGGGGCACGCCGTCGGATCGATGCGGGCGGAGGCTGTGTCCATGAGGCATGAACAAGCCCCGCCAGCCCGACACGCGCAACCGCCGGCTCACCGCCGAGGAAGGACGGCTCCAGGACACCCGGGCGCGGACCGCCCACTGGCGGCGGTGGGGCCCGTACCTGGCCGAGCGCCAGTGGGGCACGGTCCGCGAGGACTATAGCCCCCACGGCACCGCCTGGGACTCGTTCCCCCACGATCACGCGCGCTCGCGCGCCTACCGGTGGGGCGAGGACGGCATCGCCGGGATCTCCGACAACCACGGGCGCCTCTGCTTCGCCGTGGCGCTCTGGAACGGCCGCGACCCGATCCTCAAGGAGCGCCTCTTCGGGCTCACCGGCAGCGAGGGCAACCACGGCGAGGACGTCAAGGAGTACTACTTCTACCTCGACTCCACGCCGACCCACTCCTACATGCGGGCGCTCTACAAGTATCCGCAGGCCGCCTTCCCGTACGCGGCGCTGGCCGAGGAGAACCGGCGGCGCGACCGCCGGGCCCCCGAGTACGAGCTGATCGACACCGGCGTGTTCGACGACGACCGGTACTTCGACGTGACCGTCGAGTACGCCAAGGCGAGCGCCGACGACGTCCTGGTGCGCATCAGCGTGGCCAACCGCGGGCCGGAGGCGGCCGAGCTGCACCTGCTGCCGACGCTGTGGTTCCGCAACACGTGGTCGTGGGCAGCGGCATCGGCGCGGCCGCGCCTCCAGGCGGTGGCCGGCCACGCCACGATCGAGGCCGAGCACGCCGAGCTGGGGCGCCGGTGGCTGCACTGCGAGGGTGAGCCCGAGCTGCTGGTCACCGAGAACGACTCGAACCTGACGCGCCTGTGGGGCGCGCCCAGCGCGAGCCCGCACGTGAAGGACGCGATCAACGACTACCTGGTCGAGGGCCGCAAGGACGCGGTGAATGCCGACGGCGCCGGCACCAAGGCCGCCGCGCACTACCGGCTGGTCGTGCCGGCGGGCCGGACCGCGACCGTCCGCCTGCGCCTCACCGAGGCGCCGGCGCCGGACGCCGCGTTCGGACGGGAATTCGAGACCCTGTTCACGCGGCGGATCCGCGAGGCTGACGAGTTCTACGCGACGGTGATCCCGGCCAGCCTGTCCGAGGACGCCCGCGCGGTCATGCGGCAGGCTTTCGCCGGCCTGCTGTGGAGCAAGCAGTTCTTCCACTACGACGTGCGGCGCTGGCTCGAGGGCGACCCCGCCGGCCCGCCGCCCCCGGCCAGCCGGCGCGGCGGTCGCAACCGCGAGTGGGCGCACCTCTACAACGACGACGTCATCTCGATGCCCGACAAGTGGGAGTATCCGTGGTACGCCGCCTGGGACCTGGCCTTCCACGTGATCCCGCTCGCGCTGGTCGATCCCGAGTTCGCCAAGGGCCAGCTCGTGCTCTTCCTGCGCGAGTGGTACATGCATCCCAACGGGCAGATCCCCGCCTACGAGTGGGCGTTCGGCGACGTCAACCCGCCCGTGCACGCCTGGGCCGCGCTGCGCGTGTACCGGATCGAGCGCAAGCGGCACGGGCGCGGCGACCGCGACTTCCTCCAGCGCGTCTTCCACAAGCTGCTGCTGAACTTCACGTGGTGGGTCAACCGCAAGGACGCCGAGGGCCGCAACGTGTTCCAGGGCGGCTTTCTCGGCCTGGACAACATCGGTGTCTTCGACCGCTCGGCGCCGCTGCCGACCGGCGGCCACATCGAGCAGTCGGACGGCACCGCCTGGATGGGGATGTACTGCCTGAACATGCTGGCGATCGCGCTCGAGCTGGCCCGGGAGGACCCATCCTACCAGGACGTCGCCTCCAAGTTCTTCGAGCACTTCGTCTACATCGCCCACGCCATGGACGACATGGGGCACGAGGGGCTGTCTCTCTGGGACGAGGCCGACGGCTTCTACTACGACGTCCTGCACGCCGACGGCCACCACCGGCCGCTCAAGGTGCGCTCGATGGTCGGCCTCGTCCCGCTGTTCGCGGTGGAGACGCTGGAGCCCGAGGTGATCGACGCGCTGCCGGGGTTCAAGCGCCGGATGCAGTGGTTCATCGACAACCGGCCCGAGCTGCGCGAGCACGTGCAGGAGGTCGCGGGGCCCGGGGGTGGGACGCGCCGGCTGCTGTCGATCGTCTCACGCGCGCAATTGCCGCGCGTCCTGCGGTTCATGCTCGACGAGGGCGAGTTCCTCTCGCCGCACGGCATCCGCGCCGTGTCGCGCCACCACGCCGAGCACCCGTACGTGCTCGCGCTCGGCGACGCCGAGCACCGGGTGGACTACGAGCCGGCCGAGTCGTCGAGCGGCCTCTTCGGCGGCAACTCCAACTGGCGGGGGCCGGTCTGGTTCCCGGT
>DASWJN010000049.1:0-3021 GCA_036397135.1 Candidatus Methylomirabilota bacterium
GGCGCCGGCGGCGCCATCAGGGCGAGCGTGGTCGCGTGCGCGAGCGCAGGATGGGGGCGAGCGCGCGATCGGCGATCCGACTCACCAGCGAGCCAGCCCCCGCTGGGGGATGGGGGGCGCGCGCGCGCCCCCGTCCGGAGCGAGCATGCCGCGCCCGGCGAGCCCTGCCGGCGCCGCCGGGGCCCACGCACCCCGCCGCCAGCGCCCGGCCGCACGCAGTCGACATTCGCGAATAATGCGCACTAGCCGCGGACACGGGCGCGCAGGTCGGCGAGGAGGGCGGCGTGGACCTCGCGCGTGCGCGCCTCGGTGGCGGCGCGGTCGCCGGAGTTGTCGATGACGTAGTCGGCGCGGCGGGCTTTGTCGGCGAGCGGCATCTGGCTGGCGATCTTGCGCTCGACGTCGGCGGGGTCGCCGTCGCGGGCGAGCGCGCGGGCGCGCTGGGTGACCGCGTCGGCGACCACGACGACGAGCCGGTCCATGTGCTTGTGGCCGCCCGACTCGATCATCACCGGTGCGTCCCACACGACGATGCCCTCGAAGCCCCGGGCCTCCAGCTCGGCCAGGCGGGCGAGCAAGCGGTCGCGGATGGCCGGATGCGTGATGGCCTCCACCCGCCGGCGCCGCTCGGGGTCGGCGAACACGATCGCGCCCAGGCGCTTGCGGTCCAGGGTGCCGTCGGGCTGGAGGACCTCGGGGCCGAACTCGCGGGCGATCTCGGCCAGCGCGGGCTGGCCCGGCTCGACGACCTCGCGGGCCAGCAGGTCGGCGTCGAGCACCACGCAGCCGAGGCCGCGGAGGATGTCGGAGACGGTGCTCTTGCCGGTGGCCAGGCCGCCGGTGAGGCCGACCAGCAGGAAGCGGCGGCTCACACGTCCGACCAGTCGGTCCCGGTCTTGACGTCGACGACGACCGGCACCGCCAGCGGGAGCGCCGACTCCATGATCTCGCGGGCCAGCCCGGCGATCGTCTCCACCTCCTCCGGCGGCGACTCGAAGAGCAGCTCGTCGTGGACCTGCAGCAGCATGCGGCTGGCGAGGCCCCGCTCGGCCAGGGCCCGGTGCACGCGCACCATGGCGATCTTGATCATGTCGCTGGCGGTCCCCTGCACGGGGGCGTTCATGGCCATCCGCTCGGCGGCGCCGCGGGCCACGGGGTTGTTCGAGCGCAGGTCGGGCAGGTACCGCCGGCGGCCCAGCAGCGTGGCGACGTAGCCGCGCTCGCGCCCCTCGGCCAGCGTGCGGTCGATGAACGCCCGCACGAGCGGATGGAGCGCGAAGTACGCGTTGATGTACCGCTGGGCCTCCTTCTGGTCGATCTTCGTCGCCTGGGACAGCCCGAAGGCTGACACGCCGTAGAGGATGGCGAAGTTCGCGCTCTTGGCGATCGTGCGCTGCAGCGGCGTCACCTGGCCGGGCGCCACCTTGAAGACCTCGGAGGCCGTGCGGGTGTGGATGTCCTCGCCCCGCCGGAACGACTCGATGATGGCCGGCTCGCCCGACATGTGGGCGAGGATGCGCAGCTCGATCTGCGAGTAGTCGGCGGCCACGAACCGCCAGCCCTCCTCCGGCACGAACGCCTGGCGGATCCGCCGGCCCAGCTCGGTACGGATCGGGATGTTCATGAGATTCGGATCCTGGCTCGACAGCCGTCCGGTCGCCGCCACCAGCTGGTTGAACGTCGTGTGGATGCGTCCGGTGGCGGGATTCACGAGCTGGGGCAGCGCGTCCGCGTAGGTGCCCTTGAGCTTCGACAGCATCCGGTGCTCGAGGACCTTGGCCGGCAACGGATGGGTGAGGCCCAGCTCGGTCAGCACGTCGGCGTCGGTGGAGTAGCCGGTCTTCGTGCGACGGAGGGCGGGCAGCTTGAGCTTCTCGAACAGGATCTGGGCGAGCTGCTTGGGCGAGGCGATGGTGAACGTCTCGCCGGCGAGCTCGTGGATCTCGCGGGTGAGGTTGTCGAGGGTGCGCTCCAGCTCCTTGGCGAAGGCCTCCAGGCGGGCCGGCTCCACCCGGATGCCGTGCCGCTCCATGGTGGCGAGGACGGGCACCAGCGGGCGCTCGATCTCGTCGTAGATCCGCCGCAGCGCCCGCTCGTCCAGCTCGGCCGCCGCGCGCGTCCAGTAGCGCACGAGCCAGCGCGCCCGGTCGCCCAGCACGGCGCCGAGCGCCGCGTCCACCGCGCGCCCGTCGGGGCCGGCGACCGGCGGCGTGGGCGGACACTCGCCGAACGCCTCCATGCACACCTCGTCCAGCCGGTACGTGGCCCGTGCCGGGTTGAGCAGATAGGCCGCCAGCGCGGTGTCCTGCGCCACCGGGGGGACGGCTCCCGCGTCCAGGCAGGCCTCCAGCAGCGGCTTGGCGTCGTGGACGATCAGCTCCCGCCCGCTGAGCCACGCTCCGGGCCCGCCGGCCGTCCAGGCGGCGCCGGCGGCGGGATGGAAGAGCCCGAGCGCGTCGATCCGCGGCGCCGGCGGGCGCGCGTCGCCGATCCAGTCGATCGCCAGCGGCGCGCCGGCCGGCACCGTGGCCAGGTAGGCGGCCACGGCCGCCGCGTCGCCGAGCCGCGCCACGGGCTCCGCGCTCACCGCCACGACGGTGGCCGGCAATTCCTTGACGAGGCGCGTGAACTCCATCTCCATCCACAGCCCCCGCAGCCGCGCCCAGTCCGGCTCCACCCGCCGGAACGATTCCAGATCCAGCGTGGCCGGCGCGCTGCGGGACAGGGAGGCCAGCTCGCGGGAGAGCAGTGCCTGCTTGCGGCTGGCCGCCAGCGTCTCGCGCAGCTTGCCGCCGACCAGCGTGAGGTTCTCGTACAGGCGCTCGACCGAGCCGAACTGGCTGATCAGCTTGACCGCGGTCTTCTCGCCCACGCCCTTGACGCCGGGGATGTTGTCGATGGAGTCGCCCATGAGGGCCAGCACGTCGGCGATCTGGGCCGGCTCCACCCCCCACCGCTCGCGCACCCTGGCCTCGTCGTACATGACGCGCTCGCCCGTGCGGCCGAGGACGGAGAGCACGC